>JBBQRO010000017.1:0-43041 GCA_038214685.1 Acidimicrobiales bacterium
GCCGAGCGTTGGCGGTAGCCCTCGAGGATCTCCACGATGGTGGTCTTGCCGGCCCCGTTCGGCCCCAGGAAACCGAAGACCTCACCCTCGGCCACGTCGAAGTCCACGCCTCGGACGGCCTCGATGGCGCCATAGGACTTGTGGAGTCCCCGGACGCGGATGGCCGGCATGGCACTGCTCCTCTGCTGCGACGTGGCTCCCAGCCCCCGGGCGACTCTAACCATGGCCGTTCTGCCTGCCCGACCGGTCGACACCGGCGATGAGCTCCCGCAAGGCGGCGAGCTCGGAGCCGAAGGCGGCCCGGCCCGCTCGGGTGGCGGAGATCCACGTGCGGGGCCGGCGGCCCACGAATGTCTTGGCGACCTTTACGTAGCCCGCCTCCTCCAGCACCTGGAGATGCCGGGAGAGGTTGCCGTCGGTGAGGCCGAGTGAGTCCTTGAGGAAGGCAAAATCGGCCTGATCGGCCTCGGTCAGCACGGCGAGGATCCCCAGCCGCACCCGCTGGTGCACGGTGTCGTCGAGGCGCTGAGAAGGGTGGGAGTCCTCGGTCACGCTGTGGCCCGCGCCGGTGCGTCGCTGCGCCGGAGGAGCAGGCCGGTGGCGGTGAAGGACAGGCCGAATGCCAGCGACAGGAGAATGTCGCCGTAGGACGGGTCGGTGACGCCGACGACGAGGGCGGCCAGGCCGAGGACGAACGACACCCCGGCCACCGGCCAGCTCCGCTCGAGGCGGGCGAAGCCGAGATAGGCGACGGCGATGGCCATCATGGGCGCCGCAGCGGACTGCGTCACGGCCCCGGCCACCGAGGCGGCCACGAACAGGGCCACGCCGATGGCGACGTACGCCCCGCCCCGCACGCCGACCCCGAGTGTGATGGCCCGCTTGCGGTAGTACTGCGACGTGGCGAAACCGCCTGCCGGCCCGGCCACGAACCAGTACAGACCGAGCCACGTGCCGTCGCCGACGAGGGCAAAGGGCACCGAGGCCAGGCCCAGCAGCCCGAAGAGCAACATGGGGAACCAGGCCGGGTGCACGGCGGCTCGCGTCCGCTGGCGGACGTCGTCGAGCTGTTGCAGCGTCGTGGTCAGTTCGTCGTTGTCGGGCGAGTTTCGTGCGCCGTTTGCCATCATGCAAATGACTTTACAACGCAAAGTGATTTGAGGTCAAGAGCCGATTACGCTGGACAGCGTGTGCGGTCGCATCGTCGTGGCTCGACCGGTCGACGTCCTCGCTGCGTTCTTCGGCGCCGCCGAGGTGGTCGCGGACGAGCGGCCGCCGAGTTGGAACGTGGCCCCCGGGGCTGGGGTACTGGCCATCGCCGGCACCCACTCCGGCCGGCGGCTGGGCCGCATGCGATGGGGGCTGGTGCCGTCGTGGTCGACCGATCCCGCAGCCGGCCCACAGCCGATCAACGCACGGGTGGAGGGCATCCTCGACCGGCCGATGTTCGCCGAAGCGCTCGCCCGTCGGCGGTGCCTGGTGGTCGTCGACGGGTTCTACGAATGGCGCCGGCCGGCCGGCGCTCCCAAGCAGCCCTACCTTCTCGACCGGGCCGACGTCTCCGGCGACCCCTTCGCCCTGGCCGGCGTCTGGGACCGCAACGACGGTGAGGCGAGCTGCGCGGTTGTCACTGCGCCGGCCGACGAGAACCTGGCCTGGCTGCACAACCGCATGCCCGTGCGTCTCGACCGCCACCGCTGGGACGCCTGGCTCGACCCCGGGAACCACGACGTATCCGCCCTGCTGGAGTTGTTGCACGCGCCGGCCACGGTGGCGCTCCGGGCCCGCCCGGTCGGTACCCGGGTCAACAGCGCCCGCAACGACGGTCCGGAGCTGGTGGAGCCCCTGGCCGGGGAGGTCCAGCCTCAGCTGCTCTGACTTCGGTTCGCTAACCCGTGTTGATAGGGGCGTGCATAGGAGACGACGGGACGCCGAACGCGAAGAAGCCGGTGCGACGGGCTTGTGACCCGTCGCACCGGCCGGTGCGTCTATTTCGGAGTTGCTAGGCGGCGGGGGCCGCGGCCTGGGAGGCGGTCAGGGTGACGACACCCAGCGGGATTCCCTCCTTGAAGGCGGTGACACCGAAGGTGGAGTTCAGGGCGCTGGCACCGGTGGCGGTCAGCTTGGCGACGGTGCCCTGCAGGACCACGTCGGAGCCCGACATCGACACGGCGACGTTGGTGCCGTCGAGGGACAGCAGCGGGATGCCCGCCTTGCCGCCGGCGGTGGCCGTCAGCGTCGATGCCCCGGGGTCGACCACGAAGTCGGTGACCTCGATGGACTGGTTGCCCTTGCTGAACTTCAGCCCGCTGCCCTGGTGGACCACACTGCCGGCGATGTATCCCGGCTCGTAGCCCTTGTCCGAGTGGATGGCGGCGAAGCCACCGGTGATCGGGAAGGCAACCGTGCCCGTGGAGCTCTCGAAGGTGCCGGAGCCCGTGGGGGCCACGCTCACGCCGAGGGACTTGAGGGCGTCGGCGGTGCCGGCGTCGAGCTTGACGGCGGTCTGCTTGCCGCTCAGGCGGGTGATCTGGGCCGTCTTGTCGGCGACGGCGTCATAGGTGGTCGCCGTGCCCTTGGCTACCAGACGGACGACGCCGAGGGGCGTGCCGGCCTTGATTGCCGAGGTCTTGAACGCCCCATTCAGGGCAGTAGCCGCAGTGTCGGTCAGCTTGGCGACGGTGCCGAACAAGACGACATTGCCGGACTCCATGGTCACCTTGACGTTGGTGCCGTCCAGCGCCAACAGGGGAATTCCGGGCTTGTCACCGACGCTGCCATAGAGCATCGAATTGCCGGGGTCGACGACGAAATCGGACAGCTCAACCTTGGTGCTGCCGGCAGTAAGCGTGAAGCCGCTGCCTTCGTGGTTGACCGAACCCAGGATGTACCCGGGCTCCGTCGCCGGGTTGCTGTGGATCTCGGCGTAGCCCGAGGTGATCGGGAAGGTGATGGTGGAGGTGGACGCCTCGAAGGTGGCGCTGCCCGACGGGGCGATGGCGACGCCGAGGCCCTTGAGTGCACCGGCGGTGCCGGCGTCCAGGATGACCGAGGTACCCACACCGGTGAGGCTGGGAATGGCGGTGACCGTGTCGGCGGTCTGAGCCTGCGTTGAGCTGTTCGCACCCTGTGAGGTGGCGCTGTCGTTGTCATTGTCGCTTCCGCAGGCCGCTCCGGCGAGGGCGAGTACCCCCACGAGCGCAGTGAGGGAAGCCCTCTTTGTCTTCTTCATGGTCTCTCTTCCTTCCGCCTCTTCGGCGAGGTGTCTTCCCTACTGGGTAGGGGTGGGTCGTTGTCTGTTCTACGGAGCCGCGGGTTTCCGTGTATGACGAAATAGTCCAACGAGGTTTGGCGAGATGACTACACATGGATCATGGCTTTCGCAGCCACATTGTGCGGTTCCGGAAGTCGGATTCACAGGGAAGCCGTCTTCGACGGATCCACGTCGTAGGGTCCCGTGCGCCCAACGGGATGGCGCCTCAGCCTGCTCAGTCGGCGGAACCGGGCAGGCGAGGCGCCACTCATTGTTCGAACCTGGTGCGGCGTGTGGATTAAGGGGTTGTCCGATTCTTTCCCGGGTGAAGGCAGGGAGGTGCTCAGCGGGCCCGGCGGGCGAGGTCGCCGAGGGCGTCCATCGGCCCGACGATGATGAGCAGATCGCCCGCGGCCAACACGGTGTCCGCTCGCGGGGGCACCAGCAGGGTGCCGTCGGGGCCTCGGACGGCCATGATCATCACCCCGTCGTACGGTGCGGCCGCATCGCGCACCGATGCGCCGGCGAGAGGCGAGTGGTCGCCGACGACCAGCTCCTCGATGCGAAGATTGGGGGCGACGCTGACCATGTCGACGAATTCGAGCATTGCCGGCTGGAAGGCGAGGGCGGCCATGCGGGTGCCGCTCAGCCGGTAGGGCGACACGACCCGGTCGCTGCCGGCCCGGCGCAACGCCTCGACCGACTCGGGGCTCGACGCCCGCCCGATGATGAAGAGGTCGGGATTGCGGGCGCGGGCCAGCAGGGTGATGTAGACGTTCGACGCATCCGAGTCGACAGCGCACAGCAGGCCCCGGGCCCGCTCGATCCCCGCTTGCTCGAGCACGTCCTCGCGCATGGGGTCATCAAGCACGTAGGGGACGCCAGCCTCGATCATGAAGGGTTCCCGGCCCGGGTCGACCTCAACCACCACCACGCCGGCGCCCTGGGCGGTCAGCTCCTCGACCGCGGCCTGCCCGACACGCCCGTATGCGCACACGATGTAGTGGTCAGTGAGGTCGTCGATCCGTTGCCGCATGCTCCTCCTGGTCAGCGATCGCCCAAGCTGGCCGCTGACCACCAGGCTCGTCAAGACGGCCAGCAACGTGAAGGCGGCGGTGAAGCCCACTGCGATGAGTGACAGGGTGAACGCCCGGCCACCAGGGCTGAGCGGCTCGATCTCCCCGAAGCCCACTGTGGTGAGGGTCGTCACCGTCATGTACACGGCGTTGAGCACCCCGAACCCCTCGATGACTATGTACCCGACCGTGCCGTAGACGAGCGAGAACGCCAGGGCGAGCACAGGCAGCCGCACCGGCGAGGCCAGCAGGCTGTTGAGCGTCGCGTGCCGGGGACGGGCCATGGCGAATTGTGCCTCGGGAAACGCACCGGGGCCCCTGTTTCTGGGTCGATCACTTCATCGGGCACGCTGGTAGCCATGGAAGACCCACGCACATCCGCCGACGGGCGGACGCAGCGAGAACGCATGATCGCCGGTGACGCGTACATCGCGGATGACCCGGCTCTGACCCGGGACAACCTCCGGGCCATGGGCCTGATGGAGGTGTACAACCGGAGCCCGGCCGACGACCCTGCCGAGCGCCGGCGCATCCTCGATCAGCTACTCGGGTTCTTCGGAGAAGGGAGCGAAATTCGACCTCCCTTCTACTGCGACTACGGCTACCAGATCCGAATGGGGGCGAGGACCTTCGTGAACTTCGGCCTAGTGGCGCTCGACGTCGCCCCCATCACCCTCGGTGACGACGTGCAGGTCGGCCCGAACGTCCAGCTCCTGACGCCCACCCATCCCACCGAGGCCGAGCCGCGTCGGGCCAAGTGGGAGGCGGCGCAGCCGATCATCATCGGCGACAACGTGTGGCTGGGCGGCGGCGTGATCGTGCTCCCCGGCGTGTCCATCGGCGAGGACACCGTGGTCGGCGCAGGCGCCGTGGTCACCAAGGACCTTCCCGCCGGCGTGGTGGCCGTCGGCAATCCGGCGCGGGTGATCCGCTCCGTGTGAGAGCGCCGGGTCGCTACCGTCGCTGGGATGCGCTCCCGCTTCTACGACGAGGAGGGCCGGCTCAGAGAGGTCCCTGCCCTGGGGCCCGAGAGGTCGCCGATCACCGTCGGGGTCGACTTCGCCGCCGCGCCGAAGAACACCGCGGCCTGCGAGTTGCGCTGGAGCGAGGGCCAGGTCACGGTCGAGCGGCTCGACCCTGCCGTCGACGACAATGCCTTCGGGGCGCTGCTCGACCGGCTGCCGGAAGGGGGCCGGCTCGGCATCGACTGCCCGCTCGGTTGGCCGGTGGCCTTTACCGCCGCCCTCGGGGCCCACGGAGACCATCGTCCGTGGCCGGGCCGCGGTTCCGCGGGTGAGCGCGGCGACCTGGTGTGGCGGGCCACCGACCGATGGGTCGGGGAGCGACTGGGACGGTGGCCGCTCTCGGTCTCAACCGACCGGATCGGCGTGACCGCCCTGCGGGCCGCCTACCTGCTCGACGCGTGGGAGGTCATCAGCAGCCCGATCGACCGTAGCGGTGTACGGGGGCCGGTGGCCGAGGTCTATCCGGCTGCGGCCCGCCGGCTCTGGGCCCTCAGCCCGGTCCGGTCAGTGCCCGAGATCGAGGAGCGCACGGGGGTCACGTTTGCTTCTCCCGCCATCCGGCAGGCCTGTGTAGGGAGCGAGCACGCCTTCGATGCGCTCATCTCGGCGCTGGTGGCCCGTGCCGTCGCGCTGGGTCTGACGAGTCCGCCGCCGAGCGAGCTGGCCGACCGAGCTGCGGCCGAAGGGTGGATCCATCTCCCCACCGGTCCGATCGAGGACCTGGTGGCCGGCTGACGGTCAGGCCTGGGGGGCCAGCCCCACGATCACAGACGGCTGGTCGGCCTCCTCGGTGACCAGCTCGGCGATGCGGCCGGCGTCACGAACGTCGTCGGCCGCCCCGGCCAGGGCGGCCAGGCGCTCGGCGTTGTCGCTGACCACGACCCGGGCCACCTCGGCCCGCATGGACACCTGGGCGACGGTCTTGGCCTTGCGCACCCCACCGAGCACCGCCGCCGCCATTTCGAGCACGACGGGATCGGCGGTGGCGCCCGCCGGGCCGCGCAGCTCAACGGCCAGGGGCCAGGTCGCCCGGTGGACCGACCCGTCCTTCCACCATGACCACACCTCCTCGGTCACGAAGGGCAGGAAGGGGGCGAAAAGGCGGAGCATGGTCGACAGGGCCAGCATGAGCGCCCGGTTGGCCGAGGCCGCCGCCGCCTCGCCCTGGCCGCCGTATGCCCGGCCCTTGACCAGCTCGAGGTAGTCGTCGCAGAAGCCCCAGAAGAACGTCTCGGTGCGCTCCAGGGCCCGGGCGTAGTCGTAGCCCTCGAAGGCGGTCGTGGCCTCGTCGACCAGCGAGGCCAGGCCGGCGAGCATGGCCCGGTCGAGCGGAGCCGTGACGTCGCCCGCGTCTCCGTCCGGCTCCGCGGGCGGAAGTTCCAGGCGGGAGAGGACGAACTTCGATGCGTTCAGCAGCTTGATGGCCAGGCGCCGGCCCACCTTCATCTGGCCCTCGTCGAACGCTGTGTCGACCCCGGGGCGCCCGCTGGCCGCCCAGTAGCGCACTGCGTCGGAGCCGTACTGGTCGAGCAGCCCGATGGGCGTCAGGGCGTTGCCCTTGGACTTCGCCATCTTCTTGCGGTCCGGGTCGAGGACCCAGCCGGAGATGGCGGCGTCGGTCCATGGCAGGGCGTCGTGCTCGAGGTCGGAGCGCACGACCGTGGAGAACAGCCACGTGCGGATGATCTCGTGGGCCTGGGGCCGCACGTCCATCGGGAAGACCCGGGCGAAAAGGTCGGGGTCGTCGGTCCATCGGCCGGCGATCTGGGGGGTGAGTGACGACGTGGCCCAGGTGTCCATGACGTCGGGCTCGCCGGTGAACCCGCCCGGCTGGTCGCGCTGGTCGGGGGAGTAGCCGTCGGGCACGTCGGTGGACGGGTCGACGGGCAGCCGGGACTCGTCGGGGACGATGGCCGCGTCGTAGCGGATGGAACCGTCGTCGCTCAGGCCGTACCAGAGCGGGAAGGGCACACCGAAGAACCGCTGGCGGCTGATGAGCCAGTCGGTGTTCAGACCGCTCACCCATGACTCGAACCGAGCCCGCATGTACGGCGGATGCCAGTGCAGCGCCCGGCCCCGCTCCAGCAGCCGTTCCTGATTGTCGAGGGTGTGGATGAACCACTGCCGGCTGCTGAGGATCTCGAGCGGCTTGTTGCCCTTCTCGAAGAACTTGACCGCGTGGGTGATCGGTCGGGGGTCACCGACCAGATCGCCCGACTCACGCAGTAGCTCGACGATGCGGCCCCGCGCCGGCTCCATCTTCTTGCCGGTCAGCTCGGCCCAGGCCGGCGATGGCTCCACGCCCTCGGGCGGATCGGCCTGGATGCGCCCGTCCCGCCCGACGATGGTGCGCGTCTCGAGCTGCAGCTCCCGCCACCAGGTGACGTCGGTGACGTCGCCGAAGGTGCAGATCATGGCCACGCCCGTGCCCTTCTCCGGTTCGGCCAGGGGGTGGGCGACGATGGGCACGCTGACCCCGAACAGCGGCGTCTGGGCGCGGGAACCGAAGAGGGGCTTGTACCGCTCGTCGTCGGGGTGGGCGACGAGGGCGACGCAGGCGGGGATGAGCTCCGGACGGGTGGTGTCGATCTCGATGGCCGTGCCGTCGGGCCCCCCGAAGCGGATGCGATGATAGGCGCCGGCCAGCTCGCGGTCCTCCAGCTCGGCCTGGGCGATGGCGGTCTGGAAGTCGACGTCCCAGAGGGTGGGGGCCACCTTTTGGTAGGCCCGGCCTGCGGTCAGGAGGTGGAGGAACCCCCGTTGGGAGGCGCGTTGAGCCTCGGGCCCGATCGTCGTGTACGTCATGCCCCAGTCCACCGACAGCCCGAGCCGCCGCCACAGGTCCTCGAACGTCTTCTCGTCGTCGACCGTCAGCCGAACACACAGCTCGACGAAGTTGGGCCGGGACACCGCCACCGGCGGCGACTGGGGCTTGGCCGGCGGGACGAACGACGGGTCGTACGGCAGCGTCGGATCGCAGCGGACGCCGAAGTAGTTCTGCACCCGGCGCTCGGTGGGCAGACCGTTGTCGTCCCAGCCCATGGGATAGAAAACCTCGCGGCCGCGCATGCGTTGGAAGCGGGCCACGGCGTCGGTGTGGGTGTAGGAGAAGACGTGGCCGACGTGCAGCGAGCCGCTGACCGTGGGTGGCGGGGTATCAATCGAGAAGATCTCCGCCCGAGTCTTCGTCCTGTCGAAGCGGTACGTGCCGTCGGCCTCCCAGCGGGAGCCCCACTTCTCCTCGAGCCCGTCGATGCTTGGTTTTTCGGGGACCTCGGGTGCCGGCACAGGGTTACGGTAACCCGGTGATCCGCCTCCACGACACTGCATTGGGCCGGCCGGCCGACGTTGAGCTACGCGACGCCGGCACGATCTCCATGTACGTGTGTGGGCCGACCGTCTACGACGTCCCCCACATCGGCCACGGCCGGATGGCTCTGGCGTGGGACGTGCTGCGGCGCTACCTGGAGTGGACCGGCCTCGGCGTCCGCTTCGTGTCCAACATCACCGACATCGACGACAACATCATCGGCCGGGCCAACCGGGAGGGTCGCTCGTCGTCGGACGTGGCCGTCGAGTTCGAGGGATCCTGGTATGCGGCCATGGACGCGCTCGGCGTGAAGCGGCCGACCGTCGACCCTCACGCCACCGCCTACGTGGAGCAGATGGTGGACCTCGTGGCCGGACTGGTGTCGGCGGGCAAGGCGTACGAGACCTCCGACGGGGTGTACCTGGAGGTTGACGCCGTGCCCGGCTACGGGCTGCTGGCCCGCCAGCCCCTCGACAGCCTGCGGTCGGGGGCGCGCGTCGATGTCCACGAGGAGAAGCGATCCCCGCTGGACTTCGCTCTCTGGAAGAAGGCCAAGCCCCACGAGCCCACATGGCCCTCGCCGTGGGGCGAAGGCCGGCCCGGTTGGCACACCGAGTGCGTGGTGATGTCGCTCGACCTGCTGGGCGAGGGCTTCGATCTCCACGGCGGAGGGATCGATCTGGCCTTTCCACACCACGAGAACGAGCGGGCCCAGGCGGTGGCCGCCGGGCGGGAGTTCGCCCGCCGATGGGGCCACAGTGGCCACGTGCAGATGGGTGGGGAGAAGATGTCGAAGTCGCTCGGCAACGTGCACAACCTCGCCGACCTGATCGAGGTGGTCGACCCCCGGGCCTACCGGCTCATCGTGTTGCAGTCCCACTACCGGGCGCCGGTGGAGGTCACCTCCTCCACGCTGGAGCAGGCGGCGAACACCCTGAGCGGCCTGGCCGCCTTCGCCCGCCGGGCCGCCGATCTCCCGGGAGCTCCGGCCGACGCCGAGGCACTGGCCCGTTTCCGCGCCGCCATGGACGACGATCTCGACACCCCCCGGGCCATGGCCGAGATGTGGAGCGTGATCAAAGCGGCGAACACCGTCCTCGACACCGGCGACGGCGCCACGGCAGCGGCCCCGCTGGCGTCCGCAGTGAAGGAGATGGGGGCGGCCCTCGGCCTGTCGTTCCCGGGCGGCTCGGATGAGATTCCCCCCGACGTGGCCGAGCTGGTGACGATGCGCGACGCCGCTCGCGCCGCCCGTGACTTCGCCGGCGCCGACGCCCTTCGTGACCGGCTGGAGGGTCTCGGATGGGGGGTTGAGGACACCTCGCGCGGCACCCGCATCCATCGCAAAGACACCTAGAGACATCCGGGTGCCCGACTGGTAACTTCCGGCGCGGGGAATCGCTTTTGCACGGCATCACCGCACGGTTGGGCAGTCCCCCGGGTGCAAGTCCAACGCGAGAAGGGGGATCGCCACCGTGGCGACCGGAACCGTCAAGTGGTTTAACGCCGACAAGGGGTATGGGTTCATTCAGCAGGAGGATGGCGGCGATGTCTTCGTCCACTTCAGTGCCATCCAGAAGCCGGGCTACCGCAGCCTCGAAGAGGGTGAGCCGGTGGAGTTCGATGTGCAGGACGGCCCGAAGGGCCTGCAGGCGGCCAACGTGAGGGCCAAGGAGTAGGCACCCTTTCGGGCACGCGACGGTGTCGTCCTCCGGGGGTGGCCAGGCGGCGGTCCGGCGCAGCGGCTTGGGTGACCACCCTCCACTCGGAGCGCCCTCGCGCCGGCGTCCCCGGGCCGACGGCCCGCGCTCGGTACGCTGTCGCCGGTGGATGAGGGTGTCGTTCCCGGCGACGTCGGCCGACCACCTCGTCGGCCGGACGCCGCGCCGGGCGACGCCGACCGGCTGGAGGCTCTCGAGCAGCACGTCCGCCAGCTGACGAGCCGCCTGGCCGGATGGGTCGAGGCGCAGTTGGTCCAGGCTCTCGACGACCGACGCGACGACATGAAGGCGCTCCGCGCCGAGCTGCAGGTGGTGGTCAACGAGCAGCTGGCAGGCGTTCGTGCCGAGGCCAGCTCCGTGCTCATCGTGACCACTCGCCGACTGGAGGTGGCCCAGGAGCAGCTCAGCGCACGCCTGGACGCGGTGGCCGAGCGGGCCGCCGACGCAGCGGCGAGGGCCGTCGCTCTCAGCGGTACGTCGTCCACCGACGCCGAGCGCCTCGAGCTGTTGGAGGAGCAGGTCGACCAGCGGCTGGCCCTGGTGCCCGATCTGGTCAAGGCCCAGGTGGCGGCGGCGGCCGAGCGTCAGCGCGCCCTCGTCGGCGCGGCTCGCACGGAACTGGAGGCGCTGTTCGATGAACGGGTGGCGGACGTGGCTTCTGCCTCCGCCACCCGGGTGTCGGCCATCCAGGAGCGGCTCGGAACCATGTCGGCCGGCCTGAACGCAAGGCTCGACGACGTCGCCGGCCAGGCCGCAGTGGCGGCCGACGACGCCGAAATCCTGAGGGCCGAGGCGGCGGCCGGGCCGGGCCGGGTCGAGGCGTTCGAGCAACGGGTGAAGGCGGCCATGGGCCGCCTCACCGACTCGGTTGAGGCGCGGCTGGCTGAGGTGAACGCTGGACGGGAGTCCGAGCTCGAGGTGCTCCGGACCGGGCTCACCGAGCGCCTCGACAGCTTGGAGCAACGGGTGGCGGCGGGAATGAGCCGGCTGGACGAATCGCTCGAGTCCCGGGTGGGTGCCTTGTCCGCAGCCCGGGACGCCGAGGTCGCCACATTGCGGGCCGAGGACGCGGCGTCATCCGCGGCACTGGCCCGGCGCCTCGACGGCATGACCCTGGACACCGCGGCGGTGGTCGAGAGCGTGGCCGCTCTCCGGTCGGACGCGCAGGGTGGCACCGCCAGATTGGACGAGCTGGAGCAGCGGGTGAAGGGGGCCGTCGGGCGTTTGGCCGAGTCGGTCGAGTCCCGGCTGACCGAGCTCTCCGCCGACCGGTCGGCCGAGCTGCGCGCCGAGCTCGACACGACCACCTCGGCGCTGGGGGCCCGGTTCGGCCAGGTGCACGAGCGCATCGACGCCGTCGAGCGGCAGTCCGGCGGGGCCGGCCGGATCGACGCCATGGTGGAGGCGAAGCTGACCGAGGTTGTCGAACGGCGGCGGGCCGAACTCGAAAGCGTCAGGTCGGAGCTGGAGGAGGCTCTGGACACCCAGCTGCGCCAGGCTCGCACCGAGATCGGCACGGCGGTCGCAGATGCCCACCGGCGGTTTGTCGTGACGGTGGACGAGCTCGACGAGCGCATGCACACCGTGGCCGGGCAGGCGGCGGACGCCGAGGCCGCCGTCGCCCGCTTCGAGCTCATGGAGGAGACGGTCAGTTCCGATGGCCGCCGGATCGAGGCGCTGGAGGTGCACACCCGCCGCACCGACGCCCGCTTGGGCCAGGTGATCGACGAGAAACTGGCCGAACTCGCCGGCGAGCGGGGCGCCGACCTCGACGGCGCGCAGCGTCGGCTGCGTGACGCCCTCGACGCCCACCTGGTCGAAACCCGAGCAGAGGTGACGTTGGCGCTAGGCGATGGGCGTGAGCAGCTGGCCGCAGGCGCCGCCGCCCTCGACGAGCGCCACGCGGAGCTGGACGCGCAGGCCACCGATGCGGCTGTCCGTCTCGAAGCCCTGGTCGCCTCGGTGGAGGTGGCGCTGAGCGAGGGCGAGGAGCGCGTGGCCCAGACGATGGACGCCAGGCTGGCGATCCTCGACACCGTCGCCGCCAAGGTGGCGACCATCGACACCGTCGCCGCCAGGCTGGCGACTCTCGACGACCTCGTCGCCAGGGTGGGGCGAGGGCGCACCGAGACGACGGCCGGCATTGCCGCGTTGCAGCGACAAGTGGCGAAGGTGCAGGACCAAGTGGAGAAGCGGGTGGCGAGCGTGTCCGAGCAGGTCGACGCCCTGGCCACGGCGGCAGCCGGCGAGGTCGGCACCCTGGCCCCGCTGCGCAGCGATCTACACCGGTTGCAGGCTCAGGTGACCGAGCTGGCCGAGGTGGTCGCCGAGCTCCGCCCTCGCCGCAAGCCACCGGCGGCGCCGGTGAAGAAGGTATCGGCAGCGCGGCGGCGGGCGTCGTCTCAGTAGACGATCACCGATCGGGTCACCTCCCCCGCCTTCAGGGCTTCCAGGGCCTGATTCACCTCGGCCAGCTCGATGCGCCGAGACACCAGTTGGTCGAGCTGGAGCCGGCCCTCCCGGTAGAAGTCGATCAGGCGGGGAACATCGCGACGAATGTCGGAGGAGCCGTACCAGCAGCCTTTGATCGTGCGTTCCTGGAGCACGACGCCGAGCATCGCCGGCAGGGTCAGCATCACGTCGAGGCGGGGGATGCCGGCGATCACGGATTGGCCACCCCGTCGGGTCATCTCGACGGTCTGCTCGATCGTCCGGCCCTGGCCGAAGGCCTCGAAGGCCACGTCGGCCCCCCGCTGACCGGTCAGGTCGCGCACTGCATTGGCCGGGTCGGACCGGGTGGCGTCGACAGTATGAGTGGCGCCGAAGGCCCGGGCGACCTCCAGCTTCGCCGGGCTCACGTCGATGGCGATGATGACCTCGGCGCCGGCGATGCGGGCGCCCTGGACGATGTTGAGGCCCACGCCTCCGCAGCCGACGACCGCCACTGCGTCCCCCGGGCGGATCGTCGCCGTGTTCAGCGCCGCTCCCACGCCGGTGAGCACTGCGCAGCCCAGCAAGGCGGCCACGTCGAGGGGTACGTCGTCGGGAATCCTCACCGCCGCACAGGCCGGGATCACCGTTTCGGTGGAGAAGGCGCCGGCGCCGGACATCTGGAACAGCGGCGCGCCGTCGAGCCGCAGGCGAGGCGTGCCATCGAGCAGGCCCCCGGACAGGAGCACCGCATCCGCGGCCTGGCACAGCTGGGGCTGGCCCCGCCGGCAGAAGAAGCAGGCGCCGCACTGGGGCACCCACGAGACGACGACGTGGTCGCCGGGCGCCAGGTCGGTCACCCCTTCGCCCACCTCCTCAACCACCGCCGACGCCTCGTGACCGAGCACCGCCGGCATGGGGATGGGCAGGGTGCCGTCCTGCATCGACAGGTCGGACCGGCAGATCCCGCAGGCCGCCACCCGGATTCGCACCTCGCCGCCCCGGGGCGCCTCCACCTCCACGTCGTCGCGGATGATCAGCGGCTGGCCGAGGCCGGTCAGGACCGCCGCCCTAGCCAAGCTTCCTCTCCCGGTGCTGTGCCCCGACCACTCGCCCCGCCTCAGTGCCCACTGTCGAGTCCCCGGTCCTCCCGGTCGGCAGCTTTCACGCCGTAGCCGATCACGATCGACGGCGCCAGCAGCGCCGACCCCGCGGCCAGGCACCCGATCACGATGGTGACCATGGCCGGCCGGAACCCGGTGATGGCGCCGATCACGAACACCACGATGGACACCAGCCACAGGCTGTACCCGATGCGCTGGGCCTGAGCAGCGAGCCGGCTGATCCGGGCCCGCCGGGCCAGGACGGGATCGTTGATTGGCTCAGGTTGGCCGGGCACACCGCATGCTGACACGGCGGGTCTATGCCAACCCTGTCGAACGCTCGTCAGGCCGACCGGCGGCGAAGGGACTCGCCGACGAGATCGTCGACCTCTGGGCGCCAAGGTGGAAGCCTCGGCCTTCTGCCCACGTGCTGTGGCGTGGTTGACGGGGGTGCGAATTATCCAAACCCTGTCGAGTACCGGTCGTCGAAGGGGTCCTTCACCGTGATCCCGGAGAACTTGCGAAGATCCCTGTCGTTGCTCCAGATCGTCGAGATTCCGTGCTGGTGCATCAGGGCGACGAGGTGAGCATCGTGCACGAGGTTGCCGCGCGGTTTGACGTCGTCAGCCACACGCCGGTAACTGCCCCAGAACCCGTCGAGCTCGCCACCGACGCGAATGTGCGGGCGACTCACCAGGCGATCCACGGCCGACTCGGCATCGTCGGGGCTGAGGGGATGATCGAAGATCGTGGGATGGGTGACGATCCGGAGGAAGCCGAAGAGAGTCGGCCACAGCAGGTGCACCACCCCGGGCCCTTGGGCTACCCAGTCGAGCAGGGCACGCGCTCGCTCCTGGCGTGGGCTCGAGGTGTGCGCCGCGACGACGAAAATGTTCGTGTCGATCGTGGCCGTCATCGCTCGTCAAGGATGCGCCAAACCGCATCCTTGTCATCGAGGTCGACTCTCGGGCGCAGGTTCTGGGACGGCCAACTGAGGGGGGGCAACGGTTCGGCAGTCGAATCCTCGGCGAGGGAGCGGGCGAGCAACTCGGATGCGAGCTGCCCGAGCGTCTTGTTCTCCTGCCGCTGCCGGCGCTTCAGCTCACGCAGGACCGAGGAGTCGATGTCGAGCGTTGTCCGTGGCATGCATCTGATGTTACCAGTGGACACATCTGATGCTTGTTTACACGTTGGCGGGGAGCAACCGGGCCACGTTCTCGAAGAAGACGAACAGGGTGACCAGGAAGATGGGGGTGCCCACGAGGTAGGCGGTCCAGCGCCGGCCCGACCAGCGGCCGATGGCCCACGCCGCCAGCCAGACGCTGGCGGCCAGGATGCCCCAGGCGATAGCCGGGCGGTTGGCGGCGGCGGCGCCCGACAGCCCGGGCCGGTCGATGCCGGCGGCCAGCTCGCTGGAGCGGGGAGGAGCGGTGGTGGCGGTCGTGCTGACCGGGTTCTGGGGCGCGTCGAGGGGAGCGCCAATCAGTTGGGCGACGAGGATGAGGCGTTGTGCGGCGCTGAGCTTGGGATGGCAGGTGGTGAGGGTGAGCCGATTGTCTGCGGTGTCGTCGAGGACCTCGACCGCCTCGGGGGTGACGATTGTCCACTCCAGCACCGAGTAGCGGAAGGTGCCGGCTTTGGTGGTCACGGTGATCTCGTCGCCCCGGACGAGCTCGTCGAGCCGGTTGAACGGCGCGCCGTAGGTGGTGCGGTGGCCGGCCAGGGCGGCATTGCCCGTCTCGCCGGGCATCTTGGTGTCGGGGTAGTGGCCCACGCCCTTCTTCAGATCCTCGACGCCCACGCCTTCCACCACGACCTCATCCAGGCCGATCTTGGGAATGCCGATGACGGCGACCGCTTCGCCCTCAACGAGTGGAGCGGCCACCGTGGTGGGCGTGACGGAGGTGGGCGTGGAGGGCGCCGCCGGCGCCGGGTCGGCGGCAGCCGGCGCCGCCAGCTGGCGGGCGAACTCGGACCGGAGGGACTTCTGGGCGCGGTCGTGCGTGAGCCCGGTGCCCCAGAGCTGGAAAACAACAAAGAGAAGGATGAGGACGCCCACGGAGATGAGGGTCTTGCCCATCCCCCGGACTGCGCGCCGGATCACAGGGGCCGAGGCTACCGCCTGCCCTGCTTGGACCGGGTTCATCCCCACCGGTAGTTTGGTGGGGTCTCCATGGCTTCTGCCGTCCGCCTTCGCTCCGCTGTGTCGCTGCTCGGCCGGTTCCCGGCGCTGGCCGGAGTGGATCTCGACGTGGCGGTCGGGGAGATCGTCCTGGTCCAGGGGGCCAATGGGGCGGGCAAGACCACGTTGTTGCGGGCATGTGCCGGTCTGGCCGCCTTCGCCGCCGGCGAGGCCGAGGTGCTGGGCCACGACCTGCGTGCCGACCGCAAGGCGGTGCGGCGCCGCATCGGTCTCCTCGGGCATGCCACCTTCCTGTACGACGACCTGACGGTGTCCGACAACCTCGTGTTCTCGGCCCGCTCCGCCGGGGCGTCCGCCGAGTCCGCCGCCGAGGCCATGGCCCGACTGGGCCTCGACGGCCGCCTGCGCAACGTTCCCACCGGGCGGCTGTCGGCTGGCCAGCGACGGAGGGTGTCCATCGCCGCGCTGATCGCCCGCCGGGCCGATCTCTGGCTGCTCGACGAGCCCCACGCCGGCCTCGACGCCGCCGGTCGGGACCTGCTCGACGAGCTGGTGCGGGAGGCCGTCGCCGCCGGCGGCACCGTGGTGCTCGCTTCTCACGAGCTCGACCGGGCCTCGGCCCTGGCCACTCGAAACGTCGTCATGGCCGGCGGCCAGGTCGCCGGCGGCCTGATGACTACTGCGGATGACGCGAGGGAGTCCATCCATGTGGCGTGACGCGGCCCTGGTGGCCGGCAAGGACCTGCGGGTCGAGGCCCGGTCGCGGGTCGGGATCAGCCAGGTCGTGCCCTTCGCCCTTCTGGTGCTGATCGTGTTCGCCTTCGCTCTCGACTCCGACCGCGACACGCTCGCCGCCGTCGGGCCCGGCCTCTTCTGGGTCACCGTGCTCTTCTCCGGCCTGCTGGCCATCCAGCGGTCGTTCGTGATCGAGTCCGACGACGACGCCCGCGACGCCCTGCGGCTCTCCGGACTCGACGGCGCCGGCATTTTTCTGGGCAAGGCCGGGGCGGTGGCCGCGCAGCTGGCTCTGCTCGAAGCGGTCCTGACCCTCGGGGTGATCGTGCTTTACGGGGTGCAGCTGCGGGGGGCGGTCATGCTCCTGCTCACCTGCGTGGCGGCCACGATCGGGCTGGCTGCGGCGGGCACCGTCTACGGCATCATCGCCGCCGGCCTCCGGGTGCGCGACACGCTCCTGCCCCTGCTGGTCCTTCCGGTGCTGGCTCCCGTACTCTTGGCCGCGGCCCGAGCCTGCGAAGCAGCTCTCGCCGGAACCCCGGCCGAAGGCTGGCCGTGGGTACGACTGCTCTTTGTCTTCGCGACCATCTATGTGACGTTCGGGGTCGTTGCCTTCGGCCCGCTTCTGGAGGAAGCTTGATCACCAGTTCGAGTTCGCGTCCCACCAAGGTCCTGGGATGGCTGTCGGCCGTCAGCCTGGCCCTGACCGCGGTGATGGCCCTGGTCATCTCGCCGCCCGACGTCAACATGAGCGACTCCGTGCGCCTGCTGTACCTGCACGTGCCCACGGCCTGGCTGGCCATGTACGTGTCGTTCGGGGTCACCACCCTGGCCAGCGTCCTCTACCTCTGGAAGCGCACGCGGTCGCGTTTCTGGGACCTCACCGCCGGGGCGTCGGCCGAGATCGGGGTGCTGTTCCTCGGCCTCACGCTGCTCATCGGCTCCATCTGGGGCCGGATCACCTGGGGGGTGTGGTGGACCTGGGACGCCCGCCTGACCACCACCGCCGTGCTGTTCGTCCTCTACCTGGGGTACCTGGCCGTGCGCAAGGTGCCGGCGTCGCCCGAGGTCCAGTCCCGCCGGGCCGCCATCGTGGCCCTGGCCGCGTTTCTCAACGTGCCGATCGTGCACTTCTCAGTGGAGTGGTGGCGGACGCTGCACCAGGACGCCACCTTCCTCAGCGATCGGAGGGTGCTCGATCCCCAGATCGGGGGCACCATGGCGTGGACCCTCTTCCTGGGCGTCGTCGCTTTCACCCTCCTCTATTGCTGGCTCATGGCCCACCGCTTCCGCCTGGCCTGGCTGGAGGACCGTCTGGCCGACCGGGCCATGCAGATTGCCATCGACGAGCGCCGGGCCGAGGCGCGGTTGACGATCAACGAGGTGGCGGCACCGTGAACGACGCGGGCTACATCTTCGCCGGGTATTTCAGCACGTTCGGGATCCTGGCCGTCTACGCGACCTGGGTCATTCGCCGCAAGCGCACCCTCAGCCGGATGCTCCGACCGGAAGACCAGTGATCGACTCCCGCCGGCGCCTGTGGCTGGCCGGAGTCGTCGTGCTGGCTGCACTGGGCTTTCTGGTGTTCCAGGGCCTGGGCAACGCCACGCTCTACTTCCGCACCGCTGACGAGGCCGTGGCTCAGCGGTCCGAGCTGGGCGAGCGGCGGTTCCGCATCGAAGGCGACGTGGTCGACGGCAGCGTCCGCCAGGAGGGCAACGACGTCTCCTTCATCCTGACGTCGAAGAGCGTCGAGGTTCCTGTCCGGCACAAGGGCGACCCGCCCGAGTTGTTCCGCCCCGGCATCCCCGTCGTGCTGGAGGGCCGCTTCCAGGGGGGGCACTTCTCCAGTGACCGGATCCTGGTCAGGCACTCCGAGACCTACGTGGCCGAGAACCCCGACCGGGTCACGCCGTCGGTTCCCTGAGATGAGCGCAGTCCTGGGTACTGCGGCCGTCGCCCTGGGCCTGGCCGCTGCAGTGCTGGGCATGGCCACGCTGGCCCTCGGCCTGCGTCGGGAGAACCCGGCCATGTTGCGGGCCGGGCAGCGCTACGTGTGGTTGGTGCTGGCCGGCGCCGTGGTGGCCACCGGGGCCATGCAGTACGCCCTGTTGAGCCACGACTTCTCCCTGCAGTACGTGGCCGACAACGGCAGCCGCAGCACACCGCTGCTCTACACGGTCACCACCATGTGGTCGGCCCTCGAGGGGTCGATCCTGCTGTGGGCTCTGGTCCTGGCCGGCTACATCGCGGTCATGGCCCGGCACTTCCGGGGCCGGGCCACCGACCCCATCGTGGCCTGGGCCACCATCATCGCCCTAGCCGTAGCCGCCTTCTTCTTCGCCCTCATGGCCGGGCCCTCCAACCCCTTCCAGGTGGTGTCAGGGGCCGTCCCCCTCGACGGGCCCGGTCCCAACCCGCTGCTCCAGAACCACCCCTTGGTGGCTTTCCACCCGCCCATGCTCTACCTGGGATACGTGGGCTTCACCATTCCGTTCGCCTTCGCCCTGGCCGCGCTGATCACCGGCCGCATGGGCGAGGGGTGGCTGGTGGAGACCCGGCGCTGGACGCTGTTCGCCTGGGGGTTCCTCACCGTGGGCATTGTCCTGGGCGGCTGGTGGTCCTACGAGGTGCTGGGCTGGGGCGGCTACTGGGCGTGGGACCCGGTGGAGAACGCCTCGTTCCTCCCGTGGCTCACGGCCACCGCCTACGTCCACTCGGTGATGGTTCAGGAGCGCCGGGGGATGCTGCGGGTCTGGAACCTGTCGCTGCTGGTGGCCACCTTCTCCCTCACCATTCTGGGCACCTTCCTCACCCGCTCGGGCGTCCTCGACTCGGTGCACGCCTTCACCGAGTCGCCCATCGGCCCGGCCCTCCTCGGGTTCTTCGCCGTGGTGGTCGCCGTCTCCGTTGGCCTCATCGGCTGGCGGGGCGACACGCTGCGCTCTCCCGGGTCGATCGACGCACCTGTCTCCCGAGAGGCGGCGTTCCTGGCCAACAACGTGGCCTTCGCCGCCTTCGCCTTCGTGGTGCTGCTGGGCACGATCTTCCCGCTGCTGGCCGAGGCCATCAACGGCGATCAGCTCTCGGTCGGTGCGCCGTATTTCAACCGCATGACCGCCCCAATCGGCTTCACCCTGCTGTTCCTCATGGCCGTGGCCCCCGCCCTGCCCTGGCGCAAGGCGGCTACGGAGACGTTGCATCACCGCCTCGTCTGGCCGGCGTGGGCCGGCACCCTGACCGTGGTGGCGTGCGTGGCCTCCGGGCTGCGTGGCCTCGGGCCGCTGCTGGCCTTCGGCCTCGCCGCATTCGCCGGCGCCGCCGCCCTGCGCCAGTTGACGCTCTCGGTCCGGGCCTCGCGCCGCGCCGGCCAACCTATGCGGCGGGCGCTGATGGGCCGGTCGAACGGCGGCATGGTCGTGCACCTCGGCGTGGTCCTGGTGGCCGTCGGCTTCGCCGCCAGCTCCTCCTATGGGCACCGGGCCCAGTTCCGGCTGGCGCCGGGGGAGTCGGCCACCCTGGCCGGGCACTCCGTCACCTACCTGGGCACCTCCACCACCGAACAGGCCACCAAAACGACGACCTCGGCCCGGGTCCGGGTAGACGGCGGGAAGGTCTACGGTCCGGCCCTCCACCAGTTCCAGTTCGGATCCCAGGCCATCGGGTCGCCGTCGGTTCGCACCGGCCCGTTCTCCGACGTCTATCTGACGCTCGTCGTGCCCCCCGAGACCGCCGGTGGCGTAGCGGTCATCGGTGTCAACGTCCAACCGCTGGTGGCCTGGCTGTGGGCGGGCGGCACGATCATGGGGTTCGGCACGTTCCTGGCCGCGTGGCCCGGCCGTCGTCGTCCGAGCACTCCGGAGCCCGGGCCGGAGCCGAAACCGGCGGCCGAGCGTGACACCCTGCCCCAACCGGCTGCGGTGTCGTCGTGAGCCGGCGGATGACCTGGGGGCTCCTGGCCGTGGTGTTGGCCGGCGCCTTGTTCGTGGGATCGCAGGGCCGGTCGGGCCCTGCAACCGACGACCAGCGCGTGCAGCGGATCTCATCTGTCGTGCGCTGCCCGACCTGCCGGGGCCTGTCCGCGGCCCAGTCCGACGCCCCGCCGGCGGAGGCCATCCGCGACGAGGTGCGCAGGCGGGTGGAGGCGGGGGAGACCGACGGGCAGATCAAGGACTACATGGTCAGCCGGTACGGCGAGGACATCCTGCTCCAGCCCCGTAGTGCCCTGGTCTGGGTCCTGCCGATCGTGGGTATCGCCGTGGCCGTGGGTGGTCTCGGCCTCGTCCTGCGCCGGCGACGGGTCCGCCCGGGCCCGAAGATCTCCGACGCCGACCAGGACCTGGTGGACCGGGCCCTGCGGACCGGCCCATGACCATCACCAGTCGCCAGGAGCTGGAGGAGGAGCGCGACTTCCTGCTGTCCTCCCTGCGCGACCTGGAGAGCGAACGCGACGCGGGGGAGCTCTCGGACCGGGATTTCCAGGCCCTGCACGACGACTACACCGCCCGGGCCGCAGCGGTCCTGAGGGCCCTCGAGCGGGCACCGTCCCGAGCGAGCCGCACCGGCAAGCCCGAGCAGGTACGCACCCGCCGGCCGCTCGTGATCACCTTCGGCGTGGTCCTGCTCGTCGCAGCCGTCACCGGCACCGCCATCGTCGCCTTCCAGAGCCCCCGGGAGCCGGGTGGTTCCATCACCGGGTCGCTCCCCGAAAGCCCGCAGGGACGGATGCAGCAGGCGCTCCAATTGGAGGGCGAAGGCAAGGCCGCGGATGCCCTGAAGATCTACGACGACCTGCTCAAGGCCGACCCCCGCAACGTCCAGGCCCTGGCCTACCGGGGATGGCTGCTGAAGCGCGCCGGGCTGCCCGACCTGGCCTTGGCCGCCCTCGATCAGGCCATCGCCATCGATCCCCGCTTCCCCGACGCCCACTTCTTCCGGGGGATGGTGCTCTATCAAGACCGCAAGGATCCGGCTACCGCGGTGACGGAGTTCCGGCTTTTCCTCTCGAACAACCCGCCCCAGGAAATGGTCCCCCTGGTGGAGGACGTGCTCCGGCGGGCCATGGCCGACGCCGGCCAACCGCTTCGCTGATCAGTTACGTTTCCCGGTCCCGGGGCACACTCCGACCATGGAACTGATCTTCTTCATCATCTGGATGGTCGTCATCGGGGCCATCTTCGGCGCTCTGGGGCGCCTGGCCATCCCGGGCCCGAACCCCATGAGCATCGGGATGACCATCCTGGTCGGCATCGGCGGTGCCTTCCTGGGCGGGATCGTAGGGGCGCTGCTGGGCGCCGGCACCACGATCATCTTCATCCTCCAGGTGCTGGGCGCAGCCCTGATCGTCTACCTCATGCAGCGCCGGGGCGGCGTGCGCCGCACCTAGCGGCGGTCCATGATCGACGTTCTGTCCGTCGGGCGCAGTACCCACGAGGAGCGGCCCCGAATAGGGTCTGGTGCTCGACCACCAATTCTGAGGAGGAGCCATGGCCGACCGCACGGCGAGTGCCGCATGGCAGGGAGATCTGTTCGGGGGCAGTGGCACCGTGTCCGCGGTGACCAGCGGGCTGTTCAGCGAGGCCGGGGTGACCTGGGCGGCGCGCACGGAGGAGCCGGGCGGCAAGACCAGCCCCGAGGAGCTCATCGCCGCCGCCCACGCCGCCTGCTTCTGCATGGCCCTGTCCAACGAGCTCAGCACCCGTGGCCATCCGCCCACCCGGCTGGAGGTGCAGGCCACCTGCACGTTCCAGCCCGGCAAGGGCATCACCACCATGGCCCTCGATGTGAGCGCCGAGGTACCCGGCGTCGACGAGGCCGGGTTCCGGGAGGGTCTGGACGCGGCGGTGGAGTCCTGCCCGGTGTCCAACGCCCTGCGGGGCAACGTCGACATCCAGGTCGACGGCACGCTCGGCTGACCCTGAACCCGCATCAGCCCCTGAAGGTCGACGTCGAGCGCGAGCGGGGCGTCACCATCACGTGGGAGGACGGCCACGTCAGCCGGTTCGGCCTCGAGGAGCTGCGGGTCAACTGTCTGTGCGCCGAGTGCCGGGGCCGGCGCGACCAGGGGCTGGAGGCGTGGCCCAAGGAGGGCGCCCCGCCGGTGCTGCGCATCGAGTCGGCCCGGGAGGTCGGCAACTGGGGCCTGAACTTCACCTGGAACGACGGCCACAGCACCGGCATCTACACCTGGGAGGTCCTCAGGAGCTGGGACGACGAGCGCTCCTCCTAGGGTGGCGCATGGCTGATCGACCGACCGGGCACGACGTACCGACCGACACCGAGGGCGGGGAGGCGGGCGGCGACCGGGCGCCCGGGCCTCCGCCGCCGGAGCCGTCGCATGCCGAGCGGTGCCGGACCCTGGTGGCCTCGGCGAGTCGGGGCGCGCTGAGCACCATCGCCGCCGACCCGGTCGGCTATCCCTACGGCTCGGTGGCCACCTACGGGCTGGACGACGAGGGGAACCCGCTGTTCTTCGTGAGCCTCATGGCCGAACACACCCAGAACGCCATCCGCGACCCGAGGGCCAGCCTGCTGGTCACCGAACCGGTTCCCGACGGCGCCGACCCCCTGGCCAGCGGGCGGGCCACGCTCATGGGCCCCCTGTCGCCGGTGGACGACACCGACCGGCCGGCGGCCCAGCACCGGTACCTGGCCGCCAACCCCACCGCCGAGTACTACATCGGCTTCGGCGACTTCGCCTTCTACCGCCTCGACGTGGCCAGCATCCGCTACGTCGGCGGCTACGGGCGCATGAGCTGGGTCGACGCCGGCGCCTACGCCACGGCTGAGCCGGACCCGCTCGCCGAGGCTGCGGCCGGCATCATCGCCCACATGAACGCCGACCACGCCGAGGCCCAGGTCCTGTTCTGCCGCCACCTGGCCGGCCGCCCCGAGACCACCGCAGCCACCATGTCGGCCGTCGACCGCTATGGCTTCGAGATGGTGGCCGTATCGCCGGCGGGGCGGGCCGCCGTCCGCCTCGGCTTCCCCGAGCCGTGCGCCACCGGCGACGAGGTCCGGCGGGCCATGGTGGCCATGGTGGCTGAGGCCCGCCGCCTGGCGAACCGGTGACACCTGGTGCGACATACGACACCACGTGTCACCAGTTCGTCGGTTAGGAACGCAGGGATCGCAGGCGGCCGACCACACCCGGGAACGCGGCGCAGAAGGCGGTGACGTCGTCGTCGGTGGTCGACCAGCCCACCGACACCCGCAGCGACCGCTCGGCTTCCACGCCCATGGCGGCCAGGACGGGCGAGGGCTCGAGCGACTCCGACGAGCACGCGCTGCCCGAGTGGGCGGCGATGCCGGCCTGGTCGAGGCCGAGGAGCACGGCTTCCGCCTCCACGCCGGCGACGCCCAGGCACGCGATGTGAGGAGCACGACGGTGGACGTCGCCGTAGGTCACCACACCGTCGACCGCGGTTGCCGAGGCGATCAGGGTTTCGGTCTGGGCCCAGGCCCGGGCCGACTCTGCGCCGAGGGTCGATGCCAGGGTGCCCGCCGCCGCGCCGAACCCCACGATGCCGGCCACGTTCTCCATGCCGGCCCGGCGCGACCGCTCCTGCTCCCCGCCGACCAGCAGGGGCCGCAGGCGCAGGCCCCGGCGTACCAGCAGCGCCCCGACGCCCTGAGGGCCACCCAGCTTGTGGGCGCTCACCGTCAGCAGGTCGGCGCCGAGGGCGGCGAAATCCACCGGAAGGTGCCCGCCGGCGACGACCGCGTCGACGTGGACCAGCACGCCCTTCTCGCTGCATCCGGCCACCACCTCGGCCACCGGCTGCAGCGAGCCGACCTCGTGGTTGGCCCACTGGATGTGAACGAGGGCCGTCTCGCCCGGTCGGACGGCTGAGAGGACGGCATCGGCATCGACCCGGCCCAGCTCGTCGACGCCGACCTCGGTGACCACCCCAAACGCCGCCGATGCCTCGCGCACCGCCGAGTGCTCGACCGCCGGCACCACCACGTGGCCGCCCCGCTCGGTGGCGCCCCACACCGCGGCCACGATGGCCTCGGTGGCCCCGCCGGTGAAGACCACCTCACGGGGCCGGGCACCGAGGAGGGAGGCCACCTGCTCCCGGGCCTGCTCGACCGCCCCGCGCGACATTCGGCCGTCGGTGTGGACCCGGCCAGGGTCGGCGGCGAAGGAGAGCCACGGCAGCATGGCCTCCACCACCTCAGGTCGGGCCGGCGAGGTGGAGGCGTGGTCGAGGTAGTGGCGCAACCGGTCGGTCAGACCAGGGTGACGCAGATGTCGTCGCCCCGGGGGCGGGAGGCCGACGTCTCCGGCACGGTGTCGCCGTAGAGGGTCTCCAGCATGCCCTTGACGATGCCCCGGTCGACGGCGCAGATCACCGGGTGCTGCACCGCCGCCCCCCCGAAGGGGCACTGCTCGGAGATGATGGCCAGCCCATCGCCCCGGGACTCGGTGTGGGAGGCGAAGCCGTGGGCGGTCAGCGCGTCGGCCACCGCGTGGAGGGCGGCCTGCAGTGAGCGGTGCCCCTCGCCGGGGGCCATCGACGCGGCCAGCGACCGCCCGTAGTCCTCGCCCACCGACTCGGCCATGGCCTCGGCGGCATCGATGGGCACGAGGGCCAGCATGCGGCCGAGCAGGGCGATCAGCAGGTCGTCACGGCGCACCGGGAACTCCAGGGCCAGGGCCTTCTCGGTGACCTGGTACCGCTTCGAGGGGCGACCGGCGCCCGGCTTGGCCAGGCGGCCGACCTGGACCTGCAGGTACCCGCCGGCGGCCAGCTTGTCGAGGTGGTGGCGGGCGACGTTGGGGTGCAGGCCGAAGCGCTTGGCCACTTCGGAGGTGGTGACCCCGGCCTCGGCGGCGTGGGCGAACAGGTAGATGTCGCGTCGGGTGGCGTCGCCGAACGCCGAGGTGGCGGCGGTGACGCCGGCGCTGAACGCCTCCGCCGAGAGGGGCACCTGCTCCATACCGGTATTCTACCTATGTCCATAGGAGAAATTGCATGCCCACCAGCGAAGAAGTGCTCGCCGCCCTCCGGCCCGTCCAGGACCCCGAGCTGCACCGCAGCATCGTCGACCTCGACATGGTGCGCGACATCCGCGTCGCCGGCGACGGTCGGGTGGCGGTCACCGTCGCCCTCACCGTGGCCGGATGCCCGTTGCGGGCCGAGATCACCGACCGGGTCACCAGGGCCGTCGGTGCCCTCGCCGGCGTGGCCGGCGTCGACGTCGACCTCACGGTGATGACCGACGAGGAGCGGGCCGCGCTCAAGGTGCGGCTCCAGGGCGACGTCTCCGGCGGGTCGGCGGCTGCCGGCCACGAGGGCCACGCCCACGCGGCCAACGAGGGGCCGCAGGTCATCCCCTTCGCCGACCCCTCCAGCAAGACCCGTGTGCTCGGGCTCTCCTCGGGCAAGGGTGGAGTGGGCAAGTCGTCGGTGACGGTCAACCTGGCCGTCGCCCTGTCGCGACTGGGCCACGAGGTGGCCATCCTCGACGCCGACGTCTACGGCTTCTCCATCCCCAAGATGCTCGGCCTCGACCAGCAGCCGGTGGTGATCGACGGGATGATCGTGCCGCCGGTGGCGGGTGGGATCACCGTCATGTCCACCGGGTTCCTGGTGGCCGACGACCAGCCGGTGATCTGGCGGGGGCCGATGCTGCACAAGGCGCTCAACCAGTTCCTGACCGACGTCTACTGGGGCGAACCCGACTTCCTGCTGGTCGACATGCCCCCCGGCACGGGCGACGTCGCCCTGTCCCTGGCCCAGTTCATGCCCCGTACCGAGGTCTATGTGGTCACCACCCCCCAGCCCGCGGCCCAGCGGGTGGCCCAGCGCTCGGCCCTGATGGCTCGCAAGGTCAACCTGGCTGTACGGGGCGTGATCGAGAACATGAGCTGGTTCACCGGCGACGACGGGAAGCAGTACGAGATCTTCGGGGCAGGTGGCGGCCAGTTGCTGGCCGACGACCTCAAGGTCCCCCTCCTTGGCCAGGTACCGCTGGTCACCGCGCTGCGGGAGGGGGGAGACGTGGGCCGGCCCGTCACCCTCACCGACCCGGCCGGGGAGGCGTCGCAGGCCTTCGACGCTCTGGCCAAGCGGATCGACGGACAGGGGCGGGGCCGCATCACCCACCCCGAGCTCACCATCCGGTAGTCGCCCCGGCGCCGGGGCTCACCACCACCAATCGCATTCGGGCCGTGAGCTCTCTGGCCGCCAACACCTGCACCTGACCGGGTCGAGATCCGGCTACTCGAGCTCGGCGGCCACCCGAAGGCCCAGGATGGAGACCACCCGGTCGAGCCACGAATCGAGGTCGGCGTCGGGAACGGCCTCGAGCCGTAGCCCGGCCTCGACCGCGGTAAGGAGCACGGGGCCGTCGCCCGCCTCCGGGTGTGCCTCCACGGTGATCACCTCCTCGACGGGCGGAAGCTCGATCCGGATGACGACGGCCTCGCCTGACAGCGTTTGCGCTGCCGCCAGGTCGGCCCGCCTGTCGGGCCGGCGGCGGTAGCGGTCGAGCGCCTGCCCCACGGAGGGGACCAGCTGGCGCCGCACCGCGTCGCCGGCCGCTTCGTGCGACCGCCAGCGGTCCATGGCCGGCCCTTCACGTGGGACTGAGATCAGAAGGTCGACGAGGGCCACGCCTGCTCGCTGTATCAGGTCGACCTGCTCCGTCGGGCTGCCGGACAGGCGCTGGGCGAACGGCACAAGTGGGATCGATGCGGCGCGGATGAGACATCCGGAGGCCAGGGCGCGTGCCACGCGCCCGTTCCCGTCAGCGAACGGCTGGACGTGGAGCAGCGCGTGGTGCAGGTAGGCGGCCCGGGCCACAGGGTGGAGCTCGGAGAAGGCCGGACTGCGTACCCGCTCGACCAGCGCGGCCATCTCGCCGGGGACCTGGGCCATCGGGGCGGTGGCGTGCCAGTGTCCCGCCCCGCCGAGGATGTGGTTGGGGTGGTGCTTGTAGTCGCCGGCGGCCAGCACATGGTCCTGGACCCGGTCGTCGACCCGCACCCGGTGGGTGAGCTGGGGCCGGCACGCCTCCTCGTGGATCCGGCGGATCGCCTCCTCGGAGACGCCGGCGTCTCGGGCCAGTCGCAGCGCACCGACGTTGGCTCGCACGTGGGCCCGGGCCGCCTCGTCGATCGAGCTGAGGGCGACCTCGCCCCGGAGAAGCTGGAGAGCCGCGTCGCCGCCGTGCATCCCGTCGAGCGCACCCGACCGGTAGGCGGCGGCGAGGAGCGCTCCCCGCCCGACCATGGCGCTCCAGGCCGGGTCGTCGGTGCTCGCCTTCCGAAGCCGCTCGACGGCCTCGTCCCACGGTCCCTCGTCGACCGGAGCCGCAGCCCAGGGTGCGAGCGGGCCAAGCGGCCGGTAGAGCGGGTCGGCCTCGTCGGACATGGCCGCCTCCGGCCCGTGCGCGTGGTCCACCGGCCCATTGTGCATTCCGCGTCGTGATCCCGGCCGGAAACGCCGATTTCACGACGCAGAATGCACACGATCTGCAAACTGGGTCAGGCGCTCATCGGGGGTCGCGGGACGGTAGCGGCCCGAACCGTCGTAGCCTGGGATGCCGTGGAGGGCAAACCTGTCGGCCGGCGCGTCGTACTCGGCATGATGGGGACCGGCCTGGCCGGAGTGCTGTTCGGGTCGAAGGCCGCCGACCTGCTCGGGCGGGTGGTGGCGCCGATCGCCGCCCGGGACGGCACCGGGTTCCTGTCGCTGTTCCCGGTCGGGCGCTTCCGCATCTACACCGTAACCGGCCGGCTCCACAGTCGCTCCGACGCCGACTACCGCCTGCAGGTCAACGGCTTCGTCGACGCGCCAGTCACCGTCACCTTCGACGAGCTGCGGGCCATGCCCGCCACCCGCTTGACCAAGGACTTCCAGTGCGTCACCGGATGGCGGGTACACGACGTCAAGTGGGTCGGTGTTCGCCTGGCCGACCTGCTCGACAAGGCGGGGGTCAAGGAGGGAGCCCGGGGCGTGCGATTCCTGTCCTTCGACGGGGTCTACACCGAAACCCTCACCATGGACCAGGCTCGGCGCGACGACGTCATCGTTGCCTACGAGCTCGAGGGCAAGCCGGTGTCGGCCGCCCACGGCGGGCCGGCCCGGCTCTACGTGGCCCCGATGTACGGCTACAAGTCGATCAAGTGGCTGGAGACCATCGAGGTCTCCGAAACAATGCCCCCGCCGGGCTACTGGGAAGTGCGGGGCTACGACACCGACGCGTGGATCGGCGCATCCAACGGCCGTGAAGACCGCCCGGCCTAGTCACGGCCGGCGGGCGTGACCATCCGATCTAGTCACGGCCGGCAGCCGTGACGACCGCCCGACCACCGGTACCAGCGCGGGCGCGCCTCGAGCGCTTCGACGGCGCCGAGCAAGCCCTCCACTGGGTGAACGCCGGCCTGTTCGCCGTCCTGATCGCCACTGCGGCCGTCCTGTACATCGGGCCGCTGACCGCCCTCGTCGGCCGGCGGGAGCTGGTGCGGTACCTGCACGTCGTCACCGGGCTGGCCCTACCGTTCCCTCTCCTCGTCGCCCGGCTGGGACCCTGGCGGCGGGCGTTCGTGGCCGACGTGCGGGCCCTGGCCCGGTTCGACGACGACGATCGCAGGTGGCTCCGCTCTTTTGGCCGGTCGAAGCAGGTGCGCATGGGCAAGTTCCACCCCGGCCAGAAGCTGAACGCCGCCTTCACCCTGGGCGCCATCGTGGTCATGCTGGTGACCGGGTCGATCATGCACTGGTTCAAGTACTTCCCGATCGACTGGCGGACGGGGGCCACCTTCGTCCACGACTGGCTGGCCATCGTCCTGACCATCGTGATCCTCGGCCACGTGAAGATGGCCATGTCCGATGCCGACGCCCGGCGGGGCATGAACGAGGGCTGGGTGCCCACCATCTGGGCCCGCCGGCACCGGCCGAAGTGGTACGAGGAGAAGACCGGCCGCGCTGCCCAGTCGGGGCGAGACGGCCCCCCCGCAGAGAACGGCTAGACAGGACACGTGCTCGGGGCCATCTCCTACAACCCGATCGTGAAGATCGAGCTCGGACCATTGTCCGTGTCGCCGCACGGGATCTTCATCGCCATCGGGTTCATGGTCGGGGCGTGGTTCATGCTGCCCCAGTCCCGCAAGCGCGGCATATCCGACGACGTCGTGTACCCGATGTTCACCCTGGCTGCCATCGGGTCTCTCGTCGGGGCGCGGGTCGCCTACGTCGTCAACCACATCGACGACTACCTCACCTCCCCCCTCGACATCCTGCTCGTCTGGGAGGGCGGGATCTCCCTGCTCGGCGGCTTTTTCGGGGCCATCGCCTTCGTCATACCCCGCATGCGCCGGGAGAAGCTGTCGTTTTGGAAGGTCATGGACGCCGCCGCGCCGGGCATGGCACTCGGCGTGGCAGTCGGTCGCACCGGCGACCTGATCATCGCCGACCACCTGGGCAAGGTGACGTCGTTCTTCCTGGGGTACCGCTGCCCCCCACTCGGGGTAGACACCGGATCGCCGTGCGCGCCGACCGACCTGGTGAGCCGGACGGCTGGCGCCGTCGTCCACCAGACCGCGCTCTACGACCAGATCCTGGCCGTGGTCCTCCTTCTCATCCTCATCCGCCTGCGCCGCAAGGACCGCTTCGACGGGTTCCTTCTCCTCGTGTTCGGCCTCGGGTACGGCATCAGCCGGATCGTCGAGGACTTTCTGCGCGAGGACACCCGCCGGCTGGGCCTCACCGCCAGTCAGTGGACGGCGATCACCACCGTCTGTCTGTGCCTCTACGTCCTGGCCGTGCTGCGCCGTACCCCTCGATGGGGTCGGTGGGACGAACCACCCGCCTCGACTGATCCACCCGGCGAGGACCGAGAGGAAGGGGATGCCGGCAGCGACCAAGCCATACTGATGGAAGAGGAGCACGGCCCACCGCCGTGAGCCGGCGCTCCGAGTTCCGACGTCGGTCTATGAGTAGAGGAGAGCACAGTGGAGATCCGGATCGCGGTCACCTATTCGCCCAAGGAGATCGAGATCGACCTGGCCGACGACGTCTCGGGCGACGAACTGGTCGCACAGATCAGCGCTTCGGTGGGCGAGGAGGGGGCCATGCTGTGGCTCACCGACAAGAAGGGCCGGCGGGTGGGAATTCCCACGGCCAAGCTGGCCTACGTCGAGATCGGCGCCCCCCGCAGTGCCCACCGGGTCGGGTTCAGCCCGTCGGTGACCACCACCACCCCGTAAGTTGACTGACCCGGATCTCCTCGATCGCCGGCTGCTCTTCGTCACCGGCAAGGGGGGAGTGGGCAAGAGCACCGCAGCGGCGGCGCTGGCCCTGTTGGGCGCCACCCGCGGCAAGAAGGTCCTGGCCTGCGAGGTCGATGCCAAGGGCGACCTCGCCGACTTCTATGAGACGTCGCGCCCGAGTTTCGAGCCCCACCGGGTGGCGTCGAACCTGTGGGTGATGGCCATGGACACCGAGGCGTCGTTGCGGGAGTACCTCCACCTGCAGCTGCGGCTGCCCACCGTCGCCCGGCTGGGCCCCCTGGCCCGGATCTTCGACTTCGTGGCCACTGCCGCCCCCGGCGTCCGGGAGATCCTGACCGTCGGCAAGATCGGCTGGGAGGTCAGGGAGCGCCACTACGACCTGGTGGTGGTCGACGCCCCCGCCACCGGCCACATCATCGGCCAGCTCACCGCCCCGCAGGCCATCAACGACCTGGTCCGGGTGGGACAGGTCCGGGAGCAGACCGGCTGGCTGGCCGACCTGCTGGCCGACCCGGCCACTACCGGCCTGGTGGTGGTGACCACACCGGAGGAGATGCCGGTCAACGAGACGATCGAGCTGGTGCAGCGGGTCCGGTCGGAGACCCGCATCAGCGTGGCGGCCATCGTCGTCAACCGGGTGCTGCCCGAGCTTTTCAGCGGGGCCGACGAGGACGTCTTCGAGCGCCTGAGCGAGCCGACCCTGTCCGACCGCCTGGCCGATGCGGTCCGGGGGCCGGTGGCGCCGGTGCTCGACGCCGCCCGCCTGGCCGTCACCCTGCGCCGGACCCGCGCCGGCCACCTCGACCACCTCCGAGCGTCGCTCGACCCGTCGGTGCCCCTGCTGTACGTGCCGTACCTGTTCGCTCGCGGCCACGGGCTGCGCACCACAGGCCAGGTCGCCGACGCCCTGAGCGCCGAGCTGGGATATTGACCGCCCTCGTGCGGAGAGGGGTGGGGAGCGCGTGACCGCCCACTCCCTCGAGCAGTTGCTGGCGGCCAAGGAGATCGCCATCTGTTGCGGCGCCGGCGGGGTGGGCAAGACCACCACTGCGGCGGCGGCCGCGGCCATGGCCGCGGTGTCGCTGGGCGGCAAGGTGCTGGTGCTCACCGTCGACCCGGCCCGGCGGTTGGCCGACGCTTTGGGCATGGAGCAACTGGGCAACGTGGAGGTCCGGGTTCCCGACACGGTGATGCAGGCGGCCGGCGTGGAGCCGCGCGGGGAGCTGTGGGCGGCGATGCTCGATGCCAAGCAGTCCTGGGACGAACTGGTGCGCCGCCACGCCCCCGACCCGGTCACCGTGGCCCGCATCCTGGAGAACCCGCTTTACCAGAACATCTCCGGGCGCTTCGCTCAGGGCAATGAGTACATCGCCATGGAGCGGCTGTACGAGATCCACCGCACGGGCGTCTACGACCTCATCGTGGTCGACACCCCACCCACCCGCCACGCCCTCGATTTCCTCGAGGCCCCGGACCGCATGGCCGAGTTCTTTTCCAGCCGCCTGCTGCGCTGGCTCACCGCGCCGGCCCGATCGCGCATGCTCACCCTGGCCAGCAAGCCCTTTTACCAGGTGGCCGACCGCGTGCTCGGCACCCAGTTCCTCCAGGACATCGCCGAGTTCTTTCTGCTGTTCCAGACCATGTACGACGGGTTCGTGGAGCGCGCCGAGGCGGTAAAGCGGCTGGTGCACAGCCGGCGGACGACTTTCATCGTGGTGACCACCCTCGAGGCCACGCCCTTGCGGGAGGCCGAGTTCTTCCTCGATGCCCTGGCCGGCCTCGACCTGCATCCGGGGGCGCTGGTCCTCAACAAGGTGCTGCCCGAGTACCTGCTCGACCCGGGCGCCACCCGGGTGGCCGAGCGGCTGCGGGGCGACGGCCGGGCTCTGGCCGACGAGCTGGGGTCCGACGCCGGCGAGTCGGCGGCGGTGGCCCGGGTGCTGCGTGAGGTGGGGGAGAGCTTCCTCAACTTCGGGGTGGTGGCCAAGCGCGAGGCCGAGCAGCGGGCCCAGCTCGGGGCCCGCCCCGACGTGCTCGTGGCCGTGCCCTTCTTCGACACCGACATCTACGACCTCGCCGGCCTGCTGCGCCTGGGCCGGATCCTGTGGTCGACCGAGTGAGGGCGGCCTGATGGCGACCCTGGCCGAGCTGGCCCGCTCCATCGGTCTCGAGGCGCCGGCCGTCGCCCACTTGCAGCGGCTCGTGACCTCGTGGGGGTTGCTGTCGGACCTGTGCTTCTCCGACCTCCTGCTCTATGCGCCGACCGTGGCGGGCGACGTCTCGACGTTCACCATCCTGGGCCAGGTCCGGCCCACCACCAGTCAGACCCTGTACCTCGACGACGAGGTCGGCCGCCAGGTTCCGGCCGAGGATCTGCCGCTGGTGGTCACCGCCTGGCAGCTCGGCGAGATCATCGACGGCGAGGCCACTGTCCACGCCCGGGGCGAGATCGCCACCATCCAGTGCATCCCCGTCCGCTGGAAGGACTCCATGCTCGCGGTGCTGGCCCGCGCCGCCGCCCCCTCTGTCGGTCGCCGGCCCGGAGAGCTGGAGCGGGTGTACGTCGAGTTGTTCGACGGTTTCGCCCGCATGATCACCGTGGGCGACTTCCCCTTCGGCGCCGAGGAGACTGAGGTCGACGAAGCGCCTCGCGTAGGCGACGGGGTGTCCCGGCTCGACGCCTCGGCCCGGGTCGACTTCGTGTCGCCCAACTTCGTGTCCGCTCTGCACCGCATGGGCCTCCACGGCAACACCCAGGGGGCCCGTCTCGGGGAGCTGGGCTTCGACGAGTCGCCGGTGCGGGCCGCCTATGCCATAGGGCTTCCCATCACCCAGGAGATCGAGCGCAAGGAGGTCATCGTGCTGCTGCGCTGCATCCCCTTCCTGGAGCACGGCCGGGTGACCGGCGCCGTCGTGCTCCTGCGCGACGTCTCCGACCTGCGCCGGCGGGACCGCCTGCTGGTCAGCAAGGATGCCACCATCCGGGAGATCCACCACCGGGTGAAGAACAACCTGCAGACGATCTCCTCGTTGCTGCGCCTCCACGGCCGGCGCCTGGAGTCGCCCGAGGCCCGGGCCGCCCTCGAGGAGTCGGTGCGGCGTATCCGCTCGATCGCCCTGGTCCACGAGACGCTCTCGGCCGGGGCCAGCCAGGAGGTCGACTTCGGAGAGATCGTCCGCCAGCTGGTCCGGATGGTGGGGGAAGGCATCGGCTCCGACGAGCGGCCCGTCCGCCTCGTCGTCGAGGGCGACCCGGGTGAGGTGCGGGCCGAAGTGGCCACGCCGCTGGCCCTGGTGGTGACCGAGCTACTGCAGAACTCCCTGGAGCACGGCTTCCCCTCCGAGCAGTTCGCCGACCGCCAGGAACCGGCGCGGGTCGTGGTGTCGCTGGCCAACGACGGCACCCAGCTCCTGGTGCGGGTGGCCGACAACGGTGTCGGCCTGCCCCCCGGCTTCGCCCTCGACGGGTCCACCCTCGGCCTCACCATAGTCCGGGCGCTCGTGACCACCGACCTCGGCGGCGTTATCGCCATGAGCGGCGAGCGGGGAGCCGACGCCGAGGACTGCATCGCCGGCACCATGGTGGAGATCAGGGTCCCCGTCGAGCCGTCGGCCACCGCCCTGAGCTGACCTGCCCCGGGCGTTCATCTGAATCTCCCGTGGAGTTCACCGGGAGGAGACCTGCCGGCCATCGCAATAGCCCATTCTGAACACCCCGGTTCGGTCCACCGTATTCCCATCGCACAAGGCTCACGTACTAAGTACGATCGCCATCGGCGCTCGTCAACGTTCTCCTACGGAGGTTGCTGTGTTCGGACGTCTCGGCTCGTTCTGCTACCGCCGCCGACGGCTGGTCGTCGCCCTGTGGTTCGCCGCCCTCGTCGTGCTCGGATCCGTGTCCGGGGTGGTCGGCACCGCCTTCCAGGACGAGTTCACCCTGCCCGACGTGGAGAGCCGGCAGGGCTTCGACATCCTGGAGGAGCACTTCGGGGGCCAAGGCACGGGCGTGACCGGCAACATCGTGTTCCGGGCCGAGCAGGGCGTGCAGAATCCGGCGGTGCGGGCGGCGATGGAGGGTCTCTTCGCCACGATCGACGCCCGTGACGACGTCACGATCACCAGCCCCTACGCCCCGGGAGCCGAGGGCCAGATCGTTCCCGAAGGTCGTCCCGAGGCCGGCAAGATCGCCTACGCCGGCCTGGAGATGCCGCAGAACACCTCCTTCGCCGACACCCTCGTCGTGTCCGAGGAGATCCAGGCTGCGATTCCCGACGTCGCGGGCCTGCAGGTGGAGATCGGCGGGGCCTCCTTCGCCGAGTTCGCCGAGCCCAGCTCCGAGGTCCTTGGCCTGGCCTTCGCCGCCGTCATCCTCCTTCTGGCCTTCGGGTCGGTCCTGGCCATGGGCCTGCCTTTGGGCGTCGCCCTGGCCGGCATCGGGGTGGGCACGATCCTGATCGGCCTCATCTCCAACCTGCTCACCCTGCCCGACTTTGCCACCGTCCTCGGCATCATGATCGGCCTGGGCGTCGGCATCGACTACGCCCTGTTCATCGTCACCCGCTACCGGGAGAACCTGCACAAGGGTCACAGCGTCCAGGAGTCGGTGTCCATCGCCCTCGACACCGCCGGCCGGGCCGTCACCTTCGCCGGGATCACCGTGGTCATCTCCCTCCTGGGCATGCTGACCATGCAGGTGAGCTTCGTCGGCGGCCTGGCCGTGGGGGCGGCCACGGTGGTGGCCGTCACCGTCGTGGCCTCCCTGACCCTGCTGCCGGCCCTCCTCGGCTTCGCCGGCCGGAGGGTGGAGGTCACGCGCTGGCGGGGGCTCATCGCCGTCGGCCTGGTGGTGCTGGCCCTGCTCGGCGTGGGCCTGAAGGTTTCGCCGCTGCTGATCGGGCTGCCGCTGGCCGCGGTGGTGCTGGCCGCCAGCTTCGTCTTCGCCCCGCTGCGCCGGGAGGTGCCGAAGTTCGCCCAGAAGCCAATCCGCGAGACGCTGTCGTACCGCTGGAGCCGGTTCATCCAGCGCCGGCCGTGGCAGATGGCCATGGCCGGGGCCCTCGTGCTGCTGGTGCTGTCGATCCCGGTGTTGAGCATGCGCCTCGGGTTCTCCGACGAGGGCAACTACGCCGAGGACACCACCACCCGCCAGGCCTATGACCTCCTGGCCGACGGCTTCGGCCCCGGCTTCAATGGTCCGTTCCTCCTGGCCGCCGAACTCCCCCCCGGCACCGACAACGCCGACCGCGCCGCCATCACCGACGCGTTGGCGGCCGACCCGGGCGTGCAGTTCGTCTCGCCGGCCGTCCTCAACGACGAGCAGGCGCCGACCGCCGCGCTGTGGCGGCTGGTGCCGAGGACCGCTCCTCAGGACGCGGCCACCACCGCCACGGTGAACCGGCTCCGTGACGACGTGCTGCCGCCGGTGGAGGCCAGCACCGGCGTGAAGGTCGCCGTCACCGGTGGCGTGCCCGTGGGTGTCGACTTCTCCAACTACCTCACCGCCCGCCTCCCGCTCTTTTTTCTCGTGGTCCTCGGGCTGTCGTTCCTGCTGCTCATGACCGTCTTCCGCTCCGTCCTGGTCCCCCTGAAGGCTGTGCTGATGAACCTCCTGTCCATCGGGGCGGCCTACGGCGTGGCCGTCGCCGTGTTCCAGTGGGGGTGGCTCAGCGCCATCACCGGCGTCCAGCCCGCCCCCATCGAGCCGTTCGTGCCCATGATGCTGTTCGCCATCGTGTTCGGCCTGTCCATGGACTACGAGGTGTTCCTGCTCTCCAGGGTGCGCGAGGAGTGGGTGCGCACCGGTGACAGCCGCACCTCGGTGGCCGACGGCCTGGCGTCGACGGCTCGGGTCATCACCGCCGCCGCCGCCATCATGGTCTTCCTCTTCGGCAGCTTCCTGCTCGAGGCCGACCGCATCATCAAGCTCTTCGGCCTCGGCCTGGCCGTCGCCGTGCTTCTCGACGCCACCATCATCCGCATGCTGCTGGTGCCGGCCACCATGGAGCTGCTGGGCGACAGGAACTGGTGGATGCCCCGCTGGCTCGACAAGACCCTCCCCAAGGTCAACGTGGAAGGCAGCCCCGAAGGAACGAAGGAACGCGAGCTGGAACCGGTCTAAAGGAACGCGAAGAGCCGCCGGCTCAGCCGGCGGCCCGCAGCGCAGCTACGACGCTGTCGCCGGTCGTCGGAGCCTTCCGGCCGAGTGCCGGCGAGTGTGCAATCTTGTGGCTCTGGCAGGGAACTTTGCACGCTCGCCGAATGTGTTGTGATTCCGGCGGGACCTCCGGCTGGGCGTGGTGGCGGCTACCTCGCTGAGCAAGCTCCGCCTGCAAAGCCGATCAGCTGGCGCGGCGGCGGCGCGCCAGCCATGCCTTGCGTAGCTTGCGCCGCTCCTCCTCGGAGGTTGCGCCCCACACACCGGACTCCTGGTTGGTGGCCAGGGCGAACTCGAGACAGTCGTCGCGGGCCTCGCACTGCAGGCACACCGCCTTGGCCGCCTCGATCTGGTCGATCGCCGACCCGGTGGTGCCGACGGGGAAGAACAGGTCGGGATCGGTGTACCGACACGATGCGCGCCGGCGCCAGTCGTCGACATCCCACTCGTACGGGCGATTCCAGATGAGGGCCACAGCACCTCCTTCCGCTTTCGCGGTCTAAGACTTCGGCTCCAGAGACATTGTGAAAACATTCACAAACTGACGAGCCAGCATAGAAGTGTAGTCCGCAGGAGGCTCTGGTCTCAGGATACCGCCGGTGCGCACCCGCCTACAAGGGTTTGTGAATTTTTTCCCAAAGTCTGATGGACGAACTCACGGGACGATGAGCCGGATACTGGCCTGGCCATGGGTGACCTTGAGCTCCTCGGCGTCACCCAGGTAGTCGCCGTCGACCTGGTGGGGGAAGGGCTTGTGACCACGCACGGTGAGCGAGGCCAGGTCGGTGTGGTAGTCCACGTCCTTGCTGCGCCGGAGGATCTCTCCCCGGCCCATGGCCGAGCCGAACAGGGTGAGGAGCGTCCGCACCTTCAGCTTCCGGGTCGTCACTGTGACCAGGCCCCGCTCGGGTCCGGTGTCGGGGGTGACTGACAGCGGTCGCCGGCCGAGGTAGGTGTAGGGGTTCGTGTTGAGGCAGATGGTGAAGAAGCCGTCCTCCACGCTGGTGCCGTCGGGGAAGTCGATGGCGAAGCTGGGCCGACGGTGGTCGTAGTGCTTGAAGTAGGTGGAGAACGACGAGTAGACGAAGATGGCCTGGCCGATCTTGCGCTTGAGCGACGACCTGCGCTCGACCTGGGCCACGACGGCGGCGTCGTAGCCGATGCCCAGGTGGAACAGGAAGTGGCGCCCGTTCACCGTCCCCAGGTCGAAGGTGCGCATGGCGTCTCCCCGCTCCAGAGCGGCCTGCAGCTGAGAGGCGGCGCGGGTGGCCTTGGGCGCCATGCCGATGGTGCGGGCGAAGACGTTGGTGGACCCACCGGGGAGGGCGGCCAGGGCGGTCGACGTGCCGGCCAGGCCGTTGGCCGCCTCGTTCATGGTGCCGTCGCCGCCCAGCACCACCACGGCGTCGAAGCCGTCGGCGGCCGCCTGGCGGGCCAGGTCGGTGGCGTCGTCACGTCGGGTGGTCTCGACGGTGGTGAGGTCGTGGTCGCCCACCAGGGCGGAGTTGGCCGCCATGCGGCTCTTCCAGTTCACCGACGACGCCGATGGGTTGATGAGCAGCATCAGCTTCATGGATCCACTTTCCCTTCGGGACAGCGGTCCCATGATTGCTGGTCGGAACGGCCCCCCGGGCCGTTCATGAGTCGTCCTCGGCTTGGGTTCGGAGTTGGGCCAGGGCCCGGGCCAGCAGGCGGGACACATGCATCTGGCTGATCCCCAGGCGCCCGGCGATCTCGGACTGGGTCAGGCCCTCGAAGAAGCGCAAGTGGAGGATCATGCGCTCCCGGGGGGGGAACTGGGCGATGAGGGGCGACAGCGTCACCCGGTGCTCGCTGTCGATGAGGCCCTGGTCCTCGGACCCCAGCTCCGCCGACAGCGACATCTCGTCATCGTTGCCGGACGGGGCGTCGAGCGAGGTGAAGCGATAGGCGTGGCCGGCCTCGATGGCTTCCAGCACCTCCTCCTCCGAAACCGCGGCGGAGTGGGCGATCTCGCCGATGGTCGGCGAGCGGCCCAGCTCCTGGGACAGGATGCTGACCACGCTGCCGAGGCGCAGGTGCAGCTCCTGCACCCGCCGGGGCACCCGGACCGCCCAACCCTTGTCGCGGAAGTGGCGCTTGAGCTCGCCGACGATGGTGGGCGTGGCGTAGGTGGAGAACTCCAGGCCCCGCTCGGGGTCGAAGCGGTCGACGGCCTTGAGTAGGCCCAGCGCCGCCACCTGGACCAGGTCGTCGAGCGGCTCGCCCCGGTTGGTGAACCGCCGGGCCAGGTACTCGGCCAGGCCCATGTGGGCCGTCACCAGGTCGTCGCGCAGGGCGCGGTCGCGCGTCGTGGCGTAGGTGTGGAACTTCCGCCTGAGCTCCTCGCGCTCTCTGCTGTCGAAAGCCATCAGTTGTCGAATGCCATCAGTCGTTCCGCCTACGAGGACCTGTGTCGCTTGACCAGTCGGAACCGCGGGCCCTCCTCGCCCGCCGACAGCTCGCACTCGTCGACCACGGCGGCGAGGATCTGGCCCGAGAGGGCGGAAACTACCGGTTCGTTGTCGAGGCCGTCGGAGAAGCGGCCTGCGCCCTCCACGACGAGATGGTCGCCGTCCAGCAGGTAACGGATGGTGATCGTGCCGGCCCGGCCCCTGGGCCCCACCATCGAGAAGCACAGCTCGTCGACGGCGATGCGTAGATCCTCGACCTCGTCGAGGGTGAACCCCACCCGGCTGGCCACTCCGGCGGCCATGATCCGGGAGATGCGCAGGAACGCCGGGGCCGCAGGCAGCGCCAGCCGCACCTCTCCTGTCGCCACGGCCCTGACCGTAGTGGCACCGGGGCCGTGAGTTCGAACCGCCGCTAGACGAGGGGCCAGGGATAGGCCCGGCCCGAGGACACCATCGGGAACACGGGCCGCCTCAGGATGGCTGCGGCCCGTGCTCCCAGGGCCTCGAGCTCGGCCGGCTCGAGCAACGCGGCCAGCTCCGACGGCGGCGACGCCGCCAGCCGGGCGACGTCGTCGAGGCGCCCGGGCGGAACGGGCAGGCCGGCGAAGTCCCAGATCACCGTGCGCAGCTTGGGCTCCTCGTGCAGGCACAGCCCGTGGTCGATCGCCCAGATCCGGCTGTCCTCGCCCCGCAGGCAGTGGCCGCTCTTGCGGTCGCCGTTGTTGACCAGCAGGTCGAGCAGGCAGATGGCTTTCAGGGAGTCGTGGAGCTCTGGCCGCTCCAGCATGGTGAAGTAGTGCTCCTCGAAATGGGCGGGCACGAAGCGCTGGAGCGACCCGGGCCCGTACGGGCCGTCGTCGCGCAGCACCGTCTCGGGCACCAGGCCCCAGCCGAGCGCCTCGGACACCATGTGGACCGCCACCTCCCGCCGGTACAGCCCGCTCGGGTAATCCCACAGCGGTCGCTCCCCCCGGTGGGGCTTGTAGATGCCGGTGCCCTCGTTCCCGTCCAGGCAGAGGTCGACGAGGAAGGTCCCGTTGGAGCTCCAGGGCATGCGGCCCCGAACCTCGATCTGGCCGCGCTGGAGGAGCTCTCGTGCTGCCTCAGGCAACGGGCGACGTGCTCACCGTTCGCGATGGCCGTTGAGCCGGGGGCAGGTGTGACCCTGGGGATCGAGGGGCTGCCCGCACAGCGGGCACGGCGGCCGACCGGCGGAGACGGTCTCGGCGCCGTGCACCGACAGGGCGGCGACCTGCTCCCGGGTGGCGGTGATGCGGGCCCGGGCCGGGTCGTCGCCCTCCTCCACCAGTTCCTCGGCCAGGATGACCACCCGGTCGGCGTCTTCGTCGTAGGTGACGCCCAGCGAGGCCACCACCCACTCGGCCACCACCGGCTCGATCAGATCCATCCCCGTCGACGCGATGTCGGCCGGCGGGGGCATGTCGGCCAGCATCCCGGCCAGGTACGCCACCAGGGCGGCGACCTGCGCCTTCTCCAGCCGCAGCGACACCACCTGCTTGCCGTGGCGGACCTGCAGGTAGAACACGCGCTGGCCGGGCGGGCCGACCGCACCGGTGGTGAGGTGATCGACCTCAGGAATCTCGAACGAGCTACCCACCGAGTGACCTCACGAGGGCTCCGGGGCCGGGCTGTCGCCCACGGTGTTGACCGACAGGACGGTGGGCCCGCCGTCGCCGTAGGCGATGGACGTGACCGAGCACGGGGAGATCACGATGCGCTGGAACAGGTCGAGGTGGGTGCCCAGGGCGTGGGCGACGGCGGCCTTGATGGTATCGGCGTGGGAGACGGCGACGATGGTCTGGCCCGGGTGGGCCAGGCGCAGCCGATCGAGGGCCGAGACGGTGCGGGTCTGCATCTCCACGAACGACTCGCCGCCCGGGAAGCGGAACCCGCTCGGGTAGGAGTGGACGATCTTCCACTCCGGGGTCTTGCGCACGACCTTGAGCTCCTGGCCGGTCCAGTCGCCGATGTCGGCCTCGAGGAGGCCCTTGTCGAGCTTGACCTTGAGGCCGAGGGCCTTGGCGATGGCGCCGGCCGTCTCCCGGGTCCGCTCGAGAGGCGAGGCGTACACGGCGTCGACCTTCGCCAGCTTGGCCAGCCGCTCACCCACCGCCGCGGCCTGCGCCTCCCCGGTTTCGGACAGGTGCAATCCTGGCGCGCGCCCCGGGAGCAGCTTCCCCGTCGTCGGCGTCTGGCCGTGGCGGACGAGCAGAACGACGGTGGGGCGCGGTCGGGTCGCAGCTCGGGCCATGGGTTGCCGCCAAACTAGCCCGATGCCGGGGACGGACTCGCTGAGCCAGGTCACTGACGACGTGGTGCATTGCCGGGCCTGCCCCCGCCTCGTGGCCTGGCGGGAGTTGGTGGCGGAGGAGAAGCGGGCGTCGTTCCGGGAGGAGGCCTACTGGGGGCGGCCGGTGCCCGGCTTCGGCGACCCGGCCGCGCCGTTGCTGGTGGTGGGCCTGGCCCCGGCAGCGCACGGCGGGAACCGGACCGGCCGGGTCTTCACCGGCGACCGCTCGGGCGACTGGGTGTTCCGGGCCCTCTGGCGGGCCGGCTTCGCCAATCAGCCGACCAGCGTGGCGGCCAACGACGGCCTGCGCCTCGCCGGCGCCTGGGTCGCCGCTGTCGTGCGCTGCGCCCCGCCGGCCAACAAGCCCACACCGACCGAGCGCGACCGCTGCGTCGGCTACCTCGTTCGGGAGATCGCTCTGCTCTCCGACCTGGCCGTGGTGGTGGCCCTGGGCCAGTTCGCCTATGAGGCCGCCTGCCGCCTCTTCGCCGTCCGCCCACGCCCCCGCTTCGGTCACGGGGTGGAGGTGGCCCTCGCCGGCGGCCGAACCCTGCTGTGCTCCTACCACCCGAGCCAGCAGAACACCTTCACCGGCGTCCTCACCGAGCCAGCGTTCGACGCCGTCTTCAGCCGCGCCCGCCAACTCGTCGACGCCCCGCGGCCCTGAGCCCGAGCTGGCGAAACGCCCGAACTGGTGACACTCAGCGTCGTATATCGCACCACGTGTCACCAGTTCGCCGGCGGCGCCCCGAGGGCCCCAAGGTCACGCCGGCGGGAGCTCGTCCCGGGCTGCGCGGGCGGCTTCGGCCGCGGCGGCGAGGACGGATTCGGCGTCGACGATCTGGTAGGCGTAGCCCTGCTCGGCCAGGAACCGCTGGCGCCGGGCGGCGAACTCCTGGTCGTTGGTGTCGCGGGCCACCACTGTGTAGAAGTGGGCCTGGCGACCGTCGCGCTTGGGACGGAGGATGCGCCCCAGGCGCTGGGCCTCCTCCTGGCGGCTGCCGAACGCCCCGGAGACCTGGATGGCCACCGACGCCTCGGGTAGGTCGATGGAGAAATTGGCCACCTTGGACACCACCAGCAGCATCTCCTCGCCCACCCGGAAG
>JBBQRO010000018.1:0-42163 GCA_038214685.1 Acidimicrobiales bacterium
AGCTCACCGAGACCCGCGTCCTGCTTGGGGTCAAGTCCTCCTCTGCCGCCGTCGACGTAGCCCTGTCACAGCTCATCAGGCGGGCCCGGCTCCACAACGACGTCGAGGCCTACAACAAGGTTCCCTCGACGGAGGAGGAAGGCGACCTAGCCGAGACCCACCCCGACTGGTCGGACCTGGCCGACGACGTGGATTGGCCGACCGAGGGTTGAACCGCCCGGCGCCACGCCGTGGGGAGGTTTGGCTGGCAGAACTCGATAAGCGCCGGCCGGTCAGGGTCGGCCGAGCTGCCCCGGCCACGATGGAGCTGATCTGCGCTGCGGCGAGCGCAGCGATCGGCTGCGACGTGGAGGTTCGGTAACGAGGCAAAGCGCAGTGTTCCTGGCCGCCGCCCGGCGAACGGAGATGCCTACGCAGCGCCGGGGCTCGGCGGCTCGTCGCCCTCGCCCTCGGCGGGCACCGCCTCGATGGCCTGGCCAACCACCAGCTCGATGATCTGGGACAGGGTGGCGTCGAGGTTGTACGACGGGACGATGGGCACGCCGTGCTGCAGGGCCAATGACTTCACGTAGCGCTGCATCTTCCGGATGTTGTCGAACAGCTCGAGGTAGCGCTCAGCCGGGCGGTTGCGGGCCTCGCGGGCCCGTTGGAGGAAATGACTGCGGTGCACGTCAGTCTCGTCGACGGTGACCACCAGGGGGACCACGACGGCCTTGCCCTTGAACCGGCTGTAGTCGAGGAAGCCGGGGACCAGGTGGGCGCCTTCCAGGATGAGGTCGGTGCCCTCGTCGATGGCCCGCTGGATCAGGGCGTCGATGCCCACGCTCACCGCCGAGGTCTGCTCCCGGAAGCCGATCACCACGGGATCGGCGTTGCGGGGCAAGGGGTTTCGGACGAGGCGGGCGGCGTCGAAGGAGGAGGTGTGGAGGGTGGGAAACAGCTCGGCGGTGAACATCGACCGCATGACCTCACGGACGGCGTCGGTGGGGATGACCCGGGTGATGCCGAGCCGGCTGGCCAGCATGGTGGCGATGGTGGACTTGCCCACGCCCGTGGCCCCGCCCAGGAGAATGACCAGCGGGATGTCGAGGCGCTGCACCATCTGCCACTTGGCGAAGGACTCGGCGTAACGGTCCCCCACTTCGGTGCGCAGGACATCGAGGGCCAAAGCGTTGAGCTGCTCCCGGGAGATGGAGGGCGTGCCCGACTCATCCAGGCGCTCCTCGATCACCTCGGCCACGCCGAACGCCCGGGCCGGGGCCAGGCCGGTGGCCATGATGGCCGACGCCATCAGGCCCTTCGAGTACGGCAGCTCGTAGGTGTTGTCGGTGACGACGACGTGGCGATTGGTCAGTGATCTCATCTCTGCAATGTCGTGACCGGCCCAAACCGCTCCTCGGCCAGGGAGGCCGTCTTCCGGACCAGGTCCTCGAACGTACCGTCTCCGCCCGTGGTGACCACCCGGTTGTCGCAGAAAACCACAGTTATGTCCCGTTCGAGCGCCACGCGTGCCGCCATGTCCACTCCCGCCGCTTTCAGCTCCACGAGCAGGACGTCTGCTTCATCCATGCCTTCGAGGTCGTCCGCCAGTTGCGGGCGTCGAGCCAGATTATGCGACGTTCCCACCACGTGTGCGTCGTGGACGTTCTCGAGATGCGCAATCAGGACGTCGTGGGCGCTGCGGGGGGCCGTCGTCACGTAGAAAACCCGCCGGCCGGTGATCGGCCGGAGGGGCCACGGGCGCAGCACCGTCTGCACCACGTCGACCTTCGGGACCAGACGGCGGATGCACTCCAGGGCCGTGTGGTCGGCCGATTCAGCCATGGTGACCACGACGAGGTCGGCCAGCAGGAGCCGGTAGGCGCCGAGATAGCCGGCCACCAGCTCTGGATCGGCCGTCGCCGGCACCACGCAGACGGTGGTGTCGGCGTGCACCGGCGGCACCGCCGCACCGCTGCCCTCCAGGACCAGCAGGGACTCGGGCCGCTGGTTGGCCAGCTCCACGCCGGCGGCGAACGTGCTGTCCACCGGGGCGCCGGCCAGCCCGCCTCCGCAGCGGCGGGTACCGATCGTGACCACCCCGGCCATGAGGGCGTCCTCCAGGTGGTCGCTGGCCGCATGGCGGCCGGAGGCGGCCAGGGCCACCAGTGCTTCGGGCGACAGGTCGAAGGAGGCGGGGTCGATCAGCTCGGGCTCCGGCGGGCCTCCTCTCCCCATGGCCACGACAACGGGGGGGCGGCCGTCTGCGGCGAGGGTGCGGGCCATGTGGGCCGAGACGGCGGTCTTGCCGGTGCGCTTGCCGGTGCCGATGACCGCAATGGTGGGCTTGGTGGCCACGCGTGGTCGGGGCGGCGGGTCGAGGCGGAAGTCGGCCCCCTGGTAGGGCACGCCGGCCAGCAGGGCCTGGGAGGCCAGTCGGAGCCGGCTGCGGGCGTCGACCACCGGCTCGTCGGAAAGGTCGAAGACCAACTCGGGCCCGAACCGGGCCAGGCCGGCGGCCAGCGCCTCTCCCGCCGTGGCCCCTTCCACGACCGGCACGCCCACCTCCAGGGGGCCGGCCAGCTTCTCCCCACCTCCGAGCAGCACGGCCCCAACCACCTCGGCGCCGGCGATCAGGCCGGGCAGTCGCTCGATGGTGGCCCGCACCACGGGCGGGTAGTGCTCGCCGTCGACGAGGACGAGGATCCTGGTCGTTCAGGGCCCCTGGGTGACGAGGTGATGCATGAGGGTGTGCCCCGGGACCGGGGCACAGGACGCAGTGCCTGCCTCGGTGTAGACCCCGCCCGCCCCGTCGACCTCGGAGTCCACCAGCATGTAGGGCACCGAGTCGGACGTGTGGGTGCGCAGGGCCAGCGGAGTGGCGTGGTCCGGCAGGAGAAGGAGGCGCCAGGGGCGGAAGTCGTCCATGTCGAGGGCGTCGACGAGGGGGGCGAGGATGCGCCGGTCCCAGTTCTCCAGGGCCTTCACCTTCTCCTCCACATTGCCGGCGTGGCCGGCCTCGTCGCTGGCCTCCACGTGGATGAGGAACAGGTCGTCGCCGGCGGCGAGGCTCTGGAGGCAGGCGTCGCGCTTGGCCTCGTAGTCGGTGTCGTACCAGCCGGTGATGCCGGGGACCTCGGCCCGGCGGATGCCCGTGAGGGCGCCGAGGCCGCGCACGAGGTCGACGGCACTGACCATGCCCGCCTGCAGGCCGTAGGTGTCGGCGAAGGAGGGCAGGCGGGGCTGGCGACCCTGGCCCCACAGCCAGATCTGGCTCGCCTCCACGGTGCCGGCGAACGTTGCGACGACCTGGCGGGAGGCGTCCATCAGCTCCCGCAGGCGGGCGGCGGCCGGGCCGGTGGGCCAGACGGCCGGCTTGGCCGTGAGATCGTGGGGCGGCGTGCAGTCGGCGTCGGCCCAGTCGGCCGGGGTGATGAGGATGTGGCGGTACTGCACGCCGGCGTGGAACTGCACGCCGTCGCCCCCCAGTTCCTTCTGGAGCGCGTTGATGACGTCGGCCGCAGCCTCGGTGGTGGGGTGGCCGCCGGCGAAGTCGACCATGGTGCCGTCGGCCCCGACGGTGACCAGGTTGCACCGGTAGGCCACCTGGTCGTCGTTCAGGCGCAGGCCCATGGCCGCGGCCTCGATCGGCGCCCGGCCGGTGTGGTAGATGGCCGGGTCGTAGCCGAGGATCGACATGTTGCCCACGTCGCTACCGGGCGGGAACCCCTCGGGGATGGTGGCCGCCCGCCCCACCTCGGCCCGCCGGGCCAGGGCGGCGAAGGTCGGGAGGTGGGCGGCTTCGAGGGGCGTGCGACCTCCCAACTCGGCCAGCGGCTCGTCGGCGGCACCGTCGGGGACGCACACGATGTACTTCATGCCGATTGGGTCGTCACAGGCCAAGCTCGGCCCGGACAGAGGCGATGTCGGCGTCGACCGGGGAGGGGACGGCGATCTCGGAGATGGCCCGATCGGGGTCCTTGAGGCCGTGGCCGGTAAGGGTGCACACGACAGTGCGGGTGCCCTCGGGCACGCCGACCTTGAGCAGGCCGGCTACCGAGGCGGCCGACGCCGGCTCGCAGAAGACCGACTCGGTACCGGCCAGATAGCGGTAGGCGGAGAGGATCTCGGCGTCGGAGACGGCGTGGATGCCGCCACCGGACTCGGTGGCGGCCGAGACGGCTCCCCGCCACGAGGCGGGGTTGCCGATGCGGATGGCGGTGGCGATGGTGTCGGGCTCCTCCACGGGGTGGCCGAGCACGATCGGCGCCGCTCCTTCGGCCTGGAAGCCGAACATGGCCGGGAGCCGGGTCGACCGGCCGGCGTCCTGATACCGGCGGTAACCCATCCAGTAGGCGGTGATGTTGCCGGCGTTGCCCACCGGGATGCAGTGGACGTCGGGCGCCTCGCCCAACACGTCGACCACCTCGAACGCCCCGGTCTGCTGACCCTGGATCCTGTACGGGTTGACCGAGTTCACGATGGTCACCGGCTCGCGGTCGCCCAGCTCGCGCACCAGGTTGAGGGCGTGGTCGAAGTTGCCCCGGATCTGCAGGACACGGGCGCCGTGGACGAGAGCCTGGGCCAGCTTGCCCAGTGCGATGTAGCCCTCGGGGATGAGGACCACGCACGTGAGCCCGGCCCGGGTGGCGTAGGCCGCGGCAGAGGCCGAGGTGTTGCCGGTGGACGCACACACCACCGCCTTGGCCCCCTCCTCCACCGCCTTGGAGATGGCCAGGGTCATGCCCCGGTCCTTGAACGATCCGGTGGGGTTGGCGCCCTCGACCTTGAGCCACACCTCAGCGCCCACCCGCTCGGACAGCCGGGGGGCATGCACCAGCGGCGTTGCCCCTTCGTGCAGGGTAACGACGGGTGAGCCGGCGTCGACGGGGAGGAACTCCCGGTACTCCTCGATGATTCCCCGCCAGCCGGCGCTCACTGTTCGCCGCCGATCACCCGCAACAGGGTGCCGACCCTGTCCACCTGATCGAGGTCGCGCAGTTCGGCCAACGTGGCCTGCATGTCGCGCTCGAGGGCGGTGTGGGTGACCAGCACCAAGCGGGCCTCCTTGCCCATGCCCACCTGCAGGACCTGCACGATCGACACCAGGTGACGGGCGAACGCCGCCGCCACCTGCTCGAGGACACCGGGCAGGTCGGCCACGTCGAGGGACAGGTAGTACTGCGAGCGGACCTCGTCGATGGGACGGATGCGGGCCGAGACCAGGCCGGGCACGCCGGCCGAGGTGCCCTGGCGCAGGTTGGCGGCGGCGTCGATCACGTCACCCAGGGCGGCGCTGGCCGTGGGCCGCCCGCCGGCGCCCCGCCCGTAGAACATGAGCTCGCCGGCCGCCGCACCTTCGACGAACACGGCGTTGAACGACTCCCGCACCGAGGCCAGGGGGTGCGACACCGGGACCATGGTCGGATGGACCCGCACCGCCACCTCGCCGCCCACCGCGTCGATCACCGCCAGCAGCTTGACCACGTAGCCGAGCCGGCCGGCCATGCGGATGTCGTCGGCGGTGACGCCGGTGATGCCCTCGCAATACACGTCGCCGGCCACCACCCGGACCCCGAAGGCCAGGCTGGCGATGATCGACGCCTTGGCCGCGGCGTCGTGGCCCTCCACGTCGGCGGTGGGGTCGCGCTCGGCGTACCCGAGCTCCTGAGCCTCGGCCAGGGCGCCGGCAAAGGACTGCCCCGATTCAGTCATACGGGTGAGGATGAAGTTGGTCGTGCCGTTGACGATCCCCAGCACCCGGGTGATGCGATCGCCGGCCAGCGACTCCCGAAGCGGCCGGATGATGGGGATGGCCCCGGCCACCGCGGCCTCGAACAGCAGATCGACGCCGGCCTTGGCCGCGGCGTCGAACAGCTCGGCCCCGCAGGCCGCCATCAGCTCCTTGTTGGCCGTGACGACCGGTTTTCCCGCCTCCAGGGCGGCCAGCACCAGGTCCTTGGCCGGGTCGAGGCCGCCGATGACCTCCACGACCAGGTCGACCTCGGGGTCCACGACCAAAGACGCGGCGTCGTCGGTGAAGGAATCGAAGCCGGTCCGGGCCTTCTGTAGATCGCTGACCGCCACCCGGGTCACCTCAAGGCGCAGGCCGGTGCGGGCGGCGATGGTGTCGCCGTTCTCGGCGATGAGGGCGACCACGGCGGCGCCGACGTTGCCGTACCCCAGCACACCGACGCGCACGGTCGAGTTCCCGTCCATCCCGTCCACCGTACAGCGGGTGGTGTGCGGGACAATTGCTGCGACAGCCACCGAGTGTGGGCGATCCGCGGCCGTATACCGCACCGAATCGCCCACACTCACGGCTGATCGAGGCGCAACAGGTCGTCGAGGGTCTCGCGGCGGACGACGACCCGGGCCTGGCCGCCGGCGACGAACACCACGGGCGGGCGAGGGACCTTGTTGTAGTTCGACGCCATCGAGTGGCCGTAGGCGCCGGTGACCGGGGTGCAGAGGATGTCGCCCACGGCCAGGTCGGCGGGCACGTGGCCGTCGCGCACCACGATGTCGCCCGACTCGCAGTGCTTGCCCACGACGGTGACGGTGCGGGGCCGCTCGGCCAGGGTCGACCGGGGCAGGAACGTCTCGTACCCGCTGCCGTAGAGGACGGGGCGGGGGTTGTCGCTCATGCCCCCGTCGACGGACACGTAGGAGCGCACGTCGGGGATGTCCTTGATGGTGCCCACCCGGTACAGGGTCAGGCCGGCGGCGGCGGCGATGGCCCGCCCCGGCTCGACGGTGACCTGGGCGGTGATGCCGGCGCCGGCGCACGCAGCGTGCAGGACCGCGGCCCACTCGGTGATCGACGGGGCGTCCTCACCTTCCACGTAGGGCACGCCCAGGCCCCCGCCCAGGCAGAGCTCTTCCACTCCGAGCGGCTCGACGAAGTCGGCGAGGATCTCGACCGCCTTCTCGAACGACCGCAGCAGGAAGATCTGGCTGCCGATGTGGGCGTGGATCCCAACCAGGTCGAAGGCGGGGTGGAGCTGGAGGTGCTCCACCGCCCGGGCCGCATCGCCCGACGCCAGCCCCAGGCCGAACTTGGAATCGGTCTGGCCGGTCATCACGTACTCATGGGTGTGGGCCTCCACCCCGGGCGTGACCCGCACCATGACCCGGGTGGGCCGCCCGTCCTCCCCGTGGAGCAGCTCCAACCGGGTCAGCTCGTCGAAGGAGTCGACCACCACCCGCACGCCCAGCTGATGGGCCCGGCGCAGCTCGTCGAGGGACTTGTTGTTGCCGTGCAGCACAATCCGCTCCGGCGGCACGCCGGCGGACAACGCCACGTGGAGCTCGCCGCCGGTGGCCACGTCGACCCGCATGCCCTCCTCGTTCACCAGCCGGGCCATGGCCAGGCACAGGAAGGCTTTCGACCCATACGCCACCCCGTCGCCGAAGGCGGCCACGGCCTCTCGGCAGCGGGCTCGCAGGTGGGCCTCGTCGTAGACGAAGAGCGGGGTGCCGTGCTCCTCGGCCAGATCGAGCAGGTCGACGCCGCCCACCGACAACCGCCCGTCGCGCCCCACCGCAGCCGTGTCCGGCAGCAGCTGACGCGGCAGCATGTGCCTCAAGAAGAGACAGCCTTCACATCGAGTCGGGCGCGCTGACCCCGAGCAGGCCGAGCCCGATGGCCAGGCCGGTCTGGGTGGCCTCCACCAGCCACAGGCGGGCCTGGGTCTGCTCGTGGCTCACGTCCTCGCCCATCACGTAGCAGTCGTGGTAGAAGCCGTGGAACCGCCCCGCCAGCTCCCGGGCCCACGTGGCCACCTTGTGCGGGGCCCGGGTGCGGCACGCGTCGGCCACCACCTCGGGCAGCTCGCCCAGGCAGCGCAGCAGGTCGAGCTCGCGGTCGTGGGTGAGCACCGACAGGTCGACGATCTCAAGCGGGTACCGCTGGACGCCCTTCTCAGCCGCCACCCGGGAGATGGAGGCGATCCGGGCGTGGGCGTACTGGACGTAGAAGACCGGGTTGTCCATTGACTTCGACACCACCGCGTCGAGGTCAAAGGTCTGGCGGGTGTCGACGGACTGCAGGAGGAACGTGAGCCGGGCCACATCGGGCCCGACCTCCTCGACCACCTCGGCCAGCTCCACGAACTGGCCACTGCGCTTGCCCATGCGCACGACCTCCCCGTTGCGCTCCACCGTGACCAGCTGCCCGAGCACGATCTCCAGCTCGTCGGGATCGTGGCCCAGGGCCTGGACCCCGGCCTTGAGCCGGGCGACGTGGCCGTGGTGATCAGCACCCCACACGTCGATCAGCCGGGTGAAGCCACGAGTGAACTTGTTGCGGTGGTAGGCGATGTCGCCCAGCAGGTAGGTGGGCTCGCCACCGGTCTTGACCAGCACCTCGTCCTTGGCCAGACCCAGGTCGGTGGTGCGCAGCCAGGTGGCGCTGTCGGCCTCGAAGACGAGCCCCGAGGCCCGCAGGTCGGCCAGGGCGGCGTCGATGGCCCCCGAGTCCACCATCGACTGCTCACTGAACCAGGTGTCGAACTCCACGCCCACGCTCGACAGGGCGCCGCCGATGTCGGCCAGCACCCGCTGGTGGGCCCACACCGCGGGTTCGGCGTCGTCGGGCATCTCTGCGGCCCAGTCGGAGATGTACTGGCCCTTGTAGCCGTTCTCGGGGGTGGGCTCGCCGGCCTTGGCCGCAGCCAGCGAAGCGGCAAACAGGCCCATCTGCAGGCCCCGGTCGTTGACGTAGTACTCCCGGTGGACGCCGTAGCCGCACCGCTCCAGAATGCGGCACAGGGCGTCGCCGTAGACCGCCCACCGGCCGGCGCCGACGTGCAGGGGCCCGGTGGGGTTGGCGCTGACGAACTCCACGTTGACCCGCTCGCCGTGGCCCAGGTCGGATCGGGCGTACCCGTCGGCGCCCTGGGTGACGACCTCGGTCAGGACGTCGTGCAGCCACCTGTCGTGCAGGCGGAAGTTCAGGAAGCCGGGGCCGGCCACGGTGACCTCGGCCACGTAGCCGGGAGGATCCTCGGTGAGCCTGGCCGCCAGCGCGTCGGCCAGATCGCGGGGCTTGCGGCCGCTGGCCTTCGCCACGGCCAGGGCCACGCTGGAGGACCAGTCGCCCAGCTCGGGGCGGTTCGACCGCTCGACGGGGATGCGCTCGGGCACAGGGTCGACGCCGAGGGCCACCAACGCGCCGCGCAGGGAGGAGGTGAGGATGTCGGCGATCATCGGCATTGGGCGGGGCTAGCGACGGGGCCGGGTCATGACGGCGTTGAGCCGGTCGATCAGCTCCAACGGGTCGAACGGCTTGGTGATGTAGTCATCCGCGCCCAGGTCGAGGCCCTGCTGGACCTCGGACCGCTGGGCCTTCGCCGACAGGAGTATCACCGGCAGGTCCTGGGTGAGGGGGTCTCCCTTGAGGTCGGTGAGGAGCTGCAGGCCGTCGCGCCGGGGCATCATGATGTCGGAGATCACCACGTCGGGGTGGTCGGACTGGGCCCGCTTCAGGCCCTCCTCGCCGTCGGTGGCGCAGATGACGTCAAAACCCTCGATCTCGAAGTTGACGCGCAGCAGCTCGAGGATGACGGGGTCGTCGTCGATCACCAGCACGGTCAGCTTGCCCACGCCCCGATCCTACCGGCGTCCGCCCCGCGGCCCGCGGGAGATACCATCGGGCCGGAGCAGGCCCTCGTAGCTCAGGGGATAGAGCACCGCCCTCCGGAGGCGGGTGCGTAGGTTCGAATCCTACCGAGGGCGCTCCAGGGTGACACGCCCGTCATCCGGCGATGCCGCTGGTCAACTCGGAGATCCTCGACTGACGGATCGCCGTGCGCTCGTCGCAGTCGCGCTGCAGCACACTCTCGAGCTCATCGACCAGCGCCCCGATGTCGAAGGGCTTGCCCAGGTAGCCGTCGCAGCCCAACGACCAACCCCGGAGGGCATCCTCGGGGAGGCCCTTCACCGTGCAGAGGACGACGGGCAGAGCTGCGGTGCGGGGATGGCTGCGCAGCCGGCTGAGGGTCTCCCACCCGTCGACCTCGGGCATCTGGACGTCGAGCAGGACGATGTCGGGAAGGTCGCCCTGGGCGAGGAGGCGCAGCGCCTCCTTCCCGCTCGATGCCCCGACGACCGCGAAGCCGGCCATCGACAGCACGAGATCGGCCAGGAGGCGGATGTCGGGGGCATCGTCGACCACGAGCGCCCGGGGCGGGGCGGCCGTCACGCCGTTTCCCGGGACAGGGCGCCGATCTGACGCATGAAGCCCAGGATCGCCGGTGCGTCCTGGTCCGGAGCCACCGGATCGGCGGTGGCGTCTGCGGCCACCGTCGGGAGCGACACGGTGAACGTGCTCCCCCGCCCGACGGCGGTCTCGACACTGACGGTGCCGCCCATGGCGTCAACCATGGACGAGACGATGTAGAGGCCGATACCGGTGCCACCGAAGCGACGGACGTCGGTGGACTCCGCCTGCCAGAACTTGTCGAAGCAGCGCGGGGCCTGCTCGTCGTCCATGCCGATGCCAATGTCGCTCACCGAGATCTCGATGGTGTCGCCGATCCGCCGTCCGCCCAACACCACCGGCCCACCGTCGGAGTACTTCACAGCGTTGTCCAGGAGGTGGTCGACGACGGTGCGCAGGGCGAGGGGATCGGCCTGGGCCAGCAGGGCCTCGTGCGCCACCTGGGTCACCATGTGGCGTCCCGAGGCGTCCTGGAATGCACCCGCCACTTCGATGAGCAGGGTGCGCACGTTGACGGGGCGCACATCGACGTGCACGCGGCCGCCCTCGATCTTGCTGGAGAGCAGGAGGCGGTCGACGATCGAGGAGAGCTCCAGCGCCCGTCGGCGGATGGCCTCGACCGCTTCGGCCCGGCGCTCCGGGGGCATGTCGGGGTAGCGCTGGATCGTCTCGGCGAAGCCGGCGATGACCGTGACCGGGGTCTTCAGCTCATGCGAGGCGGTGGCGAGGAAGAGCGTCTTGGCCTCGTCGGCCTCCTTGAGGCGGGTGACGTCGCGCAGGGAGTGGACGACCTCCACCCCGCCCTGCTCGTCGGCGACCGCGAACGCGGTGGCCAGCAATGGCTGGCGCCGGCCGTCGGGCAGCAGGCGCCACACCTCCCGCCCGGCGCCGGCCTCGGTGGCGACTCCGTCCTCGACGAGGAGGGGGCAGCCCGAGCGGCAGTCCAGTGGCCTCTCGCCTTCCCGGAGGGCGAGGGCCCGGGCACACGGCACGCCCACCGCAGACTGGCCCCGGCCGCCCATGAGGCGCTCGCCGGCGGGGTTGGTCTCCACGACCACGCCCGAGCCGTCGGTCACCACGATGCCGTCGGCCACCCGGGCCAGGATGGTCTCCGCCTTCTGCTGGAACCGGTGGGAGTTTACTGCGGCCAGTCGGTGGTCGCTGGCGATGCGGCCCACCACCACGACCAGGCCGGCCATGGCCAGGGCGAACGCCACCAGCAGGCCGACCGCCACCCGGCCGTCGGCAGGAACGACCACCTGGGCGACGACGGTGAGGCTCATACAGAGCCCCAGCAGCAGCGCTGCGTCCCGGGTGCGCCACAGGGACGCAGCCAGGCTGACGGCCAGGGCGTCGGCGAGCAGGAGGATGCCCCACGCCCAGGGCACGAAGCACTGGGCGGCAAACACGATGAACACGTCGCCGACCGGCCCCCCGTAGACGGCCAGCCGGCCGGACCTCATCAGTCCGGTGGATGACGACCCGGCGACGAGCAGGAGGACGGCCCACGACAGCCACGCCACGACGATGACGAGGAACAGAACGCCCTGGGGACGGTCCCACCACCGGCCTCCGATCACGCCGACGGCCGCCACGATCGCCGCGACCGCCACCCGGGCCAGGGCGGCCGCCCTGACCGCAACCAGGTCGGAGTCGCCCACCCGCAGGTGTCCCGCGCTCATGGTGACGCGGCCATCTCCGGGATGGCGAACCAGTGGCCGGCCACGGCCATTTGGTTGCGGCCGGCGGACTTGGCCTTGTAGAGGGCGGAGTCGGCGGCCAGGAGGAAGGCTCCGGCCTCGCCCTCGGCGGCAGCCACGCCCACGCTGATGGTGATGACCGTTCCCGGACCGGGACGGCCCGGATGAGGAATGGCCGCGTGCTCGACCGCCTTGCGGATGCGCTCGGCGGCGGCGGCGACCCGGCGCACGCCGGCCGGCAGGACGACCAGCAGCTCCTCGCCCCCGTAGCGATAGGCCATGTCGGCCTCGCGCAGCTCGCGCCGGACGACATCGGCCACCCGCCGCAGCGCCTCGTCGCCGGCCAGGTGGCCGGCGGTGTCGTTGAGGCACTTGAAGTGGTCGATGTCGAACAGGGCCACGCCGAACGGCTCGTGGTAGCGGTCGCGCCGGGACCTGAAGATCTCCAGGTCTTCGCTCATCTTCAGGCGGTTGCCCAGCCCGGTCAGCGGATCGTGGCGAGCAGTGGCCGCCATCTCGACGTTGGACCGCTCCAAACCGCGCTGGCGCTCGGCCAGTCTCCGATGCAGGTCGGTCACCCGCTCGGCCACCATGAGCCGCAGGCGGAGGTCGAAGGGACGCACCGGCTTCACCAGGCAGTCGTCGACCCCGGCGGCTATGCCGGCCAAGGCGTGCTCGCTGTCGTCGAGGGCGGTGACGAGCATGAAGTACACGTACTCGATGGCCTCCCGGGCCCGGATCTTCTGGCACAGCTCGAGGCCGCTCATCCCGGGCATCATCCAATCGCTCACCATGACGTCCACCGGCCTGGTCTCGACCAGGCGAAGGGCGCCCGCCCCGTCCTCGACCGCCAGCGCCACGTGGCCCAGGCTGCTCACCGCCTTGGCCAGGACCAGCCGGACCACCGGGTCGTCATCGACGACGACGACGTTCACGTCCGGCTCCGGAAGCTCAGCAGCCAGGCCCGAACCCGGCGGAACTCGGCGTGCAGGGCCTCGACCAGCGGCCCGACAGCATCGATGTCTTCCTGCTCGGCGGCCGCCCGCAGCTCCCGGCAGAGGTCGGCCATGCCTCGGGCGCCAAAGCTGGCGGTGCTGCCGGTGAGGGCGTGGGCCTCGTCGGCCATGGCCACGAGGTCGCCGGCACCAACTGCCCGGTCGAGGGCGTCGAGGCGGCCGGGCACGGCGCCGAGGAAGGCGTTGAGGAGCTCACCCAGCACGCTGTAGCCCTGGCCATCGGTGATGGCGGCCAGCTGCTCGATGATTGTTTCGTCCACCGCCGGCCGGTCCTTCGTCGCTCGCTCCCCGGTCACTCGTTCCTGTGTCATAGGAGGCTCCCTCGTCGGGGACCCAGTCCCCTTGTCCTTATCGACAGAACCGGCAATGGCCTTGACCGTCACCCACGAAGCGCACATGACCCGTCTGTCGGTCTGGCAGCCCACCCCCAGCCCGACCGCAACCCAACCTTCCCCCAACTCCTACCCTGGGGGCGTGAGAGAACTGGCGACCTCGGCGGGGAAGGTGCTCGTCGTCGACGACGACCAGGCCGTCCGGGTGCTCCTGACCCGCTACCTGGAGATGGAGGGCTTCGCCGTCGAGCAGGTGGGCGACGGGGGCTCGGCCATGGCCGCCATCGCCTCGTTCCGACCCGACCTGGTGCTGCTCGACCTCATGCTGCCTGCCCAGGACGGCCTCGACATCCTCACCCGGCTCCGGCGCGACAGCAGCGTGCCGGTCATCCTGCTCACCGCCCGCGGCAGCGAGGCCGACCGCATCCTGGGGCTCAAGCTGGGTGCCGACGACTACGTTGTCAAGCCCTTCTCCCCCGGCGAGCTGACGGCCCGCATCTCCTCGGTGCTTCGCCGCACCCGCCCCGTCGCCCCACAGTCGGTCCTGCAGTTCGACGGGCTGAGGCTCGACCTGGGCACACGGGAGGTCACCGCCGGGGATCTGGTGGTCACCACCACCGCCCGTGAGTTCGACCTGCTGGCCTTCCTGGCCGCGTCTCCCCGCCAGGTCTTCTCCCGCCAGCAGCTCCTGGCCGACGTGTGGGACTCCTCGGCGGAGTGGCAGGACCCCGACACCGTCACCGAGCACATCCGCCGCATCCGCCGCCGCATCGAGCCCGACCCCGACCACCCCCGCTGGATCACGACGGTGCGGGGCGTCGGGTACCGCTTCGATCCCTAGGCTAGGCCGCAGGTGCCGACGATGCCGACGAGAGGGTGTCGGGCACCCGGAAGCGGAAGCAGCTCCCTCCTGCTGGGTTCGGCTCCACCCAGATCGTCCCGCCCCGCCGCTCGACGATGCGTTTGCAGATCGACAGGCCGATACCGGTGCCCTTGAACCGCTCCCTTGGATGCAGGCGTTCGAACATGGTGAAGATCCGCCCTTGTGACGCATCCTCCACGCCGATGCCGTTGTCGGCCACGGTGACCGTCCAGCCATCGGCGCTCCGCTCCGCCGAGACGTGAATCTGGGGCCGCTGCCCGTCGGGCACGAACTTCAAGGCGTTGGCCAGGAGGTTCTGGACCAGTTGACCCATCTGGATTGGGTCGCCGGTCACCAGGGGAAGGGTGTCGACGCTCACGATGGCTCCACGGCGGGTCACATCGCCCTCGAGTTGGCTCAGCGCGTCGGAGACGACCTCTCCGAGGGCCACCGGGGCGCCCACGGTTTCGTCGGTGTCGACCGAGCAGTAGGCCAGGAGATCGTCGATCAGGCAGTCCATGCGGGAAGCCCCCTCCGCGATCCAGCTCACGAACTCCCGGGCCTGCGGCTCCAGCTCCGGCCCGTGCACCCGTTCGAGGAGGGCGGCGAATCCGGAGAGAGTCTGGAGCGGCGACTTGAGCTCGTGGGCGGCCATGTAGGCGAAGCTGCTCAGCTCGGCGTTGGACAGGTACAGCTCCTGTTCGGTGCGCCTCTGCTCGGTGACGTCGACGAACTGGACGACCAGGCAGGGAGAACCGCCGTCGTCATCGATCGACGAGCAGCTGATCGACGCCCGGACCGTGCGGCCGTCGGGGCGGACGAAGCGGGCCTCAGTGCAAGACGCGGCCACCGAGCCTGCGGCCACCGAGCGGCGCGCCGCCGCCGCCGCGTCCCGGTCCTCGGGGTGGGTCAGCTCGGCGATCGTCAGCCCGGCAAGCTCGCTCCGGCTGAGGCCCACGAGCCGGCACAGGCCCGGGTTGGCGTAGAGCACGCTGTCGTCCGGACCGACGAGGGCCATCCCCAGCGGGGCGTGCTCGAACGCCTGTCGGAGGCGTCCCGCAGGGGGCGGGGCCGCCGGTGCCCGGGTTTGGGTCGTTTGCCAGGCCTGTAGGAGGTTGGCCAACAGTTCATCGGGACGCTGCTGCTTCTCCAGGACCGCAACCGCGCCGACCTCCAACGCCCGGGATCCCACGCGGTCCGGGGTGAAGCCCGAGAGCACAACAACCCGGGCCTCCGGAGCGCAGCGGCGGATCCGCGGGATTGCCTCCATGCCCCCGAGCACGGGCATGGAGAGGTCGAGCACCACCATGTCGGGCTGCAGGGCGGCGGCCAGCGCCACCGCCTCCGCCCCGTCGGCCGCCTCACCCACCACCTCGAAGGCGTTCGACGCCTCCAGCGTGCGACGCAACAGCAGCCGCAGGGTGGCGGTGTCGTCGGCGATCAGGACCCGGATGCGCTCCGAGGGGTGCCCGTTCATGACTCCATGCACTGTTTCCTCAATCTCGATGCGCACATAGCCGAGCCTTTGCGGTTCAGCTCACTGGAAACATCGGCGCCGGGCTCCTCTTCCTTGAGCGTGGTAGGAAACCCGTCATGCGACGCGTGCTCCTGCTTCTCCCGCTCCTGCTGGCCGGCGTACTGGGAGGGCTGGGATCGACTCCTGCGGCCTCAGCGGTGCCGGCGCCCGCCGCCGGCGAGCGTTGGGCGCTCATCGTGGGCGTCGACCGCTTCCAGGGCTCTACCCGGCCCAACTTCGGTGCGGTGAACGACGCAGCCGACGTCCGCCAGGCCCTGCTCATGGCCGGCTTCGCCGACGACCACATCAAGGTGCTCACCGACGGTGGCGCCACCGCCGGCACCATCCGGGCCGGCCTGCAGTGGCTGGTCGACCGCAGCAGCGCCAACTCGATGTCGGTCTTCCACTACTCCGGGCACGTGAAGCAGGTGGGCTCCACCGAGTACCTGTGGCCCCACGACAACAGCTTCATCGCCGACAGCGAGCTGGCCGGCAAGCTCCGCCAACTCAGGGGTCAGGCGTGGATCGACATCTCCGGCTGCGAGGCCGCGGGCTTCGACGAGGGCATTTCCGCCCCGAACCGGCTGTTCACCGCGTCGTCGCGCGCCAATGAGAAGTCCTACGAGATCAAGGACCTGCGCCAGTCGGTGTTCACCATGCTGCAGGTGGAGCAGGCCATGGTCCAGGGCCGCGGCGATGCCAACGGTGACCGCCGGGTGTCGGTGCAGGAGGCGTTCGCCTACGCCGCAGCCCGGGCACCGCAGTTCACCGCCCGCCAGTCCCAGGGCGCCCAGCACCCGGTGATGGCCGGTTGGGACGGCACGCCGCTGTTCCTCGACGCCGTGGCCACGTCGGCGCAGGCCGCGGCACCGGCCGCAGCCAAGGCCAAGCAGTGCATCTTGTTCCTCTGCTTCTGAGCTGAGCCCTTAGCTCGACATCTCCAGGGCGCCGCCGTCGCCGCCGCTCCCGCCTCGGATGATCTCCTGGAGCTCGGTGGCGGTGAGGGTCTCCTTCAGCACGAGGGTCTCGGCGATGGTCCGCAGGTCGGCGCTGTTGTCGCCCAGGATGGTGCGGGCGGCCTGCTCGGCCTTCTCCAGCAACTCGCGCACCTCCTTGCCACCCTCACCCTCGTCGTTGCCTCGGGCCCCTTCGTCCTTCCGGCCGGCCAGCTCGAAGCGCCCGGTCATGGCCAGGCGCTCCACCATGCGGCGGGCCAGGTCGGCGGCGTGCTCCAGGTCGTCCTCGGCCCGGGTGCTGGGCTGGCCGAAGACCTGCATCTCCGCGGCCCGCCCGCCCATGAGGACGATGAGCTGGGCCATGAGCTCGCGCTTGGTGAGGACCTCGCGGTCGTCCGCGGTGGACCAGGGCGAGCGGCCGAAGGCCGCCCCCCGGTTCACGATCGACACCCGCGACGGCGGCTGCACACCCCGGAGCAGGATCGAGAGCAGGGCGTGCCCGGCCTCGTGCACGCCGACCAGTTCCTTCTCCTCGTCGGACATGAGCCGGGCGCTGCGGGTGCCGGCCAGCACCCGGGAGACGGCCTCGTCAATGTCCTCCGGAGCCACCCGGTCGCGGTGGCGGCGGGCGGCCAGCAGGCAGCCCTCGTTGACGATGTTGGCCAGCTCGGCAGCGGTCAGCCCTGCGGTGTGGGCCGCCACCTCGCCCCAGTCGACCCGGCGGGACACCGGCCGGGAGTCGGCGTGGAGGCGGAGGATCTTCTCCCGCCCGCTGCGGTCGGGGCGTTCGACCTGGATGCGGCGGTCGAAGCGGCCGGGCCGCAACAGGGCGCTGTCGATGAGTTCAGGGCGGTTGGTGGCCCCGATGATCATGACGCCGGACGAGCCCATGAACCCGTCGAGCTCGACGAGGAGCTGGTTGAGGGTGTGGTCGAACTCGCGCTCGCCGGCGGTGTCGGCGCTGCGGTGGCGACCGATGGCGTCGAGCTCGTCGATGAAGATGATGCACGGGGCGGACGCCTTGGCCGCGTCGAAGAGCTGGCGGACGCGGGCTGCGCCCAGCCCGACGAACTTCTCCACGAAGCTGGTAGCCGACACGAAGTAGAAGGGCACGCCGGTCTCCCCGGCCAGGGCCCGGGCCAGCAGTGTCTTGCCACAGCCGGGGAGGCCGTAGAGCAGCACGCCCTTGGGCATGCGGGCGCCCAGCCGCTCGAAGCGGTGGGGGTCACGTAGGTACTCGACCACCTCGCGCAGCTCGGAGATGGCTTCCTCGAGGCCGGCGACGTCGGCGAAGGTGACCGACTCCATCCGGGCCTTCGGATCGTCGCGGTTGACCTGCTCGACCTTGAACGCGGTCTCACCGCCACCGCCGGCCGTGGCCACGGCCCGCCCGTCGCGGCCGTCGCGGCCGTCTTTGCGCCGGCCGGAGAACCGGCCTCCCGGTTTTGTCATTCGAAGCGCCACGCTAGCCGTCCCGATGATCAGGATTGTGAATACGATGACTTCCGGCCTCATCAGGATGGAAAGGCGCATGGAGCCTCACTGTTCTTCCGTCAGGACCGTTGCGGCGGCGCAGCCAGAGAGGGTCGCGCAGTGCGGTGAGCGTCGCCACCACTAGGTCTTTCGGCCCAGTTTCGCCGCGACTGAAGCCCGGAATGCGGCGCGAGACTGGGAAGATGCCCGTGGCACCGCCCGCCGCCCCGCCCTCGGGGCTCCTGCTTTTCATCCGGTACGCCTTCATGCCCAACCATCTGGGCTACTGCGGAGGCAACGAGAACGAGATCCTCCTGGAGCACGCGGTCGAGGGTCGCCCTGATCCCCGGCTGGCGCCCCTGCTGGTGAAGTTCACCGGGGCGGTGCCCTACCTGCGCTCCATCGCCGCGGCCAACGGCATCGGCGACCCGTTCGACTCCCGGGTGGTCGAGGCCTACTGGCTGGGCAACGAGCTGCTCGACCGAGTCGAGGCCGGCGACCTCTACCGGTCGCTCGAGGAGCGCTTCGGCAAACACCTGCCGGCCAAGGTGCGGGCCCAGGTCCTGCGCAAGCCGCCGGCGGGGGCCAAGCCGTTCCACCTCTTCCACGTGCTCGACGTCTACCGCCACCTCGAGTCCGACGTCGTCGGCATGGCCGCCATGGAGAGCTGCCGTATCAGCTGGGGACAGGTGCGCGAGGTCGACGGCGCCAGCGTGACGGTCGACCGTCAGCCGTTGGTCATGGTCGACGGCAAGCTGTCGCTGGGCGAGGCCCGGGCCGAACGGGTACTGCGGACCTTCGAGGGCCGGGGGTTCGCCGACGACCTGTCAACCGGCGACTGGGTCTCGATCCACTGGGGCTGGATCTGCGAGACCCTCGACCCCCGCCGCCTCACCAACCTCCGCAAGGCCAGCGCCACCCACCTGAGCCTGGCGAATCAGACGATCTGACTGGCAGGCGGCTTAGAATTCCGTGGCGTCGATCGGGGCCGAGCCCCGGGGGCGGGGCGGTGTGACCTGGACGACGGCCACCCGGGTGCCGACGTCGACCAGCGAGAACAGCTCGGCCTCGCTTTCCTCGGTCATGCGGATGCAGCCGTGGGACTCGCTGAAGCCGATGGAACCCCGGTTGGCGGTGGCGTGGATGAGGATGGCCGGGGCGTCGAGGCGCAGGGCCCTGGTGCCGAGAGGGTTGTTGGGGCCGGGGCCGATGACCGCGGGCAGGTTCTTCGCCCACGCGCTGCCCGGGTTGTGCCAGGACGGGTTGACGATCTTCTGGGTGATGCGCCAGAGCCCTTCGGGAGTGAGGAAGCCGGGCGCCCCGGTGGCGACGGGCCAGCTCTTCACGATCTGGCCGTTCTCGTACAGGTAGAGCTTGTTCTCGCCCGCCCGGACCAGGATGACCTTGGACGTGGTCGAGTCGGTGGCGGGTTTGACCGGCCGGGCGACCAGTCGGACCGTGGTGTCTCCCAGCGCCACCCCGTCCATCAGCGCCCGCTTCGACGCCTCGACGTCGATCTCCTTGCCCGCCTTCTCCGGGACGATCTTCACCCAGCCGGTGGAGACGTCGATGTCGGCATCCTCCGGGGCGGTGCCGACCACGCTGCCCGCCTGGGCCAGCACCTCGTCGAGGCGTCCCGGGCCCCACGCCGGCCGGACCTCGATGAACGGGGCGCCGCCGGAGGCGAAGAGCTGGGAGGACACCCGGCTCAGCACGTTGCCGTTCCGCCGGGGGATCATGGCCTGGTTGACGGCGGCCGGCACATCGACCCGGTAGCCCAGGTCCCAAGCCGACGTCTGGGTCGAGAACGAGTCGACGACGACCTTCACCGGCCGGTGCAGAGGCGCCTCGACCTTCTCGCGCACCCGCGTCACGGCCTGGTCGAACCGGAGACCTCCGACGTCGACACCCTGAATGAAGGCCCCCGAGGGAAGGGTGCGCCGAGCCTGGCGGTCGATGGCCATGGCACCGAAGGCGCCGGCCAGGGCGAGCACCAGCGTCACCGGAAGGACCACCGCGACCATGACCGCCCGCCTGCTCACGGCCCAAACTTATCCCAGGCCCGGCGCGGCGCGCGAACGGCCGGGCAGCAGGTTGCGAAGCGTGTCGAGCTCCTCGATGCGCAGCAGCCGGGCTGCGCCCAGGAACGCCAGCGCTCCGGCGACGACACCGGCGACGAGCTGCGCGAGGGCCCGCTCGCCACCAGGGCCCATGAGCGCGTTGACGCCCTGCAGGGCGGCGAACATGGCGCCCGCGGCCACGAGCGAGGCGGCGGCGGCCCGGCCGAGGGCACGGAAGGTGCGGGCGGTGTCGAGCCCACCGATGCGGCGCGACAGGAGCACGCCCGCCAGAGCGGCGCCGGCGACGTAACAGAGCGAGTGGGCCATGGCCAGGCCCTGGACCCGGAACGCCGGGAAGAGGATGAGCGAGAAGACGGCGTAGACGGTGTTCAGCACCACATTGACCACCGTCGGCGTGCGGGCGTCCTGGCGGGAGTAGAAGGCGCGCAGCAGCAACAGGTAGAAGGAAAAAGGAACCAGTCCGATGGCGAACATGTCGAGCACCTCGGCCACCAATCGACTGCTGTTGGCACTCATGACCCCGTGCTCGAGCAGAGTGGTCACGAGGGGTCGGGAGAGGACGAGGTAGCCGGCGGTGGCCGGCAGCAGGAGGAGGCCCATCAGCCGCATCCCGCTGCTCACCGACGCCCGGAAGCCGACCTCGTCGCCCTCCACAGCCTGGGTCGACATGCGGGGGACGAGGGCGGTCATGATCGACACCGCAGCGATGCCGTAGGGGAGCTGGAAAAAGGCGAAGGCGGTGAACATGGCGGTCGGACCACCCTGCACGCCGTTGGCCAGGACGAGGCCGATGCCGAAGCTGAGCTGATTGGCCACCACGTACCCCAGCGTCCACAGCGACAGCCGGGCCAGCTTGCGCACCGCGGGATGGCGGAAGTCCGGCCGCCACCGCAGCTTGCCCGGTAGCCGCCGGACGGCCGGCCAGTGAGCCAGGGCCAACAGGGCCACCCCGCCCGTTGTCCCGGCGGCGAGGAGCAGCTTCTGGGAGAGCGCGGTTCCCACGCCCGCCTCGTCGGGAGTGCCCGAGACGATGGCGGCGAAGGCCAGAAAGGTGGCGATCACCACAACGTTGTTGGCGATGGGGGCGAACATGGGGACGGCGAAGCGGTCGTAGGCGTTCAGCAGTCCTCCGGCGATGGCGGCGATGCCGTAGAAGGCGATCTGGGGAGCGAAGAAGCGCAGGAAGAACGTGGCCAGCTCCTGTTGGGCAGCCTGCTCGGGGCCCGACAGTCGGAAGGTGAAGAGCCGGATGATCCAGGGCGCGCCGATCACCGCCAGCACGGTGATGGCCAGGACGGCGACAATCGACGTGGTGACCAGGGCCGAGACCGACTCCCACGCGTCGTCGTCGCGCTTCCTGCGCAGCTCCTCGACCAGGACCGGGATGAACACCGACGTCAGGACCCCACCCAGGATCAGCTCGTAGATCACGTTGGGCATGGTGTTGGCGATGTTGTACGAGTCGGCCAGCCGAGACTCCGTGACGCCCAGGGCGAACGCCATCGCCACCAGCCGGCCGAGGCCGGTGACCCGGGAAAGCGTGGTGCCCACCGCCATCACCACGGCCGAGCGGCCCAGGCTCGCGGGCAGTCCTCCGTCGATCGGGGGACCCTCGTCAGCCTGGGCCATCGGCGGCGAGGCTACCGGCGGATCCGTAAGGTGATGGCGACCCGGCCGGCGGGTAGACGCACTCGCACCACGGAACACCAGAGGGGACCAGACAAATGGTCTATGAGTTCCAGGGCCGGACGAGGGCCCGGAGATGGAAGAGTCGGGCCGCCGCTCGAGTCGATCCCGAGCGCGGTAGTCCTCGGGCTACCTCCTGGCCATGACCCGGAGGCGCTGCATCGACGTCTACTTGGAGGGCGTTGCGCGGCGCCGGCGGGATACGAGGGACCTCGACGACCGTCGATCGAGCCCGGCGGCCTCGGTCGAGGCGGACGCGATGGCTGGTGGCGACATCGTGATAGGAGAGGCGGCGAAAAGGGCCAGACCGATGGCCTCCCGCTCACTGCGAGGCGGCACGCGAATTGCCATGATGAGCTCGTCGGTCGGGATGCCAGTTGCGGAGCGTCTCGGCTCCCGACCCCAGGCTGACGAGAGACCCGGCCGATGACGCTCCAGCTCCGCGATGGGCTGGCGGTCCTGGTCCGCCAGGCGGATGACCCCAAGCTCGGGTCGCCACGAGCCGTGGCCGAGCGATCCAGTCATCCGAGACGGATGGCCGGTATCCTCCTTGCACGCCAGCCGAGGGGAGCTACCCGCTGACCGCCACGCCTCCTGATTCCCGTTTCACCAAGCCGCTCTACACGGTGAGCGAGGCTGCCACCTACCTCGGCGTTCCCAGGTCGACGTTCGCGACCTGGACGCACGGCTACACGCGAGTGGTACAGGGCCGTCGACCCGTGCGAGGCGAACCGCTACTCACCAGGATCGGGAACCACGGGCTCAATGTCCCATTCATCGGCCTCGCCGAGGGGATGGTACTCGCAGCATTTCGCGAGACGGGCCTCCCGCTGCAGCGAATCCGGCCTGCCTTGCAGCGCTTGGCGGATGAGCAGGAGCTCGATCACGCGCTCGCTTCGAAGCACCTCTTCACCGACGGGGCGGAGATCGTCTACGACTACGCCCGCACCAGCGGCGACAAGCAGCTCCGGTTGCTCACCGTCGTCCGAACCGGGCAACGAGTGTTCCACGATGTGATCGACCGCTACCTGCGGCGAATCCACTACGCCGACGACTGGGCGACGAGTTTGGAGCTGCCAATCACCGACGACCCGATTTTGGTCGCCGACCCCGAACGGGCTTTCGGGCAGCCGATCTTCGTCAGTGGCGGAGCGCGCCTCGCCGACGTTCGCAACCGTGTGCGAGCGGGCGAGCCAACGAGTGCCGTCGCCGAGGACTACGGCGTCCCCCTCGAACACGTTCTGGTGGCCCTTGCCTCGCCGAGCGTCGCCGCCGCAGCCTGAGTTCTTCGTCGACCGAAGCCTCGGGCGGATCATCGTCCCGGATGCGATCCGAGCGATCGGATTCGTCGTCCACGCAATGGCCGACATCTATCCCGGCGGCGAGGACCAATCGGTCGGCGACGAGCGGTGGATCGCCGACGCCGATGATGCCGGATGGGTCGCGCTGACGAAGGACGAGAGGATCACCCGCTACCCGCACGAGCAGGCTGCGCTCGCTGCCAGCCGCCTCCGGGTGTTCGGCATCGGGAACCAACACCTCACCGGGCCCGAGATGGCCAGCTACTACGTAGCGACTATCCATCGCATCCTTCGTCGGTCCGCCAAGCCGGTCCGTTCGTCGACGTGGTCCTGAGGAGCGGTGTCGAACGCCGCTGGCCCCGGACCAAGCCCCGCGAATGACGCGAGGGGCGACACGCCGGCTCTCCGTGCCGTGCTGCCGTGGGCGTAGGCGACAAGCCGCCTTCAACGAGATCGCCACAACCCCTCTGACCTGCACCGACGTGAGAGCGGGTGACGAGGATCGAACTCGCATAGCCAGCTTGGAAGGCTGGAGCTCTACCATTGAGCTACACCCGCATGGGGTTGTTTCCGTCGGGGAGGGGGGATTTGAACCCCCGACCGCCTGCCCCCAAAGCAGGTGCGCTACCACTGCGCCACTCCCCGGTACCGAAATGGCCTCTGACCTGCGCTTTTATCCTCTCCGAGGCTCCCTCCTCTAGGAGCGCACCGCCGTTACACTACCTACCCACCTTCCAGGAGGGCGAGATCGAGCGCTCGCCCATGGTGCTCGAATTGGCCACTTGCCGCCTGTCGAGCGTGCAATGTTCCGTCCCAGAGCCACAACATTGCACACTCGGTGGCTGGAACGGCTGTACTGGCCGGCCATGTGCGGAACGCAGGACAAGCGCCGGTGTCAGTTCGCCGGCTCGGCGCTGCAGGGCGACGAGATCGGTGCCGACCGCCCGGCCCATGGCATAGCCGTGGTCACGGACCCGAACACTGGGCCTACCCGGCCGGCACGGTCTCCAGTCGCTCCTCCACCACTTGCGCGTCGTCGCTGTCGACCATGAGATCTGCGCCGAAGCTGTTGGCCGGCTCGACCAGCCAGCGGGTGATGAGCGCCCCGACCGCGGCCGCCGCAGCGATGACCAGGAAGAACACCTGTGGGCTGGCGAAGAGGAAGACGGTGAGGAAGGCGATCGCCCCCACATTCCCGTAGGCGCCGGCGATCCCCGCCACCTGGCCGCTGACCCGCTTCTTGACCAGCGGCACGATGGCGAACACCGCGCCCTCGCCCGACTGAACGAAGAACGAGCAACCCATGGTGACGAGAATCGCTACGGGCACCGGCCAGGCCGATCCGAGCAGCGCCATGCCGAGATAGCCGGCGGCGAGGCCGACCATCAGCACGCGCAGGGTGCGCCTCCTCGATCCCAGGAGGTCGGAAAGCATGCCTCCCGCCGGCCGGGCCGCGAGGTTCATGAAGGCGAAGCCGGAGGCCGCCACACCGGCCATCGCCGGGCCGAGGCCCCAGGTGTCGGCGAAGAACGCAGGGAGCATGGTCACCACAGCCAACTCCGATCCGAAGGTGCAGAAGTACGCGACGGCCAGCACCGCCACCGTCCGGAAGGGGTACTGGTCAGCCTCGGGATAGGAGTCCTCCATCGCCGGACGGTTGACGCGGTACACCGTGGCGATCTGGAGGCTCAGGAAGGCGGCGACAACCGCCAGCCCGACGAAGAGCACGGGCGTGGAGATCACCTCGACCAGCCAGACCCGCCACAGGATCACCCCCAGGACGGCGACCAGGGGCACGGTGAGCAGGGCCAAGCCATGGACGGCCTTGCGGTTGGTGACTTCAAGCGCTCCCTGGCGCCGCGGCCGGGCATAGCTGACGCCCTCGGGCGTATCGGTGACCGAGCGGAAGTAGTAGAACCCGTAGAGCAGGGCGAGAACGCCCGTCGTCCCGATGGACCAGCGCCAGCCGGCCTCCCCGCCGACCACGCCGGCGAAGACCGGAAGGGCGAAGGCAGCTGCCGCAGAGCCGAAGTTGCCCCAGCCCCCGTAGACCCCTTCGGCCATGCCGACCTCACGAGGGGCGAACCACTCCGAGACCATGCGGATGCCGACCACGAAACCGGCTCCGACCACGCTCAGCGCCAGCCGGCTGACCACGAGCTGGGTGAAGGTCTGCGAGAGGGCGAAGGCCATGCAGGGGAAGGCCGCGTAGACCAGGATGACGGAGTACACACGCCGCGGGCCGTACCGGTCGAGGGCCATGCCGACGAAGATCCTCGCTGGCACGGTGAGGGCGACGTTGCACAAGCCGATGGTGACCTTCTGGGCCTTCGACAGACCGAACTGCTCCCCGATTGTGTTTACGAAGGGCGCGAAGTTGAACCACACCACGAAGGTGAGGAAGAAGGCGAGCCATGTGAGGTGGAGAATCCGGTACTTTCCCTCGAAGCTCCATAGCCCCTTCAGTCGTTGGCGCGCTTCGCTACCTTTTGTCATGCGTCGGTTCCCCTGATCTCGCGTGGCAGACGCCGCCGGTCGGCGCGGCGCGGCTCTCCTGGGTGGAGCCGTCTGCGATCGACCGTACGGGCGAGCGGTGACCGAACCGTTTCCGTTCCATGCCCGCAGCGTGAAGAGCGCCTGTCACCAATCTTGTTGCAACCCGCCCGAGGACCTCGATCCGTCTGCCGAGGAGTTCGACCCGTCCGACTGGGCGATGCGATAGTGCGCCGGCATGCATCGCCGGCAGAGGACCGTCCTGTTCGCGGTGTTCGCCGTCACCGGCTTCTCGGCGCTCACCCTCCAGGTGGTGTGGCAACGGGTCATCTCACTGCACGCCGGCGTCGACCTCTTCTCCTTCACGACGGTGATCGCGGCGTTCCTCGCCGGCCTGGGGGTGGGAAACGTGGTGGGCGGCGTGCTCGCCGACCGGTTGGGGGCGCGCCGGTCGCTACTGGCCTTTGCCGCGTCGAACGCCGGCATCGGCGTCTTCGCCTGGTTCAGCCTGTGGCTGTTCTACGACGTGTACCGGGCGGCTGTGCCCGCCCTCGAAAGCACCCTCGCCGCCTTCGCCTTCCACTTCCTGCTGCTGATCGTTCCGACCACGTTGATGGGTCTCTCGCTCCCGCTGGTCACACGGGGCGTGGTGGACCGCATCGACGACGCCGGCCCCCTGGTCGGGCGCCTGTACGCGGTCAACTCCCTCGGTGCCGGGCTCGGGGCCGGCATCTCCGGCTGGATCCTTATTGGGAGCCTGGGCTTCGTCGGCGTCGTCCGGCTGGCCGGATCGCTCAACCTGGTTGCCGCCGTCTGCATCCTGACCCTATGGCGCACCGCCGCCCGGGTCAGAGCCACCCCGGCAGCCACCGAGGACGAGGAGCCCGTGTTCGCCCCGGACTCGATCCCAACCTCGTCCCGAACCTGGCCTTGGTTCCTGGTGTATGGCCTCACCGGCGCGGTGGCCCTCGGTCTGGAGATCGTGTTCTTCCGGCTGGTCGACGCGCTCATGCGCTCGAACTCCTACACCTTCGGCCATGTCCTGTCGCTCTACCTGTTGCTGTTCGGCGCGGGCGCGGCCGTGGCCTCCCGTTTCGTCGGAAGGGCCAGGCGGCCGGACCGGTGGTTCCTCGGGATCCAGTTCGCCGTCGGCGTGCTGGCCCTGATCGGCCCCCTCGCCTTGGTGGAGTTGCCCAGGCGGTTGGGGGTCGAGGGCCCGTTCACCAGCCACTTCGCCATCGACGGCTACAACGTGGGCGGCTACCGGTTCGACTCGCCCCGGGAGATCGCCCGAGTTGGCTTCGTGCACCTGTTCGGGCCGCTGCTCATCATGGGGGCGCCCGTGCTGGCCATGGGCGCGTCCTTCCCCTTCGTTCAGCGGCTGGTGGCCGAACGGGTCGACACCCTCGGGCGCCGGACCGGGCTCCTGCTGCTGGCCAACATCACCGGCAACGTAACGGGGACGCTGGTCGTTGGCTTCGTGCTGATCGACAGGCTCGGCTCGTCGGGCACGCTCCGGTTCCTCGCCGCCCTCCTCCTGCTGCCCGGCCTGGCCGCTGCGGCGACGGCGCCCCGGGATTGGCGCCGCCCCGCTCTGGGCGCCGGCGTCCTGGCCCTGCTGCTCGGCCTGATCGCGGTGTTCCCGTCCAACTTCCGCATGTGGGCCTTCTTCCACAGCGCCCCCCTTGACGACTTCGCTTTGTCCGAGGACCGGGCGTGCGTGAACGCACTGAAGAAGGTGAAAGGCGAGGACTTCCTGTTCATCAACGCCACGTCGCAAAACGGGTACCCCTTCGACGACTTTCACGTCCTGGTGGGACTGCTTCCGACCCTGCTGCACCCTGATCCCCGACAGGCCATGGCCGTCGGGCTCGGCATCGGCGCAACGCCGTACGGCATGACGCGTGACCCACGACTGCGCCACCTCGACGTGGTGGAGATCTGCGGGGGCGAGATCGAGCTGCTCCGCGTGCTCGGCAGTCGCGGTGCTGTCGAGATGGGGCGGCTGCTCGACGACCCCCGGGTCGACGCGCGGGTCGGCGACGGTCGCAAGTTTCTCCTCTCCTCGGAGAAGCGCTATGACGTGCTGACCGTCGACGTGGTGCGCCCCCAGTCGGCGTTCAGCGGCAACCTCTACTCCGTGGAGTTTTACGAGCTGCTGCGCAGCCGACTGGATGGCGACGGGGTGGTCTCGCAGTGGATCGCCACCCCGCGGGTCCTGAACAGCGCAACCGAGGTGTTCCCCCACGTGATGCGGTTCCCGGTGGCCAGCTACAACGACTCGCCATTCATGGTGGCCAGCCAGCAACCCATCGTGTTCGACCGAGCTGCGGTGCTCGAGCGCTACCGGGCCCTCGAACCCTCGCTGGCCTTCTCCCCCGCGCAGGCCGCGTCGATCCTCGACTTCCTCATGACCGTCGAACCGGGGACGGTGTCGGTGGAGCGGCCGATCGGGGAGGATGGCCTTAACCGCGACCTGGCCCCACGCGACGAGTACTTCCTCAACAACTCCCAGAACGTCGAGATCCGCGGCTGACCACCCACCAGGCCAGGGCGAACAGGGCGACCGCTCCGGTCCCGCAGGCGACCCCGGCGGCGTTGGCCACCAGGTCGTCGAACTGCACGGTGCGGGAATTGGTGAAGCGCCGCTGGGCCAGTTCCAGGGCCACGCTCCATGCGAAGACCACGGTGCTGCCGAGGAATAGTGACAGCCACGACCACGCCGCCAGCCCGACGAGCAGGGCGGCGACGGCCCAGATCACGACATGGACGTCGAAATCGGACCGGGCCACACCCACATCGGCCCCTGGCACCCCCGCGTCGATGCGGGCCGACAGCCTGCGGAACAGGCCGGGTGCCCGGTCGGACAGGAGGATGACCGCGTTGGCGGCAAACGCGCCGAGGCTCAGCAGCAGCGGCACGATGCGCCAGCCCCGCAACGGCCGGCCTCCGGGCCCGAGGGGGGAGCTCAACCGGTTTCGGCTTCGTCTTCCTCCTCGGGCTCCCGCTCCTTGCGTCGCACGAGGTAGCAGGCCATGGAGAGCAGGAGGATCACCACGGCCAGCACCCCGATCTCTGTCATCGCGTTCTCGAACGCGGCGTCGTCGGTGGCGTAGATCTCCTTCGACTCCAGGGCGAGCACCACAATCTCCTTGATGGAGGCGATGATGCCGACGATGAGGAATGGCTCGGCGACGAGCGTCTTCTGCTTCATGGTGGCCCGCACGCCGGCCAGCAGCTCCAGGAGGATGAAGACCAGCAGCAGCCCGTCGAGCGCGGTGGTGACGCCCTTCTCCACGCCCTTCCCGACATCTATGACCAGGTGCCACATGACCGCCCCGAGGACGAGGACCGCGCCGCCGGCCAGCAGCACGCCGGCGAAGGCATAGACGACGTTCTCGGCGATCAGCAGCACCCGGTCTGCGGAATCGGCCACCGGCTCGCGTTCAGGCACGGGGCCAAAGCTAGGCCGCGTCCGGCACGGCCCCGGTAAGTGACCGAGAATGGACGGATGGCCCGCCCCGCGTCCGAGGTGGCGGCGGCGATCGTCGACAACGTGGCCTCGGTGGTCCTGGGCAAGCGCGACGAGATCGTGCTGGTGACGGCCGGACTGCTGGCCGGAGGCCACGTGCTCCTCGAGGACGTGCCCGGGGTGGGCAAGACCCTTCTGGCCAAGAGCCTGGCCCGATCCGTCAGCGGGACGTCGGGACGGGTGCAGGGCACGGCCGACCTCATGCCCGCCGACATCACCGGCGTCACCGTCTACGACAGGGGCCGGAACGAGTGGAACTTCCACCCCGGCCCGATCTTCCACAACGTCGTGCTGGTCGACGAGATCAACCGGGCCACGCCCCGGGCCCAGTCGGCCCTGCTGGAGGCCATGGCCGAGGACCAGGTGACCGTTGACGGCACCGCCCATCCCCTGCCGACGCCGTTCTTCGTCATCGCCACCCAGAACCCGTTCGGGGACGTCGGCACCTTCCCACTCGTCGAGGGCCAAAGCGACCGCTTCGCTCTGGTGGTCACCCTCGGCCTTCCCGGGCGCGAGGCCGAACGGGCCGTCCTGCGGGGCGAGGGCGGCCCACCGGCGCTCGATCACCTGACCGCGGTGGTCGACGGCGTCGAGGTGCTGGCGGCCGTGGCCGAGGTCGACGGCGCCTACGTGGCGCCCGCCGTCGCCGACTACGTGCTCGACATCGTCGACGCCACCCGGGCCCATCCCGACCTGGACCACGGAGCCAGCCCCCGTGCGGCACGGACCCTCGTGCAGGTGGCCAAGGCCTTCGCGGTCATCGGCGGTCGCGACTTCGTGTCCCCCGACGACGTCAAGGCGGTGACGGTCGCCGTCCTGGCCCACCGGCTCGGCGCAGTGGCCGGCCGGCGCACCGACGCCACCCGCCGGCTGGTGAGGGAGATCCTCGACACCGTCCCCGCACCCACGGCCTGATGCAGCCGCCCGGCGCCGGCGGGTGGACGCGCCAGACCCGGGCCACCGTCGGCAGCGCCGGGGCGCTCCTCCTGGCCGGGGCGGGGTGGACCGCCTGGGTGGCGACCGGCTCCCGTCTGGCCGTCTTCGTGTGCTTCGCCGCCATCCTCGCTCTCGTGCTCGACCTGGTGCTCGCCGTCGTCGCCACCCGTCGGGCCAGCGTGGCCGTCGCCGGCGCCCCCGCCGACGCATTCGTCGGCGACGCTGTCGCCCTCGCCCTCTCGGTGACCGGGCCGCGGCTCTCCTTCCGGGTGCGGGCCGCGCCCGCGGGTGCCGTGCTGGTCGCCACCCCTCCCGCCGCCGGACGCCTCACGGTCGTGGCCGACCGCCGTGAGCTGGTGACCCATGTAGTGGTGGAGGTGGCCGGCTCCGGTCTCTGCGGCCTGGTCACGTGCGCCCGCCGCCGCCGCGTCGCCCTGCCCCACCCCCTGGCCGTCGGCCCCCGGCCGGTGGCCCCGAACCACCCGTTCCCGGAGCTGTTCGGCGCATGGGGCGACGGCGCACCGCGCCCGGCGGCGGTGGGCGACGTGGTGCGCGGCGTGCGTGACTACCTGCCCGGCGACCCGGTCCGCCGGGTGCACTGGCCAAGCTCCGCCCGCCGGGGCGACCTGGTGGTCAAGGAGGTCGAGGAGACGGGCGCACCCCGGCTGGTGGTGGCCCTGGATCTCGGTGGCGGGGCCGCAGCCGGGGAGCTGGCTGCGGGGCGCGCCGCCTGGTACGCCTACGAGGCCCTCCGCCGGGGCTACGAGGTGGTGCTGGCCACCGCCGAGCCCACCGGGGCGGTCACCGGCCGTCTCGGCCCTTCGACCGACGTGAACCAGCGGCTGGCCCGAGCGGTGCGCGGCAAGCCGACGCTCCCCGCCGGCGGCCCGGGGCGGGCCGCCGTGGTCACCGTCACGCCCGAGGGCGACTCGTGGCCGTCCTCCGGTGTGGGCGTTTCGCGGTGAGATACAGCACCGAATCGCCCACTCTCGTCGCTGTGGTCGCACTGGCCGTGGCGACGTGGTGCGCCGCCGCCGCCGGCGGGGGCGCAGGCATCGGGGGCGTCGACATCCCCTTGGTGGCGGTGGCCGCCGCGCTCGCCGCCGGGGTGGTCGGCGCCGCGACCCGGAGGTCGACCTCCGTGCTGCCCGCCGGCAAGGACGTCTTCGTGCTGACCGCAGTGACCGTGGCCGGCTTCGTCGGCCTCTACCTCGCCGGATGGACCGACCGTGAGCACGTCGTCGACATCGCCCGGCTGCTCCCGCTGGCCGTCGTCGGCCTGAGCGTGCTGTGGCCCGAGCCCAACGTCCTGCGCTACTGCCTCCTGCTGGCCGCCGGCACGCTCCTGGGCACCGTCGGGGAGCCGGTAAGTTCGAGATGGGCGGTGGGAGCGGCCCTGGCGGCGGTCGCCGTCGCCCTGGTTTCGACCAATCGACTCACCGCCGCCGCCGGGCCCCGGCTGGGCGGAGCGGCCGCTGCGCCCGGCCGGCGGGTGGCCGCCGAGTCGGCGGCGGTGCTGGCGGTGGTGGGCCTGCTCGCCGCGCTGGCCGCATCGCTCCTTCCGCCGCCGCCGGGCGACGGTGGCGGGCCCGGCCGGGGCGACCGACGCGGCCGGCTCCCACCGCCCGGCCCTCCCGTGCAGTTCGCCGACCGCCTCGACATCGCCGCCGGCCGCGGGGAGCGGGGCGACGGAGCCGTCCTGTTGGTGCAGGCGGCGGCGCCCGACGTGTGGCGGGCCACGACATACGACCACTGGAACGGCGAGTCCTGGTCGCGCCGCCCCGGGTCGCTCACCGACGTCGACGATGGCACAGTCGAGCCCGGCATCGGCGACGTCGGGGACGGCCCCGCCGTCGGCCTGTCCCAGTCGGTCACGGTTCTGGCCCCGTTTGCCGACGTGCTCCCCGCCGCCGCCCGCCCGACCAACGCCTCGGTCGTGGCGGGCGAGGTGCGCCAGGGCAACGACGCCACGTTGTACGCCATGCCAGCCCTCGGCCGGGGTGGGCGTTACGTGGTGGTCAGCGACCGGCCCCCCCGGAGCGCCGACGCCCTACGCGCCGCCGGCGGCACGGCCGGCACGGCGACCGGCACGGCGACCGGCACAGTCCCGACCGATGTGGCCGATGCGTACCTCCAGCTGGCCGAGTTGGCGCCGCGCGTGCGAGCTCTGGCCGCCGAGGTCACCGCCGGCGCCCCGACCACTTTCGACAAGGCCCGGGCCATCGAGGCCTGGATCCTGGACAACACCACCGTCACCGACGACGCCGTCGCCGTGCCGGCGGGCGCCGATCCGGTCGAGTCGTTCCTCCTCACCGAGCGGTCCGGCCCACCCGAGCGCGCCGCCACCGGCATGGCGGTGATGCTGCGAGCCCTGGGCGTTCCCGCCCGCATGGCAGTGGGGTTCCTGCCCGGCGCGCGGATCGGGCCCGACCAGGACTTCCTGGTCGCCTCCAGCGACACCCACGCCTGGGTGGAGGTGTGGTTCCCAGGCGTCGGCTGGCAGCGCTTCGACCCCACCGGCCGGGCACCCGATCCCCGCCCCGACGAGGAATCGGTGTGGGACCGCCTGCTGCGCTTCCTCGGTCGGCTGTGGCCGCTCCTCGTACTCATCGCCCTGGTGGCCGGCGGCTGGCTGGCGGGGAGGGGGATCCGATGGTGGAAGCGGCGCGCTGCGCTCCCCTGGGCCACCCGGTTCTTCGTCCGGATCGAGCGGGCCGGCGCGGCCCGGGGCCGCCCGAGGCAGCCCCAAGAGACGCCGGCCGAGTACACCGGCGAACTGGCCTCCGGGGTCCTGGCCGACGCCCGGCTCGTGGAGGTCGGCGAGCTGATCACAGTCGCGGCATGGTCCCGACACGAGCCGGCGGCCACCGACCGTGCCCGGGCCGAGCAGATCCTCCGGGACGCCACCCAGGCGGCACCCGTGCGCAGGTGGAAGCGCCGCGTCGTCATGGCGGCACTCCGCCGACGCAGCTCGCAGGCGGCCCAGGGGCCTACAATCCCCAGGCCGTGAAAACCATCGTCGAGCCCCTCGAGGGCAACAAGGTCAAACTCTCCGTCGAACTCGACGAGAGCGAGTTCGGAACGGCAATTGACGCCGCCTTCCGCAAGATCTCCCGGGAGGTGCGCGTCCCCGGGTTCCGGCCCGGCAAGGCGCCCCGCCGGCTGGTGGAGGCCCGGGTCGGCATCGAGGCCGCCCGGCAGGAGGCGATCCGCGACGCCCTGCCCGGCTACTACGAGCGGGCGCTGCGCGAGAACGACATCGAGCCCATAGCTGCGCCCGAGATCGACATCACCTCCACCGACACCGATCCCACCATGGCCTTCGACGCGGTGGTCGAGATCATGCCCACCGTCACCGTGGCCGGCTACGGCGGCCTGCGGGTGGTCCTGCCCAGCCTCACCATCACCGAAGCCGACGTCGACGTGCGGGTCGACCGGGCCCGCGACCAGTTCGCCGAACTGGTGGCCGTGTCCCGCCCGGCTCACGACGGCGACCACGTGTCGATCGACCGCAAGGTGACCCGCGGCGAGGAGACCCTTGCCGCAGCCGATGACGAGCTCTACGAGGTCGGCAACGGGCGGTTCGGCCCGGAGATGGACGCCGAGCTGCAGGGCGCCAAGGCGGGCGACATCCTGGCCTTCGACGTCCACCACTCCCAGATCGGCGAGGTGTCGTTCTCGATCCTCGTCAAGGAGGTCCGGGAGAAGATTCTGCCCGAGCTCACCGACGAGTGGGCCGGCGAGGCGTCTGAGTTCGACTCGGTCGAGGAGCTGCGGGCCAACTACCGCGTCGAGTTGGAGGCGGTCCGCAAGCTCGAAGCGGCCATGCAGGTGCGTGACAAGGTGATCGAGGCCCTGGTCGAGCTGGTCGACGAAGAGATCCCCGAGGCCCTGGTCGGCCCCGAGATGGAGCGGCGCATGCGGTCGCTGTCCCACCGGCTCAGCCACCAGGGTGTCGACATCGCCGGGTTCCTCCAGAGCCTCGGCGAATCGCAGGAACAGTTCGTCGCCGAGCTGCGCAACGAGGCCATGAGCGCGGTCAAGGCCGACCTGGCCCTGCGGGCCGTGGCCGAGATGGAGGGCGTCGACGCCACCGACGACGACGTCGAGCAGGAGATCTCCGATCTCGCCCGGCAGAGCAAGAAGAAGCCTTCAGCGGTGCGCAAGGAGCTCGAGAACGAAGACCATCTGCCCGCGGTACGCTCGGGAATCAGGAAGACCAAGGCCTTGGAGTGGCTCATCGCCCACACCGAGTTCGTCGACGAGGAGGGGCAGGTCATCGACCGGTCGCAGCTGACACCCCCCACAACCGACCTCAACGGCGGCGACCTCAACGGCGGCGACCTCAACGGCGGCGACAGCCCCGGACCGGATGGCGAGGCCGCCATAGAGGCAGAGGAGACTGACGAGTGATCGACCCGGACAAGATCTACAACTACATGGTTCCCACCGTCATCGAGCAGACGAACCGTGGCGAGCGGGCGTTCGACATCTTCTCCCGGCTGCTGAAGGACCGCATCATCTTCCTGGGCACGCCGATCGACGACACCGTGGCCAACCTGATCATGGCCCAGTTCCTGCACCTCGAGTCCGAGGACGCGGACAAGGACATCAACCTCTACATCAACTCCCCGGGCGGTGAGATCACCGGGCTGTTCGCCATCTATGACACCATGCAGTTCATCAAGCCGGAGATCGCCACGTACTGCATGGGCCAGGCCGCATCGGCCGCCGCCGTGCTGCTGGCGGCGGGCACCAAGGGCAAGCGCCACTGCCTTCCCCACGCCCGAATCCTGATCCACCAGCCCTACAGCGGCGCCGGCGGTCAGGCCTCCGACATCGAGATCCAGGCCAAGGAGATCATGAGGATGCGGGAGCTCCTGGAGCGGGTGCTGGCCCACCACACGGGCCAGACCATGGAGAAGGTCCGCAAGGACACTGACCGCGACTTCATCATGAACGCCGACGAAGCCAAAGACTATGGAATCGTCGACGAAGTCATCCTGACCCGCGAGCTGGCCCAGGTGCCGCAGGTCGCGGGCGTCAGCTAGGAAGGGCAGGCCACGTGGCGAAATTCGGAGATGGCGGCGAGCTGCTGAAGTGCTCGTTCTGCGGCAAATCGCAGAAGCAGGTGAAGAAGCTGATCGCCGGTCCAGGTGTCTACATCTGCGATGAGTGCATCGACCTGTGCAACGAGATCATCGAAGAAGAGCTCTCCGAGACCTCCGAGGTCCGCTTCGACGAGCTGCCGAAGCCCAAAGAGATCCACGAGTTCCTGGGCGATTACATCATCGGCCAGGACATGGCCAAGCGCATCCTGTCGGTGGCGGTCTACAACCACTACAAGCGCGTCCAGGTCGGCACCGCCACCGACTCCGAGGTCGAGCTGGCCAAGTCCAACATCCTGCTGCTCGGCCCCACCGGCTGCGGCAAGACGCTCCTGGCCCAGACCCTGGCCCGGATGCTCAACGTGCCTTTCGCAATCGCCGATGCCACCGCCCTCACCGAGGCGGGGTACGTGGGCGAGGACGTCGAGAACATCCTCCTGAAGCTGATCCAGGCCGCCGACTACGACGTCAAGAAGGCCGAGACCGGCATCATCTACATCGACGAGATCGACAAGATCGCCCGCAAGAGCGAGAACCCGTCGATCACCCGCGATGTCTCCGGCGAGGGCGTGCAGCAGGCCCTGTTGAAGATCCTGGAGGGCACCACCGCCTCGGTGCCGCCCCAGGGGGGCCGCAAGCACCCCCACCAGGAGTTCATCCAGATCGACACCACCAACATCCTCTTCATCTGCGGCGGGGCCTTCGCCGGCCTCGACAAGATCATCGAGAGCCGGGTGGGGTCCAAGGGCGTGGGCTTCGGCGCCGAGCTCCGGCGCCGCAACGACAAGGACGTCGGGGCGCTGCTGTCGAAGGTCCTGCCCGAGGACCTGCTGAAGTTCGGCCTCATTCCCGAGTTCGTGGGCCGGCTGCCGGTGATCGGCGCCGTCTCCAACCTCGACCAGGAGGCGCTGGTCCGCATCCTCATGGAGCCCAAGAACGCCCTGGTCAAGCAGTACCACCGCATCTTCGAGCTCGACGACGTGGAGCTGGAGTTCACTCCCGACGCCCTGGAGGCCATCTCCGAGCAGGCCCTGCTGCGGGGCACCGGCGCCCGGGGCCTGCGGGCCATCCTCGAAGAGGTCCTGCTCAACGTGATGTACGACCTGCCGAGCCGCCAGGACATCGGCAGGTGTGTCATCGACCGCTCCGTGGTGATGCAGAAGGTGAATCCCACCCTCGTGCCCCGCACCGAGCCGTCCCGCCCGGCCAACCGGCCTCGTCGCGCCGCGTCATAGCCGTATCTTCATCGACCCGGGCTACGCTCAGGGTATGGGCAAAGCGATCAAGTTCACGCTCCTCGGCGCCATCGTCGGCGCGGCCGCGGCGGCCGCCAAGGCCAGAGGCGGTGAGTCATCGGGCGATCTTCCGGTCAAGGCGGCGAAGGGTGCCGGGTGCGGCGCCCTGGCCGGTGGCCTGGCCGGCGTGGTGTTCGAGCGCCGGGGAAAGCGCAAGATGAAGAAGCACATGAAGCTGGCGTCGATGGTCGGCGCCGGCGCGCTGGTGGAGGCGGCCCGGGCCGCCAAGCCGGCCATCGAGAAGCAGTCCCGCAAGGCCCGCAAGGCCGCCTTGCATGCCGCCAAGAATGCCCGTCGCACCGGCAGGCGCACGGCACGACGGGTGGGCTGTCGGGCCACCCAGGCGGCCGACGCCGCCCGCCTGCAGGCCGACCACCTGGTCGACGCCGGCCGCCACCGCATCGCCGGCTAGCCCTCCCTCTCCGACGCTGGACCTCGAAGCCGCGCTGGCCTACCTGGCCGGCCACGTCAACCTGGAGCGGGAGGTGGCGTCGCCAGCTGCGGCGCGACGCCTCGACCGGGTGCGCCGGCTGGTGGAGCTCATGGGCGACCCCCAGCACAGCTATCCGGTCATCCACATCACCGGCACCAACGGCAAGGGCTCGGTGGCCCGCATGGTCACCGCCCTGCTGGTGGCCCGGGGCCTGCGGGTGGGCACCTACACCAGCCCCCACCTGGAGCGGGTGAACGAGCGGATGGCCTGGAACGGCGATCCCATCCCCGACGACGACCTGGCCGAGGTCATCGGGGCCATCGCCGAGCTCGAGCCACTCCTCGGCTCGCCGCCCACCCATTTCGAGATCCTCACCGCCGCCGCGTTCCGGTGGTTCGCCGACGTGGCAGTCGACGTGGCCGTGATCGAGGTGGGCCTGGGCGGCCGGTGGGACGCCACCAACGTGGCCGACGGCCAGGTGGCGGTGCTGACCAACATCAGCCTCGACCATGCGGAGACGATCGGCCCGGCCGTCAGTGACATCGCCACCGAGAAGGTCGGCATCGTGAAGGCGGGCTCGACCTTCGTGCTGGCCGAGACCACACCCTCTCTCCTGCCCATCTTCAACGCCACGGAGGCGGCGGAGACTTGGGTGAAAGGGTCGCACTTCCGCTGCGGCCGCAACGTGGCGGCCCACGAGGGCCGGGTGATCGACCTGTCCACCCCCGGGGGCAGCTATCCCGGGATCTTCCTTCCCGTATACGGGCCGTACCAGGGCGACAACGCCGCCGTGGCTCTGGCCGCCGTCGAGGCGTTCTTCGGCGCCCCCCTGGCCCCCGACGTCGTGGCCGAGGCGTTCGCCGGCCTGCGCCTGCCCGGTCGGCTCGAGGTCGTCACCCGCCACCCGGTCTGCGTGCTCGACGGGGCCCACAACCCCGCCGGGGCCCTGGCCGCCACCGCCGCCCTCGATGAGGCGTTCGGGCCGGCGGTCACCGGGCGGGTCCTGGTGATCGGCCTGCTGCAGGGCCGCGACCCCACCGAGATGCTGCGCTGCTTCGACGCCGGCCGGGCCCGCCTGGTCGTCGCCTGCCCGCCGCCCTCGCCCCGTGCCCTGCCCGCCTCCGAGGTCGCCGCCGCGGCCCGGGCCCTGGGCACTGACGCCGAGGAGGCGGCATCGGTCGCCGAGGCAGTGGCCACCGCACTGGCCCTGGCCGGCGAGCAGGAGCTGGTCCACGTCACCGGCTCGCTCTACGTCGTGGGTGCGGCCCGATCCGCGCTCCGTACCGCGTGAGAGCCGTCGGCCCGACGTCGTCCGGGTCCGCGGACTGGCCGGGCCTGGGCGCCACGCTGGCCGGCTTCGACGACGGGCGGTTGGCCGGCCTGCTCGCCCTGCGGCCCGAGCTGGCCCGGCCTCCCCCGCGCGACCTGCCGGCCCTCGCCTCCCGAGCCGGCGCCTGGCCGAGCGCCCGAGACTGCTACCTGGCCCTCGACCGGGCTGGTCAGCACGTGGTCGAGGCCCTGTGCCTGCTCCCCCAGCCCGCCCTTCTGACCGAGCTCGCCACCCTCCTCGACGTGGCGGTCGACGACATCGAGCTGGAGGCGGCCGTGTCGCGCCTCGAAGACCGGGCCCTGGCCTTCCGGCTGCCCGCCGACGGCGCGCAGGGAGCCCGGGCCCGGCTGTTGCCCGCCCTTCGACAGGTGGACTACCCGGCCCGGCTCGGCCCGCCGCTGGCGTCGCTGCTCGGCAGCCTCACCGGGCCCGGGCTCGACCAGATGGCCCGCCGCCTCGGGCTCAAGCCGTCGCGGATCATGGCCGAGACGACAGCGTCGATCGCCGGCATGCTCGCCGATCAGGCCGTCGTCGACCGTCTGGTGAAAGAGGGGCCGGCCGGCACCGCGGAACTGGCCCGGCGGGTCGCCGTCGAGGGGCCGCTGGTGAGCGTGCAGCACGGCCTGTACGGCGTCACCGATCAGACCGCGTCGGGCTGGATGGTCAACCGGGGGCTCCTGGCCGTCGCCGACTACTACACGGCGGTGATGCCACGCGAACCGGCCATCGCCCTCCGGGATGGCCGGGTGTTCCCACCGGCGTGCCTGCGGCGCCCGGAGTTGCAGCCGACCGCCGTCGACGCCGCCGCCGTCGACCGCGTCGCCGCCGAGCGGGCGATGAAGGTGGTGGCCGACGTCGTCGCCATCCTCGACCACTGGTCCTCGGAGCCGCCCGCCGTCCTGAAGGCCGGGGGCATTGGCATCCGCGAGGTGCGCAGAGCGGCGAAGGCCGTCGGCCGCTCCGACCCCGAGACGGCCAGGGTCATCGAGCTGGCCGCCGTGGCCGGCCTGGCCGAGGTCGACCTGCTGGCCGGCATCGCCCTGCCCACCGCAGCGTACGACGAATGGCTGGCCCTCGAGTCGCCCGATCGCTGGGCGTGGCTGGCCACCTCCTGGCTGGGCGCCGAGCTCCACCTCAGCCTGGCCGGGGCCATCAGCACCAAGGACAAGCCCATTCCGCCGTTGCTGGGCCGGGGCCCCGAGCGCGATGCGACCCGCCGCCGGCGGCTGGTTATGGGCGTGCTGGCGGGGGCGCCGCCGGGCACGGCGCCAGGGCGGAGGGCCGTGGGCGAGCGGGTCGACTGGGACAGCCCCGGCGCCTGGGCCGGCGGGCCGGCCACCCCAGCCGCCCTTGTGTCCTGGGCCCTCGAGGAGGCCGAGCTACTGGGCATCGTCGGCCTCGACTCCCTCGCCACCGCGGGTCGGGCCATCCTGAGCGACAACCCCCAGGACGCGGCGACGTCGCTGAGCGCCCTCGTCCCGCCGGCCGTCGCCACCTTCGTCGTCCAGGCCGACCTCACGGCGGTCATCGCCGGGGCGCCGGCGGCCTCGGTCCGGGCCGAGCTCGACCTCCTGGCCGACGTGGAGTCGCAGGGCGCGGCCACCGTCTACCGGTTCAGTGAAGCCTCCATCCGCCGGGCGTTCGACGCCGGGCGCACCACCGACCTCATCCTGGGTTTCCTGGAAGACCACGCCACACGGGGTATCCCCCAGCCGCTGGCCTACCTGGTGGCCGACCTCGGGCGCCGGTTCGGCAACGTGCGGGTGGGCGCTGTCACCAGTTATCTCCGCAGCGACGACCCCGCCCTGCTGGCCGAGGTGCGCCAGGCCCGGCTCACCGCCCGGCTCCGGCTCCGCCCCGTCGCTCCGACCGTGCTGGTCACCGACGTCGACGCCGCCACCGTCACCTCCGTGCTGCAGGCGGCCGGGTACCTCCCGGCTCGGGAGGCCGCCGACGGTTCCCTGCTCCTGGCCCGCCCGACCGCCCGGCGCGCCGCAACCCGGTCGTTCGGGGCCTGGCGGCCGGCCATCGAGCCCGACCTTCCCTCCATCGTCGCCGACCTCCGCCGCACGCCGCTCCCCGCCGCCGCACCGCCGGCGGCGCCGCCCGTCGACCCGGAGAGCCTGCGGTGGCTGCAGGCCACGCTGTCGGGAACCGAGCGCCCCACCGGGATCGCCAAGGGGTCCAGGGAGGTCCGGTCGCTGCTCGAGATGGCGTGCGAGGAGTACTGGGTCATCAGGCTGTCCTACCTCCACAGCAACGGCCATGCATCCGAGCTCACCGTGGAGCCGACCGACATCAACACCCGGAACCTCCTCGCCACCTGCTTTCCCCGGGGCGACGAGCGGCGGTTCGTCGTCGACCGTATCGAGTGGGCTCGGGTCCTGACCGAAGCCGAGGAGGAGCTGTTGTGACGAATTCCGAGGGCCCGCTGATCGTCCAGTCGGACCGCACGCTGCTGCTCGAGGTCGACCATGCCGACGCCGAGGCGTGCCGGGCCGACATCGCCCCGTTTGCCGAGCTGGAGCGCTCCCCCGAGCACGTCCACACCTACCGGCTGAGCTCGTTGGGCCTCTGGAACGCCAGCGCCGCCGGCCACGACGCCGAGCAGGTGGTCGACGCTCTGCTGCGCTGGTCGCGCTACGCCGTGCCCCAAGCCCTCCTGGTCGACGTAGCCGAGGTCATGGCCCGCTACGGTCGCCTTCGCCTCGAGGTCGACCCGGCCCACGGCCTGGTCCTGCGCTCCACCGATCTTGCCGTGCTCACCGAGGTGCTCCGGGCCAAGGCCGTCGCCCCGCTGGTCGGCGCCCGCATCGACGACGCCACTGTGGTCGTGCCGAGAGGTGAGCGGGGCCGGTTGAAGCAGGCTCTGCTCAAGGCGGGCTGGCCGGCCGAGGATCTGGCCGGATATGTCGACGGGGCCGCCCATCCCATCGTCCTCCTCGATGGCCAAGGTTTCGACCTGCGGCCCTACCAGCGCCAGGCCGTCGACGCGTTCTTCGCCGGTGGCAGCGGCGCCGTCGTCCTGCCCTGCGGCGCCGGCAAGACGCTGGTGGCCATGGCCGCCATGGCCCGGGCCGGCGCCCGCACCCTGATCCTGGTGACCAACACCGTGGCCGCCCGCCAGTGGCGGGCCGAGCTGCTGGCCCGCACCAGCCTCACCGAGGCCGAGATCGGCGAGTTCTCGGGCGAGCGCAAGGAGATCCGCCCCGTCACGATCGCCACCTACCAGATCCTCACCACCCGCCGGCGGGAGATCTACACCCACCTCGAGCTGTTCGACGCCGAGGATTGGGGCCTGGTGATCTACGACGAGGTCCACCTGCTGCCTGCGCCAGTGTTCCGCATGACCGCGGAGATCCAGAGCCGGCGCCGGCTCGGACTCACCGCCACCCTGGTGCGCGAGGACGGCCGGGAGGGCGACGTGTTCAGCCTCATCGGCCCCAAGCGCTACGACGCGCCGTGGCGCGACATCGAGGCCCAAGGCTGGATCGCCCCGGCGTCGTGCACCGAGGTACGGGTCACCCTGACCGACGAGGAGCGGATGTCCTACGCCCTGGCCGAGGCCGAGGAGCGGTACCGGGTCGGAGCCACCGCTTACTCGAAGCTGGCGGTGGTCGAGGCCTTGAGCCAGGCCGCGGTGGCCGACGGGCAGCCGACGCTGGTCATCGGCCAGTACATCGACCAGGTCGAGGCCCTGGCCGAGCGGCTCGGGGCGCCGCTCATCACCGGCAAGACGCCGACGCGCGAGCGCGAGCGCCTCTACCAGGCCTTCCGGGTGGGCGAGGAGATGCTGCTGGTGGTGTCCAAGGTGGCCAATTTCTCCATCGACCTACCCGAGGCGTCGGTGGCCATCCAGGTCTCCGGGGCGTTCGGCAGCCGCCAGGAGGAGGCCCAGCGCCTGGGGCGCAT
>JBBQRO010000019.1:0-40313 GCA_038214685.1 Acidimicrobiales bacterium
GCTCGCCAATCCCGTCGGTTCGGCCCGATCCGTCCTCGCCTGGGCGGACGTCGCCGTCAGCCGCAGCCCCGTGGAAGGACGAGCGGCATGGATCGTGCAGCGGTCCTCCCCAGGGGAGGAGTTTGACTTCCAGGCCATCACCATCGACGAACAGTCCGGGCTGGCGCTACGCGTCCAGGCCCTCATCGGCGGACAGCCCGAATACGACATGCGGGTGGAGAACCTGGTGACCAACGTCGAGGGCGAGCCGTCGTTCGCCGTGCCGCCGGGCACCACCACTCGGTCCGGCGACGAAGGCTTCACCCGGATGACACTCCAACAGGCGAGACGATCGGCACCCTACGACCCGCTCCTGCCCGGCTGGCTTCCCGGCGGGTTCACTCAGGCCGAAGTGGCCTACTTTTCGCCGCCCTCGGGCGCAACGGGTCGCGTCGGGCCGGGACCTGCCGTCCGGCCGGAACCCCCCAGGGTCGTCTCGGTCGCGTTCCGTCGCGGGCTGGAGCTGTTCGTCGTGTCGACCAGCCCCCGCGGCACGTTCTCCGAACGTCCCACAGGTTCGACATTCCCGCCTGGAGAGACGCCGGGCGGCGAGGAGGGGCCGCGCAGCCTCCCGAAGTTCGAGAAGGTCCGGCTGAGCCAGGGGCCCTTCGTCGGGAGGCAGGCCGAACGCTGGCTGGCACCCGACGGACGAGCCTCCCTGTCGGCCACCAACGACGAACTCGACGTAAGGATAATCGGGGACGTGACACTCGACGAGGTCGCTCGGATCGCCGAGGCGCTGCAGCCCGCCCGCTGAACGAGGCGAAGTTCTCAGTGGTCGTGTGAAGAACTGCGCCCCCTCCTCCGTCAAACCGGCGATACCAAACGGAGAAGAGGAGCCGAGAGTGAACGTCATAGACCACGAACCCCTCGTCGAGGAGCTGCACAAGGTGCGGCAGCACCGTCCTCGTCGAGTCATGGCCGGCGTGGCCGGTGCCGTAGCTGCAGCCGTCGTCCTCGCCGGGGCTCTCGCCGTCGGCCCCGGCGGCGAGACAGGCCGGGACGTATCGGTCGGGCCCACCGGCCCGACCCCGACAACCGTGACCCCGTCAGCCGAACCGTCCGCCGCCCCGCCTGCACCCGAAGGCCCGCACTCGACACCGCCGCCGGCCGTCCGACCGATCCCGACAACCATCGCGTCGACTCCGCCGCCGGCGCCCGCTCCCGAGCGGCTCACCTCGGCGTCCCGCCTGCGGCTCGACGGTATTGGCCCCGTCCTGGTCGGCATGACGCTGGCAGAGGCCACCGTCGCAGCCGGCGTTCCCGTTCGCATCGATCCTCGGACCGACCTCGGACGGGGGTGCGCCCACGCCTTCGCCGACGGTGGCCCCCAAGACCTGAGATTCATGGTGGTCGACGGACGGATCGTCCGCGTCGAGGTCGGCAGAAGCCCCATCCGCACGCTGTCGGGTATCGGAACAGGCAGCACTGTGGATGAGGTCCTCGCCACCTACCCCAACCGGATCCGAGTCCAGCCCAACCCCTACAGCGGGCACCTCGGGGGTCGTGACCTCCTCTACGTCACCGACGAGGAATCAAGCCATCTGGGTCTGATGTTCGAGACCGACGGCCAGCGCGTCCACACCTTCCGCTCGGGGTTCCTGGGGGCCGTCATGGCGCCCGAGGGTTGCTCGTAACCCCCGTTCTACATCTCACAAACCAGTGTTTTAGCCCGGAAGCGGATCCAGGGGTGACCAAGATGACCTGGGAGGTACATACCCTCTGCGAACCGCTGAGAAAGCGCCGCGAACCAAGCTCTGTCTGGCGCAGACATTCAAGGCCGGGCAGCCCTACGTCGGCGGCCAGCAACTGCACCTGGCCCGCAACGAGTCCGCCGAACCGGTGGTCATGACCCTCACCCACCTCAACCCGGCCAGCGGCGGCGAGTCGACCCGGAAGCTTCCGGCCCCTCAGCGGCTGCGCAAGCTGATCACCAAGCGCGTCAAGGGTCCTGCCATCCCAGGACCTTGACGTCGAGAAACGGTTGTGCGTCAATGGTGACTCGACCGCCGCTCGGCGGTCCCGACGGAAGGAGGTGCACGAGATGTCAGTGATGACGAATCCGGCACCTTCCTCCTGCGCCCGCTGACAGCGCGCCGAAACCCGTGGAGGTGCCCTCACCCCTGAGGAGCCCAGCGCGTGCCCCACGAAAGTGTCCTTGATTCCCAAGCCTCGTCCATCACCCCGTTCGTCCCGGACTGGGACGAATCCGATCCCGACATCTCCCAGAGCACCTACTTCAGCGCCGAGCACGGTCCTCGGCCTCCGCCCGACTGGGTGATCACCGAGGACGCCGCCCATCAGATCGAGCGTGGCGTCCTCAAGACCGGCAAGGAGGCCGACGTCCACCTGGTGGAGCGGAGGCTGGGCGGCCGGCGCAACCTCCTCGCCGCCAAGCGCTACCGGTCTCTCGTGCACCGGCAGTTCCGGGACGACAGCCGGTACCGCCACGCCCGCCGCACGGGCAACCGGCGGACCGATCTGGCCATGGCCAAGGGTACGGCGGCCGGCCGTGCGTTCCGGGCCGAGGAATGGGTGGCCAACGAGTTCGACGTCCTGGGACGGCTGTGGTCGGCCGGCGTGTCCGTCCCCTACCCGGTGCAGCGGCTCGGCGACGAGCTCCTGATCGAGTACCTGGGCGACGACGAGTTCGCCGCCCCCCGTCTCGTGCACGCCACCCTCGCCGGCGGCCAGGCCGAAGATCTGTTCGCACAGGCGGTCGCCAATGTCCGCATGTGTGCACAGGGGGGCGTCGTGCACGGCGACCTATCGCCGTACAACATGCTTTTGTGGGCCGACCGTCTCTTCCTGATCGACTTCCCCCAGGCCGTCGATCCCATCGCCCACCCCGACGGCCTCCGCCTGCTCGAGCGTGACTTGGCCAACCTGTGCCAGTGGGCCCGTCGCCAGGGCGTGGTGTGCGATCCGGGCGAGGTGTGCGCCGACGTCATGGCCGCAATTTTCTGAGGTCGGGGCGAAGGATGCGGGCGACTGAGACGTCGAACCTGATGTCAAGCACGGCGCCGCTCGTGCCCTCGCCCCCGGCCACGCCCACCGGCCGCGGGTGAGGGCACGCCGGCCGGGGGCCATCTCCACGGCGGAGGCCCCCGGCCGGGCCGCCGAGTGGCGCAAGGCCGGTTGCGCACGAAGCCTCCAAGTTGCCATCTGGATCGTTCACTCGCGGTCGGACGGCGAAGAAAGTGCCCGGCCGCGGCGTCAAAGAGCGGAAGACCACGAACGGCGAGCAGCGGTCCGGTTATCGGCAAAATGTTCAAGGAGCGCACCCATGAGGCGAAACAGGCTGGTCTTGATCCTCGCGGTCGGCGTCGTCATAGCGGGCTGTTCGGGCGGTGGCGGCATGACGACGAGTGCCCCCTCTACGGCGCCGTCCACGGCACCGTCCACCGTGCTGCCGGCCACGACGACCATCCCTATCGTCCCGACGACGACCGTCCCTATCGTCCCGACACCGACCACCAGCGCGCCGACCACGTCGACGACGACCATCAGGCCGGTACTGGTCGACGGTGTGCCCCAAGTCACCGCTACCCCGGCGCGGGCTGCTGTCGGAGCCCGGGTCCGCATCGAGGGCGCCGGCTTCACGGGCGCCAAGTGGAAGGCGACCGGGACCATTCTCTGGCTGGCGGAGTATGCGGGTTGCAACCTCTACGCTGAAGCCGTACACACGATCACCGTGTCGGCGGCCGGCCGGCTCACAGGCGAGTTCGTGGTTCCCGCCGTGGGCGCCTGCCGGATGAGCACTATTGGCGAGCGGCCGGTGACCTCGGGTGTCTACCGCATCGTGTTCGGCTGCACTGCCTGCGCCATCGGCGACCTGGAGGTGACGACGACGGCGGGACCTTGCGTCGACGTCGGGTTCGCGCCCAACAGCGACAACCTTGCCAGTGAAATCGTCGCCTCCGGCATGGGCTGCGTCGAGGCCGAGGCTCTCGTCCGCAAGGTCGGACCGCAAGTGCGCTCGGTCGGCGGCCCGTCACGGGTGGAGGTCGACGCCTTCGTCTGCATCCGGACCGCTGAAACCGATCGCGGCCTTCCGACCTCCTACTTCGAGTGCACCAGCGGCTCGAAAACCGTGACCTTCATCCGTACGTGAGCGTGGGGAGCCGAACGATGAAACGACTGATCCTGCTGATTGGAGCGAGCATGATCGCCGGCGGTTGCCGCGGGGACGCTGCCGACCAGGCCGGCGTGGTCATATCCACGCCTACGACCGTGACTCCGGCCACTGCTACCCCATCGACGATCGCACCACCGACCGCCGTCGAGGCCGTGGTCGACAGCGGCTCCACGTCATCCGGTCATTGGCAGCTCGTGGCCGGGTCCGGCGCACGGGCTGGGGTCGTGTGCGTGGAGCTTCGCGGCCCCTTCCAGTTCGGCGGTGGCGTTTGCAGCGAGCCTTCGGAGCAGGACTTCAATGGCAACGACCTGCTGCGCTACCACGCCAATGCCGGCGACGGGACGTTCCTCATCGGCGTGGGCCGCCCGAACGTGGCCAAGGTCCGGATGGAGCTACGAAGCGGAGCGACCGTCGAGCGAACTACCGTCGCGGCACCGTTCACCACCACGGCCCGGTTCGTCGCTCTGCCCACGCCCGTCAACGCCACCATCCGTTCGCTCCATGCCCTCGACAGCGAGGGCGCCGTGCTGACGACGATCGGCATCAACCCCTGAGGTCAGTGGGACCATGTCGCCGACGCTGAGCGCCGGCCGCGCCCGCCAAACCGACGATGGCCGCGGCTGAACGCGGATAGAACGACGCCGCGCCTGTACAACTGCGAACGACGTCCGAGCCGGGTCGCGACCTTCCAGGATCGTTGGCAACGGTCGGCGGATCCAAATGCGACGACCCAGAGCATCTGCCAAGCTGGCGGTATGCACGGCGGCCTCGACTTCGATCTGCTCGCCGCAGCCGACGCCCGCATCCAGGGCCTGCCCGAGCTGCGCAACACGGAGAGCTTCGTCGTCCTGCATCGGGGCGAAGTCGCATTCGAGCGCTACTACCGAGGTCGTTCGCCGGATGACCTGGCAGACACGCACTCCGTGACAAAGAGCTTCACGTCGGCGGTCGTCGGCGCGCTAGTGAGCGACGGGACGCTCGACATCGACGCGCCGGTGGCGTCGCTCCTGCCTGGCGCGGCCATGTCCGAGCTGGCCAAAGGCGACGCCCGTGTGCGCCATCTGCTGACGATGACCTCAGGGCTGCCCGCCGACGGACTTTGGGAACTGTGCGAGGTGGCGCTGCACGGCGGTTCGTGGATCGAGACGATGCTCGGCGCACCGCTTCGATCGGCGCCCGGTGCCGAGTACGCCTACAACAACGGGGCCGTGCACTTGTTGTCCGCAATCGTCCGCCAGGTCGCCGGCGCGTCGTTGGGGACCGTGGCGGCGCAGCGCCTCTTCGGGCCGCTCGGCATCGACCGCTACGAATGGCCGTCGGACCCGGAGGGCCATGAGATGGCCTGCGGTCATCTGCTCTTGACGCCTCGCGATATGGCCAAGATGGGGCTGCTGTTCCTCCGCAACGGCGTGTGGGACAGGGTGCAGCTGATCGATACCGGGTACATCGACGCAGCGACGGCTCGGCAGGCACCGGGTCGCCCGTCCCCGGAAGGGGTGGGATATGGATATCTCTGTTGGGTGGACGACCTGGCGAGCCCGCCTGCGTACTTCGCCGGCGGGCACGGTGGCCAGTACATCTACGTCGTTCCTGCCCTCGACCTCGTGGTGGTCACGACGGCTGACGCCTATGCCGTATCCCGCCCTTTCGGCCGGGCACTGAGGACGCTCATCGAGTCCTACGTGATTCGGGCCGTACGATCGTGAGCACTCGCCTTGTGAGGCTCAGATGGCCCGGAACCAGCCCTGGACGTCGGCGACCATGTGGACGGCGCCAAGGTTGTTGTAGAGCTCCACTGCTCCGGTCGGCCCGACTCGGGCCACCACCAGGTTGGCGACCGTCTGATTCACCCTGAAGTTGAGGTTGGAGGCAAGGGGCCGGGGGCCCGGCGCCGGGTACACGGTGAGGAAGCTGTCGGGCCCCGTAGGGTTGGTGACGGTGACGTTGAGCACCACGGCGGTCACGCCGTCCGTCGGGATCCCGTTCCTGCCGGCGACCTGGAGTACGACGACCCCTCCCGGGCCCATCGGGCCGCTGACACCGCCGGTGCCGGTGCCGTCGCGGGTGTCCAGGGCCCGCACCGGCGCCACCGGGTTGTAGCTGGAGACGGCGCCCAACGGTTCGGTCTGAGCCTTGAACCAGCCTTGCACGTCGGCGATCAGGTGGACCTCGCCGCGGTTGTTGTAGAGCGACACCTTGCCGTTGTTCGCCCGGGCGACCACCGCGTTCGGCACGGTCTGGCCCGGGACCACGTTCAGGTTCGACGCCAGCGGTCGCTCGGTTCCCGTGGGGTACACGGTCACGAAGCTGTCGGGACCGCTCACGCCGACGGCGGTGACATTCAGGACCACGGCGGTGACACCGCTCTCAGGGACGCCGGCTCTTCCGCCGAGGGTGAGCTCGACGACGCCAGTTCCGGGGACCGGCCCGGAATAGCCTCCGACACCCACGCGGGTGTCCAGAACCCGAGCCGGCTCCAGGGGCACGTAGCGGGATCCGACCGCGTTGATCGGGGAGGCGTACCAGCCCTGGAGGTCGGCCACGACGTCGGCGGTGCCGGAGTTGTTGTAGATGGTCACCTTCCCACCGTTCCCGACTCGGGCCATGACCAGGTTCGGCACCGTCGTCCCGGCGTTGAAGTTCAGGTTCGATGCCAGGGGGCGGACGGCACCGGTGGGGAACACGGTCAGGTAGCTGTCGAGTGCGGTGCCGTTCGTGGCGGTGACGTTGAGGGTCACGGCCTCGACTCCGGTGGTAGGGACCCCAGCCAGGCCGATGACGGTCAGTTCCACCGTGCCTCCGGCCGGGATGGGCCCGCTGACCCCACCCCGGCCGGTCCCGTTGCGGGTGTCGAGGATGCGGGTGGGTGAGAGGGGCACGTAGGTCAAGCCCGCGTCGGCGGCCACGGCCGGACCTGCCGGAACAAGAGCTCCGAGCGCGCCAAGGGTGAGTGCGATACCTGCGATCAGTGCCGCCGCAGGCCTGGATTGGAGAGCCTTCACTGTCTGCCTTCTTTCCGTTTGAGTCGTGCCGGCGCAACGCCGGACGTCGTGGGTTTCGCAGTTGCGCTCGTACGCCATCAGGTGCAAGCTCTGGCGCCGGGGCTCATTCGACAAGCAGCCTCCCTGAGGTCGACGGCGCGTTCGGTCGTGGGACCAGGACCAGCAGGGCGAGGATCGTAGCCAGCATCAGCACTCGGGGGACGCTGTCGAGGGAGAGCAGCGTTCGAAGAGAATCCGGGATGTCGGGCTGTACCACCATGTCGCTCGTAAGCCAGACCAGCTGGACAACGAGCAGATGGCCGGTGGAGGCGAGCGCGGCCAGACGTGAGGGGCGATGCCCGCGTCTGAACAGCGCGAGGGCGAGGATGCACGCAACCCATCCCGCCCATATGGCCTGGAGAACCCCGTTCAGCCCCGACCGACGAACGCTCATGCCGCCCGAAGTCGCTTGTACGATCCCGTCGTCGAAGATCACCAGCACGAGCGCGACAAGGAACCCCGCGCTGAGCCAGTCGATTCGTCGATGACGAGCAGAGATGACACCCGGCATCAACAGGGCAATCGCCGGGAGAACTCCGAAACACGCCACGCCGCAAGCGGTCAGCACCTCGCTCTGCTGGGCACCGCCACTCGCGAGAGAGACAATCTGGACGACCGCGAGGAGGGCACCGCCTCCAGCCAAGACGCGAGCAAGCCCGCGTGAGCCCGCACCGAAGGCGATGAAGGCACCGATCCACAGCAGATGCTGATGGATGTACGGCCACGCCCCGGCGATGTTGTCGAGGTAGAACGAGCTGCCGTGTCCGACGTAGTGGCGCAGCATGGCCACCGAGAAGGCGGCTTGCCACAAGAGGCCGAGCCCAACAGCCACACTCATCGCCGAGTCCCGGCCGCCCGTGTGCGGACGCTGCGTCGTTGTCATGTTCGTTCTGACGTTGCAGGACCCCAATTGCTTCGGGGCTCACCCGAAGAGTTCCTGTGACGTGTGTCCCGCCATCGCCGGACGCGCCGGACGGGCGTCAGAGGCGGAAGGCCTCGGTACCCACCGCCCAGGTGTTTGCCGACCCGTATGCGGTGACGCCACGGAGCAAGGCGGTCGACGGAGCGTCCTCGCGTAGCCAGGTGCGACCGCCGTCCGCCGTACCCAGGATTACGCCGTGCTCGTTACCGTCCTTTGCAGTGCCCACGGCCCAGCCTCGCGTCGGCGTGGCGAAGGTGACGCCGAGGAGAGCTACGTCGGAGAGACCGGCGTCTTGGACAGTCCAGCTGGCGCCGCCGTCCACGGTGGCGATGATCGCGTTCGATCCGACGATCCACCCGTGTCGGGCGTCGAGGAAGAACGCGTCGTAGAGGCCGACCCGGGGAGCAGACTGCCGGGTCCAGGTGCGCCCGCCGTCGGTAGTGCTCATGATGGCGTTTGCGCCCACCGCCCAGCCGTGCTCGGAGTCGGCGAAGGCGACGTCGGTCAGCGTCGTACCCTCGCACGAGAGCGGGGCGGGCGGGGGAACTTGAATCGTCCAAGTGGCGCCGCCGTCGGCCGTGGCCGAGATCACCCCGCAGTTCCCAACCGCCCATCCGTGGCTCCGGTCAACGAAGGACACGGCCAGGTAGTCGCCTCCAGGGTTGTCCTGCGGCTTCCATGTCGCCCCGCCGTCGACGGTGGCCAGGATGGTCCCGGCGAAACCCACGGCCCATCCGTGCCTGGGGTCGACGAAGGAGACACCGGTGATCTCCGACTGGGTGCCTGAGACCTGGCGACGCCAGGTTGCGCCGCCGTCGTCGGTGGCCACGATGAGCCCGTTCCAGCCCCCGACCGCCCAGCCGTGCCCGGCATCGACGAAAGACACGTCATTGAGGTAACTGCCGACCAGCCCGGCCTCCTGGCGCCGCCAGCCGCCCTCGCGGGGTACGACGGGCACCGCAGGCTCCGACCTCGCCGGTCGCTCGGCCGCGGAATCGGTCTGCGGCGCTATGACAACGGCGGAAGGGGCGTCGGTGCCGAAGACCTCGGGGCTTGTCGCGAAGGTCGACGACGGCGGTCGGGCGATAGCGGTCGTGCTCGTGCTGGTCACCGCGGTCGTCGGCGGCGGCTCGGTGCGCACGATGAGTGCAGCCCGCTCATCCGGTGAAGGAGCGACGCGAACCGCCATCACACCGCCGGCGATGAACACCGTTGCCGCCAGGGCAAGCATCAGTCTTCTCATGTATTCATGGTGAGGGAGGCAGGTAACCGGTGCATCGCCGTCGTGTCACAGGACGGTCTCAGCGGCGCCGCGGGTCAGGCGCACGCCTCGTCTGCTTCCACGACGCCCCGGAGCCCGGCCCACATGCCGGCGACCTTGCCCTCGCTGAACAGCAGAGCCAGGGACAGGTGGTTCAGCGAGGCGTCCTCGGGCCGGAAGACCAGCTTGCCCCACCCGTCCTGCACCGAGCCGCGCAGCTTGTCGCCGTAGGCCCGCCGGGCCTCGGCCAGGGTGCTGCCCACGCGTATGCCCGAGAGGGTGGCGATCGTCGGCTCCGAGATGGTGATGAAGTCGACTTTGAAGGACCCTTCGGCACTGGTGAGGAAGAGGCCCGCCGGCGGTCCGGTGGTGGTGTAGCCCACGCAGTAGGGCCCCTCGTCATAGGACATGGCCAGCCCGGTCGTCGCCACCGCGTCCTCGAGGTCCAACCCGATGCGGACGGGGCCTAGACCGTCGACCCGCAGGCGGGACTCGGAGTCCAGCGCCGAGTACCGGACACCCGCGCTTCCCACGCCCAGGAAGACCTCGGCCACACCGGCCTTGCCGTCACCCAGGAGGCGCAGCTGCACGATCACCTCGCCGGACCCCGGACCCGTGGGGACGGTCAGCGACCGGGTGCCGCCGGCAAAGAGCTGAACACTCTGCTCGCCGGCCCACTCCAGGTTCGGGCGCTTGGCCCGAACGGCGAGGGTGCCGTCGGCCCCGCCCTGGACGACCACGGCCAGCGAACCACTCCGACGGCTGACCAGCAATCCCGGGATCGCCGCGCTCCGGGAGCCGGCCACGTACCAGATCGAACCGTTGAGGAGACGCCGCACGTCGACCCGGCCGCCCATGCCGGCGACGGTGTAGTTCACGCTGCCGGCGCCGGCCCCGCTCGCCTCGAAGGAGCCCATGCCCGGTGTGGGAAGTCCCCGGTCGAGCAGGTAGGCCCGGGCCAGGGCGACAGGGTCGTTGCGCCACGGCTGTTGGCCCTGGTCGACCGCGGCCTGGAGCTTGTCCAGCTCAGCCAGCGTCTCCGGCCAGATGGCCTCCGGGGTGTACGTCATCCCCGCCGGCCGGCTGCGGTCGGGTGTCGCAGCCGGTCGGGGGACCGTCGTCGTGGGCTTGGCCGGCGGCGCCGTCGTGGGAGGCTCGGGATCGGTCCAAACCGCCGGCGCCGGCGCGGTCGTCGCCGGCGCCAATGTGGCGGTCGTCGAGGGCGCCGGGTCGGCAAGCACTTTCACCCGGCCTTGGCCGTCGTCGTTCACTCCCGCCGACAGTGCCAACCCGGCGCTGACCACGGCCAGGGCCACTGCGACCGTCGTCGCCGTCCGCCGGCGCCGGCGCCCGTCGCGGTAGCCCTCGGGGAGCCGGCCTCGCCCCACCGATCCCTCGTGTACCTCTTCCATCAGCATCTCGCGCTCCATGTCTTTTGGACGTCGATCGGCTCGCAGTTCTTCGGCCACACCTACGCCGCGTCCTCGGCCGCGTCGCGGAGGTGCCCACGGGCCCGATGCAAGCGAGAGGCCACCGTGCCCGGGGCCACGTCAAGCAGGCGCGAGGCGTCCGCGTAGTCGAGGCCGTACCCGTCGACCAGCACGACGGTGGCCCGCAGGCCCGGAGACAACCGGCTCAGCATGTGGGCGACCTCAGAGGAGGCCGCGTAGCGCTCGGCCGGGCCCGGCTCGATGCTCGGCGGGTCGAAGTCGTCATCGACGAGGATCGGTTGGCGTCGACGGAGCTCGTCGAGGCATGTGTTGTAGGTGATGCGGTAGAGCCACGTGCCCACGTTGGCCTCGCCGCGGAAGCATCCGATGGTCCGGAACGCCTTGATGTAGACCTCCTGGAGCGCGTCGTCGACCCGCTCCGGGTTCCGGAGAAGCCGACCGGCCAGCGCCCGGAGCCGCCGGTCGTGTCGCCCCACCAGCTCGGTGAAGGCTCGGTGGTCACCATGCTGGGCCCGTTCCAGGATTGCCCTGTCGCTCAGTTCGCCGCATGTCGCTACCGCCATGTCGCCCACTCCTTCATCACGCCGTTGTCCGCCGGGAGCCGACCGACCTCCAGGCCCATATGCCCACGACCCGCTCCGGCACGGAAGAGGGAGGGGTCCCCCTTCCCCCCGCCGGCGGAATGTGGTGGTCTGTCCACATGCGACGGCGGACTGGCGGGGCGGACGGCCCGGGGACCGAGATGGGAGCCTCGGTCAGGGCACGCTGACCACGGGCACGCTGAGCGGAGCCGCGGTGAGCCTCTCCGACCGGGAGCGGAAAGCGCTGGTCGCCCTGTGCCCCGGGTACCTGGAGTCGTTTCCCCACCGGCGGGAGCACCCGAACACCTACGAGGACGCGGCTCGGCTGCTGGGGGGCGAGCCGTGGACGGCCGACAAGGTCCGCAAAGCGGTCGAGCGGGTCAAGGACCGATTTGCGGGTGATGTCACCGACCGCGTGGGCGTAGAGCCCGCCAGCGTCATCGACGTGCACGACGTTGAACGTCCCCGATGGCGCCTGCCCGCCCTGCGCCTGCAACTGGAACAGCACCTGGTCGCCGGCCACGTCCCCGTACTCCGGGGGCAGGGTGATGATTCCAGCGCCGGAGACGGACGGGCTGGGGGAGGCAGCGGCTGCCTCCCCGAAACTCCCAAGACCCGCCACAACCGCCGCACCGACAGGGAACAGCCGCGTTCGCATGTGCCTCACCCTTTCGCTTCATCCGCCCATCCGGACGCTGCAGGATGACCGTACGAGGAGCGGCTTGGCGGGGCATCAGGGCCAACCCTGAACTCGCGCTGCCGTTCCCGGCAGTTGCGGTCAGCCGGCTCGGAGCAGAGCCAGGACGGCCAGCACCCGGCGGTGATCATCCGGTTCGGGGAGAAGCCCGAGCTTGATGAAGATGCTGCGCACGTGCGACTCCACCGTCTTGGCGTTCAAACACAGTCGATCCTCGATCGCCTGGTTCGAGCGTCCCTCGGCGATCATCCCTAGCACCTCCCGCTCCCGGCGAGACAGCGCGTCGAGGGGATCGGGCTTACGCCTGCGGTCGAGGAGCAACCGGGTCACCTCGGAATCGACTGCAGAGCCGCCTGAGCCGACTCGTCGCACGGCATCGGCGAACTCGGCCAGGTCGCTGACCCGCTCCTTGAGCAGGTATCCGACACCGGGCCTTCCCTCACCGAGGAGCTTCATGGCGTAACGGGACTCGAGGTGTTGGGACAGCACCAGGACACCGACGGTGGGATGTCGGGCCTTGATGTCCAGTGCCGCCTCCAGCCCCTCGGTCGTATGGGTGGGTGGCATTCGGATGTCGACGATGACGAGATCGGGTCTGAGGGCTTCCACGGAGGACAGCAACCCGACAGCGTCGGGCAGCTGGGCAACAACCTCGAAGCCGGCGTCTTCGAGGAGGCGGGCGATGCCCTGTCGGACGAGGGAGGCGTCATCGGCCACGATCACTCGCACGGGATCTCCGCCGTCACCCGTGTCCCCCGCCCGGGCGGGCTGTCGACCACCAGTCGGCCGTCGAGCGCCGCCACCCGATCTCCAAGCCCCTCGAGCCCGGAGCCGTTGCGCGCCACGGCCCCTCCCATGCCGTCGTCGGTCACCTCGACGCGCAGGCCCCGTTCGCACCGGTCGACGGTGACCGTGACCACTGAGGCGTCGGCGTACTTGGCCACGTTGGCTAGGGTTTCGGACACCACGTAGTACACCGCCGCCTCGACTGGCTGGGGTAGCGGCGCTCCCGCCCGGGCGGAGATCTCGACCGGTACCGGCGAGCGCTCCGCCAGCGACTGGAGCGCTGCGTCCAGGCCCTCCTCGGTGAGGATGGTCGGATGGATACCTCGGCCCAGCTCCCGAAGCTCTCGAAGGGCCAGGACGAGCTCCTCAGCCGCCTCCGAGAGAACCTCGCCGACGTGGGACCCCGGTGATCCCCCGGACAGGGTGGCGTCCTTCGCCAATCGACTCCTGGCCATGGTGAGGGCCAGCGAGACCGTCACCAACCGTTGCTGAGCGCCGTCGTGGAGATTGCGCTCCACCCGGCGACGCTCGGCGTCGGCGGCCTCGACGATGCGGGCGCGCGACGCACTCACCTCGGCCAGCCGGGCCAGGACCTCGGCGTGCAGTCGCTCGTTCTCCATGGCCAGGCCGGCGGCCGCGCACACGGCGTCGAGCAGCGCGGGCTCCTCCCACAGCGCGGGGTCGTGCACCAACGCACCGATCCGCTCGTCGGCCCTCCTGATCACCGTGACCGCCCGGTGGGGATCATCGCTCGGCAACTCGACGTGCCGCCCGCCAGCGTCGATGTAGCCGTCGAGGTCCCGCACCCAGTAAGCGATCTCGACGCTCGGATCGCCCAGGGCACGCGACACCGCCGAGCGCAGCTCCCCGCCGACTGCGCTTCCCAGCTCCACCACCAGCTCGCCCACCCCGTATCGAGCCAATCGGCTGCGGAGCAGGCCGCCGAGGAATGCGATCGGCACGGCCAGGATGGCGACGTCCTCCACCCAGAGCCATTGCCGGCCCAGACCGACCGGCGCGCCCAGCTCGGACAGGATGTTCGCCGCCGAGACCGCGGCATAGAGCAGAGCCGTGGGCAGCACGGGGGCCAGGACTCGGCGGGCCGCTCGGCTTCTCCGCCGCCAATGACTTACCAACACGGCGCAGAAGGCGGTGATCGCGCCCAGCGTCGCTCCCAGCGCCAGAGCCCGCAGCCAACGCCCCATCCCTTCCTCGGCCGGCATCGCCAAGAGGTTCCGCGGACAATCAGGACATCCCGAGAGGTCCAAGAAGGCGACGCCGGCAATGATGACGACGTAGGAGCTGACGACGACGAAGCGCTCGAACGGCGCCGTCACGCGGCCACTCGGGAAGCCGACGGCGAGGTGGGCCAGGAACGCGATCGGCAGCAGCACGAGGACCAGGCCGGCGCTGAAGACAACAGCGTTGGTTCCGGCCCACACCAGCGCTCGGGCCAGCAGCCACACCAAGCCGGCCACCGTCAGCAGCTTCCCGACACCGCTGGCCGGCCGCCGGGTCCATCCCAGCAGCCCGGCGACCACGAACAGCACCCCGACGCCGAGCTCCCGGTAGACCTCGAAGGGCAGGTGATCGCCCCGGATGACCGACGGCAGGAAGGCTGCGGTAAGCAGGGCCAGGGTGAGCGTCAACACCCCCGCCCGAGTCCGCCTGGTCACCAGACCAATTTCATCACGCCGCCCCCATCAGGCGCGCCACCGCCGGCCCCGAGAGCTCGGCCTTGGCGATGAACCCGATGGCCGGGGCCCGGTCCAGTCGGGCGCCGAAGTCGGCGGCGCTGCGGCTGGAGGTGAGGATGACGACCGCTCCGCTGCCGGAGTCGGCCAGCCGCTGGGCGACCATGAAGCCGTCGAGGCCGGGGAGCTGGACATCGAGCAGCACCAGCTGGGGGTTGAGGAGGGCCACGACGGACAGCGCCGTCTCGCCGTCGCCGGCTTCTCCCACCACCTCGAAGCCTGCGTCCTCGAGCATGCGTCGGGCCATCCTCCGGAAGCCGGAATGGTCGTCGACGATGACGACGGTCGTTGCCATGTGCTGGATGCTCGCACCGTGGGGGCGGCCTGGCTACAGGGCTATCCCGGATTCCGCTCCTGAGATCAGGGGTAGCCCCGATGACCGCCGGCCAGCGGCTCCCTACGTTCAGGGCTGTGACGAGAGGAGCGGCCATGACGAAGGACCAAGTCCCGCCTGCCGACGGGATCCACATCGGAGACACGGCCCCACGCCCGTGGGAGCGCCTGGCCCCCGCCGGTGCGCTCGTGTTCCTGCTCACCATCATTCTCGGCGGCCTGGCGGTCGGCGAGTCGTCGCCGGACAGCGACGGCCCGGCCCGCGACATCGCCGCCTACTTCGCCGACCACCGAGGCGGGCACCTCGCCAACACGTTTCTAGTCGTACTCGGTGCCTCGCTGTTCTACCCCTGGTTCCTCGCCAGCCTGTGGCGGGCGCTGCGCCGAGCCGAGGGCGACACCGGTATCTGCGCAACCGCCGCTTTGGTGGGCGGCATCACGTTGGTGGGCCCGCTCCTGTTGCAGGCCACCGCCTGGGGAGCGGCCGCTCTCCAGGCCGGTGAAAACCGCGACCCGACGGTCGCCGCAGCCCTCTTCGACCTGGGGAACATGGCATTTATCCTCTTTCCCCTCCCGGCCGCCGTCCTGGTCGCCGCCACATCTTTGGCCGGCAACGGCACGCCGCTCCCCCGGTGGCTGGCCAGGGCGGGCCTGCCTCTGGCCCTGGCGATGGTGGTGGTGACCTGGTTCGGCCTGGCGCCGCTGAGCTTCACCCTGTTCGGCCTATGGCTGGCCTTCGTCGCCGTGCTGCTGATCCGCCGCCGGGCGACAGGGACGCTGGCGAATGAGTAGGGCGAGGGCAACTCGTGCACCGAGGACCCGCCGAGGGCCGATGCTCGGTAGGCGCAGGGCGTCAGAGTTCAGGAGCACCGCCCATAGCTGGTCCCACCTCTGGCGGTCAAGGGCGGTTGTGCAACCACCCGGTTTACTCCCAGGTGACGGCCCTCGGCCCCTGCGGCCGGGCAAACTCATGCGCACCCAGTGGCGCTGCTCGAGCACGGCCGCCAAACGCTCGGCTGCCCGGTGGTCAAGAGTCATCGTTCAGCTCCAAGACAAACGGTCGACTCGTGAAAGCATCCGTAGGCAGGAGTACGTCTCGGGACGCGGCGAGGTTGAACGGCAGCTCGAAATCGGCCCGCTGTCCGCCGCGACAGATCGACGGCTCGGGTGCACTCGACGACAGGACCGGCGTCCCATAAGACGCGCCCCAGAGCGTCGCATGCCGCGGCGAGACGCGCCCGCGAGTGCCGTTCGGGGCGTAGGGGCGGTTATCGCTCTGGCCATTCGAGTCGCGGGAACGGGCGTTCGCCGGCGGCGGCCAAGGCCGCCCATAATTACGCGAAGATCGGTGGCCGTGCCCAACGCATATGTGCCGTTGTCGGATGGCGCCGCTGGGCTGGACGGCCGACGCATAACGACGCTTGATCCCCCATGCCGCCGAGGACGACGCGGGCACCGCCGGTCGCCGCCACCCGCTCGGGAATGGCACGGATCGGGCGCCCGACGCCGGCCCCGGCCCCGGCGGTCGCTTTCCAGCGGTACCGTCCGGGGCCCCTCCGCCCGGCCTCCACTCCCCGGCACCTTCACGGCGTTCACTGCGATAGGTCATCGTCAGCCACGGGAACGACCTCGTTACCGACGAGCACGCCATAGCCGGGGAACAGCTCATCGACTTCGCCTCGAGAAGTTGCGGTGTCGCCTCCAAAGGGGGCGCAGGATCGGAGTAGGCCCGGCAACAGCGACGGCCTCGGTGAGCGCCCCGGGCCCTGGGGCGTCGAGAACAACGGCGGCCACCGAAGGCCCGGCGAGCGCAGTCTCTAGCTCGGTCACACTGAAGACCTCGACTAGCTCGACGGCCTCGCCGAGGATGCGCTCGAGCTCGCCAACCCGAGCGGCGCGGCGCTGCAGCAGTGGAACGGGACCCAGACGAACGACTCTTGCCATCGACGACATTCTGCGTCGATCGGCGGTCCGGCGTCCGGAGCCTTCGGAGCGGTAGCGTTGAGGCGTGCCGACGGTGCCGCAGAGCCGACCAGGGAGATACGCCGAGCTGGACACCGGTCAGCTCGCGGACGTGATCGAGTACGCCTACGACCGAGGTGAGCATGCCGACTGGGAGTCGTGTTCGAGCTCGCCCGTCGAGCCATGGCCGCCGAGGTGGGCGCAGCGGACGCCGACCTCCGGGCACCGCGGTCGGCGTAGCCCCCCCGGGTGAGCCCAGATGGTGAGCGCCAGGTAGCGCCGAGCGGGGTGTAGGAACGAAGATTCGCCGATGATCCGGGCCGTGCGGAGGTCGTCGAGGCCGCCGAAGAATACCTCTTCCCGCAGTGAGCGCTTCGGCCCCCCACTCCCCTACCGACGTCCTTTTCGTTCGCTCCGACGACCGCCCGTTCACCCGCGGCAACACGTGCGTGAGCCCGACGCCCTCATCTGGTAACGGCCTCGACGAAGACGCCATCGGCTGGGCCTTCGGCGCCCTGGGTTGTCGTCTCGGAGCCCGGCGGCGAACGGGCGCATGGAACGTGGAACGCACAAGGATCATGCGGTGGCGTGGCCCAGGTGGCGGCGTCCGGGTGCTAGGGGTGGCTTGGCCACTCGGGGTCTAGACGTGTCGGTTGGTTGCCGGTGGCCTCCAGCCACAGCTCGATGGCCTCCTCGGCGAGCCGACGCAAGGGGTACGGGATGTCCTGGGAGAGCTGTCGCAAATGGTCGAGGAGCTCCAGCGGGAGGTCAACGTTGAGGGGGGCCAGCGGCATGCGGACGCCCGACGTCCGGCGGTCCCTGTGCCGCCGTCGAACGGCGTCCAAGGCGTCTGACAGGGTCTCGGGCGTCGCCGCCGTCTGCTCGCCATCGCTTGCTGATCGTGCCGATGAGCGGGAAGGGTGCGAAGGCTCTTTGCGGGGCGGTGCGAGCCTGGGCTCAGGTTCAGTGTCGTTGTCGGGCCGAGGGGGCGCCGTCGGCGCCTCTCCCCCACTCACACCGATGGACGAAAGCAGCGTGGGCCTCGGCTCAGGAGCTGCCATCAGGCCCTGTCCAGTTGGTCGGCGATTGAGCTGAGTGCGGCGGTGACTTCTCGTGCCCCCGGTGTGGAGATGCTCTGCACGGGCACATGGGCGCTCATGGCCTGGCGGACGGCCGTGCGTCGCGGAATGGGCGGTTCGAGGCAGCGGTCGCCGAATGCGGTGCGGACCTCCGCGACGAAGTGGCGGCTCTCCCGCTCCCGATCGTCAGCGGCGTTGATGACCACGCCGGCAGTCTGGAGGTCCGCGTGCATGTGCTGTCGGACCTCGCCGATCAGCTGCAGAGCCAGCCCTAGCCCGTCGACCGAGGCTCCGGAAGGTTCTGTCACCAACACGGCGCGGTCGGCGGCAGCGAGGGCGTTGACGACGAGGATCCCTAGCGACGGCCCGCAGTCGATGACCACCTCGTCATACTGACCGGCGGACTCGAGGGCCCGACGCAGGCGCCACTCTCGGTTGAGCCTGTTGGGATCGGTGTCCCAGGCAGCCAGGGCCTGCGAGGCAGGGAGAACCTCCAGGTTCCAAGGGTCCCCCAGTTTGTGGCTCGCATCAGCCAGGCTCCCACCGGTGAGTACGGCATCGGCATCGGGCTCCGCTCCCCAGAGGTCGAGCGTCCGGGTGGCTGTTCCCTGCGGGTCTAGGTCGATGAGTAGGACCCGACGTCCGCGCTGTGCCCAAGCGGTAGCGAGGCCGATAGCAACGGCGGACTTGCCCACTCCCCCCTTTCGGTTCAAAAGCGCTGTTCGCATTGTGCGAGCCTAGAACGCCCTAGGTTGGTCTAGGTGGATGGTCCTAGACGGACCCTTTCCAGACTAGAGGACGCTAGGTAAAGGCTGTCGAAGGGAGGGCAGGCTAGGCCTGCCAACCTCTTGATCGTCCTAGGTAGTCGTGCATTGGCTCAGCTAGGAACAACGAGCAGCCCTACGCCGTCGTCAGCCAATTGATCGAGGACGCTCTGGAAGCGATAGGCGCCTAGCACGACCTAGCCCTCCCTAGCCCTCGCCATTGCTACCTAGGTAGGTCTAGGTAGCAATAGGTACGGCGGTGCATTTGCCGGCCCTCACCACACCGAGTCCTTCCGACCTCCGCTGCTGGTCCCCGGCACCTTGCGAACTCAGATCGCCGGCCAGTGCACAGGTCCGCCACAATAGGGGAGGCAAACCTAGCTATTCCTTACACTAGGCAGCATGAGCCGATGCAGACGAAAGCTAAGCGGGGGAGCCAACGCCCGATCGCGCCCGGACCGGCTCAAGCTCCGGCGATGACCTCGCGCCCAGACAAGCCCGCACCAGGCACCGACGACCTCGGCCTCGGCACCGACCAGTGGCTGTCGGTACGGGAGGCGGCCCGCCGAGCCGCAGTCGACCCGCGGACCATACGGCGTTGGGCCGACACGGGCCAGATCCGTGCGCGACGAACGCCCGGCGGACACCGCCAGATCTCACTCAGCGGGCTCGGCACGGCCTACTCAAGCGCCGGACGTCGCCCCGCCACCGAGGCCGTGGACCTGGATCCGGTCCTCGAGATCCCGCGGTGGGGGAGTCAAGCTGCCTTCTGGACCCTCTGGCAGCCCACTCGACGGCACACCGACGACGAGCTGAGTGAGCTTCGCGTGGACATCGACGACTGTCGCCGCGCTCTCAGCGCCATTGAGATCGCCATCAGCGCGGAGCTCCGCCGCCGGGACGACGCCGCGACTGCCTCCTCCGACGACTGGCCCGGGACCTACTGACGACAGGACCCGCCGGCGCCAACCGCAGAGCAGGTGGGAAGGACGGCCACGAGGCGGCGGTCGTTGCGAGCCAGGCCATGGTTCGAGCAGATGGGACGACGCTTCGGAGCGGGTTCCGAGAGGCAAGCAGTTGCTCGGAGCGCGCCCGGCAGCAACGCTGGCGCGGGGCGCAGCAGCCGCTGGCGTTCGTCCTTCCCCCTCGAGGGTGCCGTTCAACCGCCTGTGACTCCTTCACCTGACGAAACTCCGGAGGGTTTCATCGCCACCCGACGTGGACATGGCCCTGATGCCCCCCGTCGGTGAAGACGTTCCACCCGCCGGCGCCGACCATGTCGCCCCACGGCAGGCCCATCTCGTCGGGCCTGCCCGTCCCCAGGCGCACGACCTCCTCGGCAAAGCCCCGACACGGCCCGCACGACGGGCTCACGTCCTCGCCGTCGACCGCGTAGATGTCGGCGCCCCGACCCAGCCAGTGGTTGCTCACCCGGTCCGTCCCGGCCACGAACTGGCTGTGGCCGGTCTTGAGCACCGAGATGGCAATCTCGTGGGTCTGGCCAGCCCAGGCAAGGAAATCGATGACACGCTGGTCGATGATCCCGTCGATGAGGTCCTGGCGACACGCAGAGCACAGGGTGATGTTGGGGTTGTTGAGCACCGCAGCGACGTCGCCGGAAGCGACGTTGCCGGCAGCCGGAGCGGTTGCATACTCGTCGGCTCGGCGCAGAACGTCGTCGACGTAGTCCCAGCTGTGGTTGTAGTTCCACACCGCATCGCGGAGCCGGGCCGGGTCACCAGCGCCGTTGGCACACAGGTAGTTGGCCGCTCCCCAGATGGCGTCGACCTGGTTGTAGACGTCGGTCACCCCGTCGCGGTTGCCGTCGACCCCGTAGGCGGCCCACGTCGCCGGCATGAACTGCATCGGCCCTTGGGCGCCGGCGAAGTTCGAACCGGAATGGACGCCGGGCAGGTCAGCCCGGCCATGATCGGTCTCGACCGAGCCGATGGCCGCCAGCACTCCCCACGGCATGTCGCAGCTCTCCTTGGCCGCCTGTTGGTAGATCGGCAAGAGCTCGGGGGGGATATCGGCCAGGGCGTGGGCGCTTGGTACCGAACCCTTGTTGGGACTTCCGCCAGCCGCGCCGGACATGGCCATGACGAGCACGGCAAGGAAGCCCACGACGACGACCACGCCAGCGGCGGCGAAGGCCACCAGGCCGATGATGAGCGCCGCCCCAGCTTCGTCTTGGAGCCGACGACCGGGCTGCTCCCGCTTGGGACTCACGTCTGCTGCGCGCGGGCCACCAGCCAACGCCCGCCCGCTTCCCGCCCGAGGCTGATCTGGTAGAAGCGAGTTCGCCGATCAGGGGGCTGGTCGGAGGTGGTGAGGGTCACGGCCGCCCTGATTTGGACGACGACGAACCCGACATCGCTCCGGATGGTCGAGACGGCCAGCACCTCGCCGGCGTAACGGGCCTGGCGTTGGCGGAGCTCTTCGAGCCGGGCCCCGCCCGATGATGACGTGGCCAGATCGGCGGCTAGGCGGGGGATTGCGTAGGTCGCTCGCCGGGCCGTCACGGCAAGCGGGTCCTCGGCGGCGGCGTAGGTCGTCTCGGCCAGGACCCACTGAGCGGCCACCGTCTGCGGGTCGCTCCACTGCTCGGGGGTGAGGGCGCCGGCACCGCGCTCGCCGCGGAGCCCCAGTTGCGCCCGTCGTGTGGGGGTGAGGAGGCCGCCGTCGTCGTAGTCGCTGGCGTCATCAGCCACACCGGCGGTCGTTGTGGTCGTCGCGGCCGCGCTGTCAGCTGGAGCGCCCGGGGGGACGGATTGGCTCGCGCTCGGGATGCGCCCGTGACCGCAGGCGCCAAGACCGTAGGCGGCGACGACGACGAGCACCGCCCGGCGAGCGTGATGGGACAACAGTCGGCTCATGACCCACTACGGGTCACCGGCCGCCGCCTGCTGACAGGACAATCGCTACTGCCGCCGGGCGGCGCAACCGCTATGTAGAAGCCCTTTACAAGTCCGCGGCGGCGTTCTAGGGTTCGGCCTCGATGGCGCGGAGGGAGGGCCGGTGGGCCGGATGGTGGACGTCGATGAGCTGGTCTCAGCCCGCCTCATCGCCTACCGCTTGGGGTGGAAGTCGGTCCAGTCCGTTCACTACTACTGGCGAACCGACCCGAAGTTCCCTGCACCGGTGTTCTCCCTCACCAACGACACAGGCGGGCTGCGGCTGTGGTGTTGGCCCGACGTCGAGGCGTGGGCCGACGCCAAGGGCTCATGGCCGGTGCGCCCCGGGTCCGGCGCCGGCGGGACTGGCAGCGCAGTTCCGGCCGATCGCTGACTCAGCTTTTCTTTCTGCCCGGGGCCCGCTTCGGCGGCGGCTCGTCCGCCAGCTTTTGCTCGATAGCTGCGACGATGAACGCTTTCAAGGTCAGGCCGTGCATGGCGGCCGCGGCCTTCGCCCGCATGTGCAGATCATCAGGAAGCTCGTAGTTGATGGCGCCCACGCGGGCACGTTAGGGAATCCGGCCAAGAAACACCGGGTTACTATGCGCACTATGTTCGCTGCGCGCACTAGGTGCGCCTAGTCTTCCAGAGGGGAAAGGGTGGGAACCCCATGAATGCGGTTGGTGAGGTCGAGGCAGTGGCGGGCGGACGCCGCGGTGGCGCCTCCTGGCGTCTGGAACCTTGCACCACGTCGGTCTCTCTTCGCCGGCGCCGGCGGGAAAGCCTGGTTCCGCCGCCCGGGCTGTTCTCGCCGACGCCGACGTGGAGGGACTCCTTGGTAGGCGGCGCCACCTCAACAAGACCCATAGCCCGAAGACCATCGATGAGGGGGGCAGCATGACCACAACCCTTTCCGGGCCGACCAATCCTTCGGAGGCCCAACGCCGAAGGCGGAAAGGGCCGGTTCTACTTCTCGTTCTGGTTGTGCTGGTCCTCGGAGCGGGGATCGCCGGCCTCGCGCTGGCGAGGGATTCTGGATCGAACGGTCTTGACATCTTCGGTGGGCCTGACGGCACAAAGCCCAAGACAGAAGCGCAGAAGGTCGAGGAGGCCTACCGCAACTACTGGGACGCCAACTTCAAGGCAGGGGAGATCCCGGACCCATCGAGCCCACTGTTCTTCGCGTATGCGACGGACCAGCAAGCGCGGCGCGCAGCCAGCGATCTCGAAGAGCTCCGTCAGCAAGGACTGGCCGGCCGGCAAGTGGCCAACTCCATCTCTCGCCGCCAAGTCAGCGTCTTGGCTGTACAGGGTGACACGGCTCAGCTGACCGATTGCGCGGTGGACGACTCCATCGTCGTGCAAGCCGACACAGGGGAGCCAGCATTTGAATACACGCCTGGCAAAGCCTCGACGACCCTCTTCAATGCTCAGATGGTTCGTGAGAACGGCTCGTGGAAGGTCGCCTCGCTCACGCGGCAGCAGCGGTGGGAAGGAGTCGGCGGGTGCGCGCTCGGTCAGTCGTAGTGCTTGTCTCAGCCTTAGGTACCTCCTGGGCCCTGACCGCGAGCGCACTGGCGCAGCAGCCTCCTACGACATCGCCACCCATCACCGTGCCGAACTTCGGCGATCTGAGCGGCGGTGCGAGCAACTCCGGCGATTCGATCGGCGCGGTACTGACCGGCAGCGCCGGACAAGGATCGACGGGGGGCGGATCGACCAGCGAGTCCGGTAGTGGTGGGGGAGGGGGCACCCGTCCCGGCGGTGGTAGCAGCTCCAGCGGTGGTGGCGGCTCGTCGGGCGGAGGGTCGTCGTCCACGGCCACGACCGAGCCTCCGATCGACAACCCGGTGTCGTGCAGCTCGACCGAAGACTTCCTCAACCCGGCACCGGGTACCACCTGTGGCTCCAACCAACCCTTCATAACCCCGACGACGCCCGCAACGCCGGCGGGACCGACGCCACCGGCCGGCGGTACGACGGGGACTACCCAGGCCCCGCGCCCTGCGGTACAGATCGCCCGAGAGACCGCGCAGCGCACGCTCCTGCCGCTGCCCGGTGTGCAGACCAGCCCCCCGGCCGGGCGGGACCAGCTCGTGAACCTGCCCACCTGGCTGTGGGTCGACGACTGGAACCCCCGCCGGGCCAGCGCCACAGAGGGCCCGTTGACGGTGACTGTCGTGGCCACCCCACGTTCGGTGACGTGGCGCATGGGCGACGGTTCGGAGGTTGTCTGTGGGGCGGGAACGCCATGGGACCGGGCGCTGAGGGAGGAGCAGCAGTCGACTGATTGCTCCCACGCCTACGCCCACTCATCCGCCAACCAGCCCGGCATGCTCTACCAGGCCCGGGCCACGATGGCCTGGGACGTCACCTGGACAGCAACCAATGGGGAGAGCGGCAGCCTCGGCCAGGCGAACCGCAGCGTCGATTTCACGATGCGCGTGGCCGAGAGCCAGGCCGTGATCACGAGTTCGGGCGGCTGAGCCCGGCCAGGTGGACGCGGCGACGGTGGCGACGGTAAGACGCGACTCGATTTCGGAGGGACCACAGGATGAGGCAGCCAACGACCACGATGAACGGCAACGGGCGGGCGCCCACGCTGGAGCGCCCGCGGGTGCAGCCAGCCGTAGTCGCCCAGCGCCGGCCCCTTCGCGCCCTGGCCCTGGTCATGGTGGCGGCGCTCTGCGCCGGCGGGTTCGCGCTCATGTTCAGCCGAGCCGGCGATCGCCAGCCGGTGCTGGTGATCGCCCGCACCGTCCCCGCCGGCGTGGCCATCGCCGGTGAGGACCTGACCGTGGTGCGGCTGTCGGCTGACTCGCGCCTGCGGCCCATCCCCGCGTCGGCCCGGGCCAAGGTCGTCGGTCACACCGCTAACTCGACCCTGGTGGCCGGCACCGTGCTGACCGAGTCGCACTTCGGCGAGCGAGCCGGCCCCAACCAGGGTGAGTCGATCGTGGCGGTGCAGCTCAATGGCGCTCGGGGCGCGCCTCCGTCGATCAGCACGGGCGACCGGGTACAGATCGTGCTGGTGGCCACCGGGGCGGACGCCTCCCGGGCCGACGCCGCCAGCTCACAGAAGCTGGGCACGGTGCTGGGCGAGGGCCGGGTCCTAGCGGTCGAGCGCCCCCGCAGCTCCTCCAACAACGCGGCCACGGTGTCGTTGATTGTCGCCGAGGCGCTGGCGCCCGGCGTGTCGGGCGCAGCCTCGGCCGAGCGGCTCACCCTGGTGGTCGTGGGGCGGGGCCAGTGACGGTCTTCGCCTTCGGGTCGGCCCGCCACTCGCCGGGGGTGACGACGAGCGTGCTGGCCCTCGCCGCGGCGTGGCCCGCCGAACGGCGGGTGCTTGTCGTCGAGGCCGACCCCGCCGGCGGGGACCTGGTCTGCTACTTCCGGTTGCTGGTGGAGCCCAGCCTGCTCAGCCTGGCTGCAGCTGGCCGCAGCGAGGTCACCTCCACCAACGTCTGGGAGCACGCCCAGCAGCTACCGGGGAACTCGGAGGTGTTCGCGGTGGTGGCCCCCGTCGACCCCAGGCAGGTGGGCGCCGCCCTGGTCACCCTGGCCGGGGCTGGCTTCGCCCGGGTGCTCGACAATCTGGACGCAGACGTGCTCGTCGACGTCGGGCGCCTCGATCCGGAGTCGCTGGCTCTCGATCTCTTCGCCGCCGCCGCGGTACGGGTCCTGGTCGGTCGCCCCACCCTGAACCAGGCCGACCACCTGCAGCTGCGGTCCGCACTTCTCGCCAGCCAGGACGTTTCACCGCTTCACCTGCTGGTAGTGGGGGAGGGGTCGTGGTCCGCCGAGGAGCTGGCCCGGGGCATCGGCGGGGCCGAGCTGTTGGGGGCGTTCCCCGACGACGCTCACGGCGCCAGTGCCATCACCGCCCAGGGCCGCGGGGTGCGGGGCTTGCGGCGCTCGGCCCTGTGGCGTTCGGCCCGGCGCGTCGCTGCGGACCTGGCCACCACCGCTGCGACGCCCGGCCCAGCCCAGCTGGACGACGACCGTTCGCTGCTCCCGCCGATGGAAGCGGTCCTCGTCGATGTCGTCGAGCCCCAAGCGCCGCAGGCCGGATCGCGACGGTCGCGGGCCATGGCAAGGAGGAACGGGTAGTGGCACTGACGGCATCTGAGTTCGACGACCTGGCCCGGCGCATACACACCGAGGTCTCCGAGGCCCGGGGCAAGCGCCGGCAGGCCGACGCCGGGGCCGAGCGCCCGCCTCTGGACCACGACGACCTGCGCCAGCTGACCCTGGCCCTGATCGCCAACTCGCTGCGTGACCTGGCCAAGGAACGGCTCACGGCCGGGCGGGGGGTCCTCAGCGCCGAGGACGAGCAGCGCCTGGTGAGCGCGGTGCAGGCCATGGGCGGGCTGGGCTGGGCCATCGAGGAGCTCATCGCCGACCCCACGGTGGAAAACATCGACATCAACGGGGCCAAGGTTGTCTTCGTCCACCACTCCGACGGCACCAAGCGCCGCCTCGACCGGCCCATCGCCCGCTCGGATGAGGAGCTGGAGCGCTGGATCCGCAACACCGCAGCGCGCGCCGGGCTCACCGAGCGGCGCTTCGACGAGGGCCGACCGTGGCTGATCCTGCGCCTACCGGGCGGACCCCGCCTGTTCGCCCTGATGAGCGTTACGGCCTCGGTGTGCCTGTCCATCCGGGTGCATCGCCTCGACAAGGTCACCATCGCCGACCTGGTGGGGGAGGGGATGATGAGCGAGGAGCTAGGCGACTTCCTGACCGCCGGGGTCCAGGCCCGCCTCAACATGATCTTCTCCGGGGGCACCAACGCCGGGAAAACTACCTGCGTGAGAGCCGCCCTGAACGAATGCCCCGAGGATGATCGCCTGGTCACCATCGAAGACTCATATGAACTTGGCATGGACAAGATGCCCGAGCGCCACCCTGACGTGGTCCCCTTGGAGGCCCGGGAGCCCAACGCCGAGGGCCTGGGCGAAATCACCATGCGCCAGCTGGTCAAGCTCGCCCTGCGGATGAACCCCACCCGCGTGGTGGTTGGCGAGGTTCGCGGCGACGAAGTCTTGCCCATGCTCCATGCCATGACCATGGGCAACGACGGCAGCATGTGCACGATCCACGCGGATTCGGCCGACGGGGTGTTCGGGCGCATTGCGCTCTTCGCCATCGAGTCGCCGGAGCGCCTCGAGCCCAAGAACGTCGCCCCCCTGGCCGCCACCGCGCTGGACCTGATCGTTCACATCTCCTACGACCTGGTCGACGGTCCCCGGGGCCGCCACAAGGCCCGCTTCATTAGCAACGTGCTGGAGGTCACCGGCGTCACCGACGACGGCGCGGGGTTGCGTACCAACCCGGTGTTCCGCCCCGGCCCCGACGGCGACGCGGTGTTTTGCGGAGGACTTTCGGCCCCCGTCCTGGCCCGCCTGGCCGAGGTGGGCTGGACTCCGCGCCGTCCCCCGCCCGCCACCCGTCCGGCCCCCGCCCCCCGCCGGCCCCGATGAGCGCTCTCGCCGCCCTGCTGGGCCTCATCGCCGGAACCGCCCTGGTGCTGGCCGTGTGGGCCCTGGGTGGGACCGATGCCACTTTGGCGCCACGTGAGGTCGACCCCTACGCGCCGGTGCGTGCCCGCCGAGTGGACAAGCTGGCCCTGCGGGCGTCGCTGGCCCTGGGCGGCGTCATGGCGGTGTGGTTGGCCACCGGGTGGCCGATCGGGGCCCTGCTGGGCGGCGTCGGCGGGTTCATGGTGCCCTCTCTCGGATCGGGTAAGGCGGCGCGCGAGTACGCCATGGCCCGCATGGAGGCGGTGGCGGTGTGGGCCGAGATGCTGCGCGACGTGCTCGCCTCCGGCGGGGGCCTGGAGCAGTCGATCATCGTGACGGGTCGGGTGGCCCCTCCGGCCATTGCCGCCGACATCGATCGGCTGGTGGCCCGAGTGCATCGCGGCGACGACCTGGTTGACGGACTGCTCTACCTGGCCGGCGATCTCGACAACGAGATGGCCGACCAGGTGGTGGCCGGCCTCGTCATGGCCGCCCGGCGCAGCCCGGACCACCTCTCGGAGCTGCTGAGCGCGTTGGCCGAGGTGACCCGGGACAAGATCGCCATGCGTCGCCGGGTGGAGACGGCACGAGTCAGCGTCCGCTCCTCGATCCGGCTCATCACCATCCTCACCGTGGTGTTCTCCGGCGGGTTGTTGGCCTTGAACCGCGACTACATCGACGCCTACCGCAGCCTGGGCGGCCAGGTCGTGCTCACCATGGTGGTGGCGTTGTTCGCTGGCGCTCACCTGTGGGTCAACCACGCCACCGGCGAGCGCTCCGCCCAGCGAGTGCTGGCTGGGGTCGACCCCGCGGCTGCAGCGGCCACCTCGATGGGCTGGGAGGCCTGATGCTGATCCTCCTCGCTCTGGCGCTGGGTGGACTCGGCGGGGCTGCGCTGGTCGGCGCGGCCTACGCCCTCGCCCCGGTCACCCCGGCCCTCGACGCCGAGCTGGCCAGCCTGCGCCGGCTCCCCGCGCCGCCGGCCCCCGCTCCCGAGCCCGGCATCACCGGGCCATGGGCGGCCCGCTTGGGCCCGCCGCTGCGCCGGCTCTGTGAGGCGGCCGGGTTCGACCTGGCCAGCCTCGGCCCGGACCTGCGTGTGGTGGGCCGGCCGCTGGAGAACCACCTGGGCGCCCAGGGCGTGCTCGCCCTACTGGGCCTGCTCGTACCGGCTTTGTGGAGCGCTCTCATGAGCCTGGGGGGTGTCCACGTCGGCCTGCCGACCGTGGTCGTCGCCTCGATCACCCTCGCCACCGGCGGCTTCTTGGTCCCCAACCTGGTGCTGCGCTCGGAGGCGGCCAAGCGCCGGCGGGCCTTCGCCAGCGCCTTCGGGACGTTCCTGGACATGACGATCGTGAGCCTGGCTGGCGGGGTGGGCGTGGAGGGATCGCTGCTCGATGCCGCCCGCATCGGTCGGGGCCGGGAGGCCAGCGTGCTGCGGGCCGTCCTGGAGGAGTCGGTGTGGTCGGGCGAGACACAGTGGGCCGCGCTGGCCGACCTGGGCGAGGCCCTGGCCCTGCCCGACCTGGTCGAGGCCGCCTCGACGGTGGCCCTGGCCGGCACGGAGGGGGCGCGGGTTAGACGCTCACTGGAAGCCAAGGCTCGGGCCGTACGCATGCGCGAGCTGGCTGCCGCCGAGGCCACCGCCCAGGCCGCCACGCAACGTATGGCCATCCCCACCGCCCTGCTGATGCTGGGCTTCCTTCTGCTGATCGGCTATCCGGCGATGCAGGCGATCGTCCATGGCGTGTGAACCGCCGTGCCCCAAGGTCTTTGCCCGGCGCGGGCGAGGAGCAATGAGTCCAACTGAGAGAGGAGCTGTACATGGCAGAGCTTCAGGTGTTGTGGGTCTACACCCAGGTGTTCCTGGCCCGGACCCGAACCGACGAGCGGGGGATGACCACCCTGGAGAAGGTTGTGCTGACCGCCATCTCGGTGGCGATGGCGCTCGCCGTCGGGGCGATCATCTACAACATGGCCGTCGACAGGGCCAACAACATCGACCCCACCTTCACCCCCTGAGCCGAGCGGGGATGGAGTCCCAGCACGGGCGGCGACGGGGACGGGGGGAGCACGGTGACGCGACCGTGGCCTTCGTCCTCGTCACGCCCGTGGTGCTGGTGATGATCATGGCGAGCGTCTATCTGGCGCTGTGGTCCGACGCCCAGCACGTGGTCACCGCCGCGGCTCAGGAGGGCGTGGCCGCCGCCCGGGTGGAAGCCGGCACCGAACAGGCCGGCGAGGACCGGGCCAACGGGTTCCTCGACGCGCTGGGGCCGGCGCGCCTCGTCGAGCGCTCCGTCACCTCATCGCGTGACAGCGACCAGGCCCAGGTCGTGGTGAGCGGAAGGGTTCAGAGCCTGGTGCCAGGGTTGAGCCTGCGGGTGCACGCCACGGCCACCGCGCCGGTCGAGAAGTTCCGGGCGCCGTGACGCGCCAGGAGCGGGGCTCGGCCAGCCTGGAGCTGGTCCTGATGGCCGTCCCCGTGCTGGCGGTGATGATGCTGATCGTTTTCGGCGGTCGGGTGGCGCGCGCCGACGGCACCCTTGCCGGCGTGGCCCACTACGGGGCGCTGCAGGCGGCCCAGGCCCGCTCCGCCGGCGACGCTGATGCCTCGGCGCAAGCCGCGGTGGCCGCGGAGCTGGCCGCGTCGAGGCTGCCGTGTGAGTCCACCGCGGTTGTGGTCGACACTGGCGACTTCCGCCCCGGCGGCACGGTGGCCGTGCATGTGACCTGCCAGCTGCGCCTGTCCGACCTCGGCCCGCTGCCCATGCCGGGCAGCCGGTCGACGACGGCTCGATCTGTCGCGGTCCTCGACGTGTTCCGGGCGACCTCATGAGCGCACGGGGCGAGCGGGGCTCGGTCACCCTGCTGTTCGTTTTGTTGATGCCCGCCCTCATCATCGGCTGCGGCGGGCTGGCCTATGACGGCGGTGGCATCGTGGCCACCAGGCGCCAGGCTATGAACGACGCCGAGCAGGCCGCCCGGGCCGGCGCCCAGGGCCTGGCCACCGAGGACGTGCGCAACAGTGGTGCCCAGGAGCTCGACCCCGCCCGGGCCGAGGCGGCAGCGCTCGACTACCTCGACCGCATCGGCCGGGCGGGGACCGTTGTAGTCGACGGCGACGCCGTACTGGTGACCGTCTCCATCACCCGGCCGATGTCGATCCTGCCGCTGCCCGCGGTGACGCTACGCGGCTCAGCCGAGGCCCGCGGCGTACGCGGCGTGGCCGGCGCCGAGACCTAAGAAGGAGGAACGGGTGACAGCACGTCGACGTCGAGGAGGTGCCGTCCTTTCGGGGCTGGGGGCCACCGGCGGGCTCGTCGCTCTGGTCGTCGGCGTGCCCCTGGGCCTCGGCGTCGCCGTGGGCTGGCCGCTGCCTCATGGCGTACCGCATGTCGCCGATATCTCCGCGGCTCTGCACGACCTGTCCTACATCCCCGACCGGTTCTGGATCGGCCTGGCCGCCGTGGTTGCCTGGTTGGCGTGGGTCCAGGTGGCTGGGGCCATCGTGGTCGAACTGGTGGCGGCACTGGCTCATCGGCCCACGCCGAAGCTGGCGGTCTTCGCCGGCCCCGCTCGCAACCTGGCCAGGCGACTGGTCAGCTCGGCCACCCTGGTGGGCATGCTCGTGGCGTCGAAGCCGGCGCTGGCCCAGCCTGGCCCCCGCCCGCCGGCGGCGGTCACCGTCGTCGTCGGCTCCGGGGCCGGGCCTGCCCCGGCCGCAATGGCCACCGCCGATGCCGCCAGCGCTGAGGGGGTGGCGTCGAGCACCCGAGCGCTCTATGTGGTCGAGACCTGGGAGGCGACCCGGGACTGCCTGTGGACTATCGCCGAGCGCCACCTGGGTGACCCGCTGCGCTGGCGGGAGATTTGGGAGCTCAACCGGGGCCGGCCCCAGGGCGACGGCGCCACCCTGAGCGAGCCCGACGTGATCCTTCCCGGCTGGCAGCTCGTCCTTCCTTCCGACGCCGTGGGCCTCACCAGCGTGTCCGTCCCCGCCGATGCGGCGGCGCCACCCAGCACCGGCGTTCCTGCAACGGCCGGCAACCCTTCCCAGGCCCAGACCCCGACGACCGCGTCGGCACCGACCACGGTCGCGGCTCCGACCACCGTCGCCGTGGCCACCACGTTGGCGACAACACCGCCGACATCGGTGGCGGTGTCGGCACCGACCGCCGTGGCCACAACCCAGGCCCCGGCGGCGACCACGTCGCCCACAGCCACGCCTACCGGAGCGCCGGCCGCCCCCAGCCGGTCCGCCGGCCCGCAGCTGCAGTTCGCCAAGGCCGGTACCCGGGCGCTGCGCTATGGGATGGTGGGCCTGCCGGTGCTGGCCGCCGGCGGCTTCGTCTTGGCCCTCAACCGTCGGCGCCGGGCCCAGGTGGCGGCCTGTCGGCCCGGGCGCGACATCCGCCGCCCCGATCCCGAGCTGGAGCCCCTGGAGCGCCAGCTGCGGGCCATTGCCGCCGAGGACGCCGGCGAGTGGGTCGATGCGGCAATGCGGGCCCTCGCCGGCACCCTGACCGACTCCCACGGCAGCGACCTGCCCGAGATCGTCGCCGTCCGGGCCGGGGACCTGGGCATCGAGGTGCTGCTGTCGAGTCCCGACCACGAGGCCCCCGAGGGATGGGAGGCGGCCGACGACGGCTTCGTCTGGCGGCTCGACCAGCGCGTCGACTTGGCCGAACTGGCGCGCCTGGCCGCCGGCAACGCCTCGCTCTCACCCGCGCTCGTGAGCCTGGGCGCATCACCGGAGGGACCGGTGCTGATCGACCTGGAAGCCCTGGGCGCGCTCTCGGTCGAAGGCGACGTCGACAAGGTGGCGGCCTTCCTGGCCGGGGTGACCCTGGAACTGGCTTGCGCGCCCTGGGCCCAGGGCGTCGATGTCCGGGTGCTGGGGGCCAAGGAGGCCATGGCCAACCCAGTGTCCTGCCTCGACGATGCCGAGGGCCTGGAGGATGAGCTGGTCGGGTTGATGGAGGCCACACGGGAGGCTCTGGGGGAGCGGCCATCCACGGTGGCGGGCCGGCTCGATCCTCGCTCCGGCGACGACTGGGCGCCGACGGTGGTGATCGTGGCCCGCCCCGGCGCGGTGGCGACCGAGGCCCTGGAGCGCTTGGCATCGCTGACCCGCTCTCCCGGTGGCGGTGTTGCCCTGGTGGCTCCTGGGCCCCTGGTGGGGGCCCGGTGGCGGCTCATCGTCGGCGCCGATGCCACCGCCACCCTCGAGCCGCTCGGCCTGTCGGTACACGTGGCCGGAATGCCCGATGGGTTAGAGGTCAGCCAGGCCGGCCTCGACGAGGCGGCCATCGACGCCGCCGGCGCCCTGTTGGGCACTGCGGCCGACATCGACGACGTCGCCCCGCTGATGGAGCTGGCGACCGACGGTCCTCGGCGGCGACGGAGCCGGGCCGAGAAGCCCGAGGTGTGGGTCAGCGTCATGGGAGCGCCGGAGGTGACGGGATGGGCCACCCCCATCCGCCAGCGCAAGAAGTTCGCCGAGCTGGTCTGCTATCTGGCCAGCCACGACGAGCGCCCGGTGCCCGGCGAACGCCTGCACGCCGCCTGCTGGCCCGATGCGGAGACGGCCTCCTACGCCTCGTTCAAGGAGACCCTGAGCCGGGTCCGCAGGCACCTGGGGGATGACTCTCGGGGCCGTCGCCACCTACCCCCGGCGGTCGCCAGCGCCTACCGGCTCGGTCCCTACGTGGGCTGTGACTGGTCCTGGTTCCAGGCCCTGGTCGCCGATGCCGGCCGAGCCGGGCCGGCGGAGGCCCTGGCGCTCTACCGCCGGGCCCTCGAGCTGGTGGGGGGCGAGCCGTTTGCCGGCGTGGTCAAGGGCACCTACGTGTGGGCGTGGAGCGAAGGCCTCGTCTATGCCATCGAACTGGGCGTGGCCAAGGCGGCCGCGGCCATGGGCCAGCTGGCCCTTGACCACGCCGACCCCGAGGCAGCCCGTTGGGCCAGCGCCCAGGGCCAGCTCGCCTCGCCCAAACAGCAGTCGCTGTTCCGAGTCGAGATGCGTGCTGCGGCGCAGCTGGGTGACAGCGATGCCATCACCCGGGCCATGGAGGCGGCCACCCGAGCGCAACAGAGCGTCGACCCTGAGACCGACCCGCCGGCGGAGACCGTCGAGCTCTACCGCCACCTCATGGGACGGCGCGCCACGCCGGCCGGCGAGGACCGCGCAGCACCACAGACCCTGTCGGTCAACTCCTGAGCCGCCGGGCCCGGTGCCGGCCTCCTTCCTCCGCCTGGGCCGGACCCGGACTGGGCCTGTGACGAGGATCGGTGCAGGCTCCTGAACGCGAGGGTGCAGCGGGGGCGGCGTCCCGAAAGCCGATCCGTGACTGGGACACCTGCAGGACATCCGGGCGGAATTGCGATACCCGGCCACCCTGTCTCGCCTACCCGGCGGTAGGCGATTGATCATCCGGCGGGCGGTCGGCGCGTTCTGTGACAGCTTTCGGCGGGCCCCGGCGAGAGCAAATCGCCGATTCCGTCGCGGCGTCGTCCTCGCTAGCTCTTGTCCACGCCAACCGGTGGGGTCAGCTCAGTCGCTAGACCCCACCGGCAGCGGTCGACTAGCTGGCTTTGGTCTCTGGAACTGCCATCGCAGCTGTCACAAGGTCTCGCGCCGCTTTATTGTGGACGACGTAGCCCCTGTCGACGCGCTCGAACCGCGGCCGCTTGACCCAGACGCTGACAACCATTGTGCACGCGCGCGGGGCGCTGGCGAGGGCTGCGGCGACGTGATCCCCGCCGACGGTTTCGATGCCGTTCACGAAGCTGCGAGCGACTTGGGACTCGCCCTCCGATCGGGCCAGCGCGACGAGCGCCGTCCCTTCGGCGCGGGTCATTCTGCGAGTCGTCGTGCTCGACGCGTGAAGGAGATGCCCCATCTCGCCTGGCGACCCCACGACTCGGGGACCGTTGCCTGGCGTCGACAAGGTGATCACGAGCCCATCGCTCACGGCCGCAAGGAGCGCCAGCCGATCGGCAAGGTGCTCGAGGTCGACGGTGGCCTCGCCGAAGATGGCTGGGTCGGGCCAGAAGTGCACGGCGGTCGTGCGCCCGAGTCCCGCTCCGCCGGCCTCTCTAACGTGTTGCACGACTCGGCCCACCTCGTCGTCGGTGGAACTGAACTCGGCTTCGTAGCGTGTGCCATTGCGCTCCACCCACACGCGCAGTCGGGAGCTCAGCGCAGTCACGACCGAGACCCCTAGCCCGTTCGCGCCAGCGGGGAATGCGTAGTAGTCGCCGGCGCGCTTCGCTCCGGCGCCGGGCTCTAGAAACACAATCTCGAGCGCCGAGCGCGTCGACCCATTGGGTGGATCGACGGGGATGCCTCGACCGTCGTCGCGGACGAAGATCGAGCCGTCGTCGCCAATCGCGATAGCCACGTTGGTGGCGTGTCCTGCGTTGAACTCGTCGACGCTGTTGCCCACGACTTCGAGGCACAGGTGCTCGATGCCTGCCGGGCCCGTGTCGACGATGAATTGATCCGGTCGTCGTCTGATGTCGACGAGCGAGGGCGCCGTGCTGTCCCGCCCGGCGATTGCGTTGGGCCCGTAGTTGCTTGGTTCGGTGCTCACGTGGCTCTCCTCGGAGTGTTGAGCGAGGAGAGAACGGCGGGCCGCCTGGTAGGACAGGCCTGATTGCGCCATGTGGCGTCGGATCAGGCACTTGAAGTCGTTCTCGGCGGTCATCTCGTCCTCTCCGCGTTCGACTCGCGGCTCCCAGCAGCCCATCGTCGAACGGGGATCGGATAGAGACGCCCCGAGGATTCGCTCCCCTTCGACCCCATGTGGAGCGGCCCTGCTGGGAGAGCCATCCGAGGTGCGGCGTTGGGACGCGCCGACTCGCACATCTTATCGCTTGTGAGCGTCCGAGTGGCGCAGTTGGTGGCTCATCTCGAATTCAGACGTTGAGGCTGCAAGGCGCGAATCCCGGTGTTCTACTGGGCCTGCCGGAAGGGAGCGACGGCTCCACTACGGTCGGAGGCCGAACCGAGGTCTGACTCCCCGTGAATCCTGACCCCCGGTGGAGCGGCTCGCCGCTCCGAGAGGAGGTGTCTTCGATTCGAAGTGTCGACCCCGGTTCGTGCCTTCGGGACCGGCCTGACTTCATAGGAGCCTCGTCGAGCATCTCTGCGTCGACCGGGATTTTGTCGGCCGGCCCTCCCCAACCGTACCGAACACCGGGAGGACAAGTGACGACATCGCCGGCAAGGCGACCAGCAAGGCAGAAGGGTAGAACGTCGACGGCGCCAGCCGTCGGCCACATCGTCGGCATCGACCCCCACAAGCGGACGCTGTCGGCCGCGGTGGTCGACGAGCGCGGCGGGCTGCTCGCCGTGGAGCATTTCAAGGTCTCCGGCGATGGGCACCGGGCAATGGAGGCCTGGGTCCTCTCGCTCGGGCCAGTGGCGCGCTGGGCGGTGGAGGGCGCCGCCGGCATCGGCCGCCATACCGCCACCTTCCTGGTCGGCCGAGGCCACGACGTGCGGGACTGCTGCCCCACCCGCACCGCCGAGCGGTCCCGGCTGCGGCGCCAGGGCAAGACCGATGCGCTCGACGCCGAGCGCATCGCACGTGAGGGCCTGGCCCATCCCGAGCTCCCGGTGGCCTTCAAGCGGGCCGCTGGCGACGCCGGCCCTGACGAGACGACCGAGCTGCTGGGCCTGTGGCACAACGCCCGGCGCTCGCTGCACAAGGCCCGCCAGCACCTGCTCAACGAGGCAGAAGCCCTGCTCATGGCCCTGCCCGAGGCGATCCGCGACGAATTGCCCCGGACCAAGTCGGTGCGGCCCCGCCTGCGGGCATTGGCCGGAAGGGACCGCCAGGGGATCTGGGACGCGCCTACCGCCCTGCGCCTGCGCCTGCTCTACGACCACGCTGCCGCTGTCGCCGCCCTCGACGCCCAGGAGAAGGCGGTTGGTGTCGAGCTTGAAGCGCTGGCGGCCCGGGCCGGGTCCACCCTGGGCGAGCTGTGCGGCCTGGCGGCCCGCTCAGCGGCCGAGCTGTTGGTCGAAGTGGGTGACCCCCGGCGCTTCACCGAGGCCGGCTTCGCCCGCTTCAACGGCACCGCACCCCTACCGGCGTCTTCGGGTGAGGGGGCCGGCGAGCCGGTCCGCTACCGACTCAACCGAGGCGGGAACCGCCGGGTCAACGCCGTGCTCCACCGCATGGCCGTCACCCAGCTGCGCTGCGACCCGAAGGCGCAGGAAGTCTTTGCCAACGCGCGCCGGTGCCATTCGAAGAAAGAGTCGATGCGCGTCCTCAAGCGCCACCTCAGCAACGTCGTGTGGAAGCACATGATGCGCGACGCGCGCGCACGGGAAGCCTCCAAGCCGGCAGCGGCCTGACCCTTCCAGGCGGGGCCGGACACGCGAGGGTAGTCAAGGCCGGCCCCCCGGCCGCCCGAAGGGGAAGCCTTGACGACCCGGGCATCGCCCGCTGGCACAATCGACCAGGAAGCCCGCCACGGGCTTCCTGCCTGCCCTCAGTGCCGTGGGACGCCCGGCACCAAACAAGGCATTGACATAGGAGCTTCGAATCCACAGTCGGCGTCCTCGACGCCGCACTTTGACGTGCGGTGCGGCGCCTCCCAACGGCCGAGTCATCCACAGCATCCAGTAATTCCGATGCCGCGCTGGTGCCTCCCGCTAGCGCGACATATCGACGGTTCAGGACGCAAGATCGGTCGAGGCGGACTGTCCCACGACGCGCGTCTCAGTATGCCGCCGATCTCCTCCGTCGGAGTAGCACGTAGAGTGCCGGTAGGGGCGTAGGGCCGGTTACGCGAGGGCAGGGCTTGACTGTCCGCGCGGCTGCGGACGTAGCGCGGCGGGCAGACCATTCGACAACGCGCCGGTGTACCGAGGTGGCGGACCGCGCCTGACGAGCGAGCGGGCGTCCCGCAGGAGGAACGACGACCGGGGTCCCGCAGGAGGAACCGCTTGCGGGGCCGGCCCAGGTCACAGGGCGTGTCCCTGGGTCAGGCCGTCCCGTAAGACCCGTCCGGCTTCGATTCCCGCAGGGGTGCCGTATCCGGGACGTCCCGACGGTGTCAGAAACGGTCGATTCTGAGACGACAGGCACGACGCGCTCAAATCGACTCCCGGGTGCGTCCAGAGCCCGTGTCCGCAATCATCGTCTCGGAACCGCTGAGGAGCGCCCCCTTGTTGGACGGCCCGCCTTCCCAGCCTTGTGTCGAGCCGAAGTCGCCAGGCTCGGCACGCTCGCCCGTGCCTTCCCGTTCGGGATCCTGCGCAACTCCTCGTCACAGGCCGACTGGGAGGCGGGGGCCGGCCCCGGCCCCGGGCGGATCAATCGAGGCCAGGCAGCACCGGCTGGGCACCCTGGGTGGGTGGTCCGACTCGGGGTCGCGGCGGCGGTGCGGCGGCCTCGATCGCCGGGCGCAACCCGGGTGCGTCGCTGAGCAGATCGAGGGCGGCAATGACGTCCTCGGTGGTGGCCTCGGCGCCGCCACTGGCCACCAGGGCCAGTGCTCGCCCCATACGCCCGCTGATGGGCGGCAGGCGGCGCATCTCCGCGAGCGCATCGTCGAGCTCGTCCATGTCGAGCTGGCGGCCGCCGCTGTCGAGGAATCGCCGGTAGAGCGCCACCACCGGACCACAGGCGGCGCGCAGGTCCTCAAGGTCGACGACGGGAGCGGGTCCGTCGGAGCCGCTTGTGGTCATGACTGCACTACGGGCGCCGGCGTCGGCGCTGGCGACACACGAATTTCTCCCACCGGAGAAAGACCCGTGTCAGTGGCGGAGCACCCCGCGCCCTTAGTGGGTCAACCACAACCTCAAGTGCACAAAGGAGGGCTCCGATCCCATGGGCCTGTTTGCAGTTGTCGGGGCGTTCTACGCCACCATCACCAGCGGTGCCCGCGGGCTCGTCGCCAACGTCGCTCCGATGGCCTACCGAACCGGGGCGTCGCTGGCCCAAGTCAGCTTCACGCCATCCGCCGACGATGCGCCCGGCGGGGCCATGATGCAAAAGCTCCTCAACTGGACCGGCCAGTACGGGCTATGGGGCTGCCTGGCCAGCCTGATCGTGGGCGGTGGCATCTGGGGCCTCTCCCAGCAGTTCGGCAATGGCATGCAGGCGGGCAAGGGCAAGATGCTGGCCGCCGCTGGTGGCATCGGGGCCGTGATCATCGGCCTGGCCGCCGTCATCGTCAACACCCTCTTCAGCGCCGCCTCGGCCTGAGGATGGCCGACCCGGTCTCGATCGCCCGGCGCAGGGTCGCCATCGTGGCCCTGGTCGTCGTCGTGGCGGCGGGCGCACTGGTCCTCTGGCCCACCCGGGGCCGCCAGTCACCGCCCGCCGCCATGGCGGCCGGGGAGCGCCAAGCCCCGGCGCCCTCGGCCTCCATCGGTGCCGGGGTGGCCTCACCCGCCGCCCCGGCCCGTGCGGACGCAGCGAGCACCCCCAGCCGCAGCCATGACGCGGCCGGGGCCCGGGCTGCAGCCCTGAGCCTGGTTGAGTTCAACGAGCGGCTCGTCGGGATGGACGAGGGGCCAGCCCTCGACGCCCGGCGGGCGATGGCGGCATCAGGGGCGGCCGACGCTCTGGTCGAGCAGCTGCGCTCGAAGCTGGCCGAGCTGCGCCAGGGCTGGCCCAAGGGGACCCTGACGTACTGGGTGGCGCCCCTCGCCACGCGGGTCACTGGTGGCGGCGACGCCTTCACCGCGGAGGTCTGGTACGTGGGCGTGGTCGCGGCCCGGGGCGTACCCACCTATGAGGAGTGGAACACCGAGACCTACCGGCTGGTATGGGAGCGCGACGACTGGCGCATGGCATCGCTGGCCACCAGCGCCGGACCCCGGCCGGACCCCAGCCGCCAGGCGGTGGCGACCTCGGCCGAGCTCGAGGCCCGCCTGGTGGGCTTCGGGAGCTTGTGATGGGCCCGCTGATCCTCGCCGACCTTCCAAACCCCATCTCGGCGGTAGGCGACGGGATAGGCGGCGTCATCGGGGGAGCGGCCGCCGGTGTGGCCTCCAAGGCCGCGGAGTCCACCTTCGAGTTCTTCATGAAGCGACTGGGCGAGGCGCTGGCCAACGCGGCCAAGAAGGTGCTCACCGAGATGCTCCACTACCTCGACAAGTCCTCAGGGGTCAGCCTCGACCAGGGCTGGTTCGCCGGCCCCCGGGCCCGCTCGATCGTCGCCTCGGTGGTGGCCTTCGCCGCCGTGCTCATGGTGCTCTTCATCCTCGGCGCGGTGATCCAGGGCCTGCTCAACGGCGACCTGATGATGATGCTGCGCCCGGCGGTGATCGAGGCACCCATCTCGGTCTTCGCCATCGTGGTGCTGACCAGTGTGACCGCCGCGCTGCTGGCCATTACCGACAGCGCTTCGTCACTGGTCCTGTCCACCGTGCCCGAGAGCATGGAGCGCTTCTCCCACTTCGCGCTGGCCGCCAACTTCATGACCCAGGGCCTGCTCGGGGTGGCTATGGCCATCATCTTCATCGTCGGGGCCATCTTGGTGTGGGCCGAGCTGGTGGTGCGTTCGGCCCTTCTCTACCTGCTGCTCGCCTTCGCACCGCTGGTCCTGGCCGCCCGGGTGTGGCCCGTCCTGCGGGGCGCCTGGCACCAGCTGTGCCGCCTGGGCATCGCTCTCATCGTGTCCAAGTTCGCCATTGCCCTGGCCCTCGGGCTGGGTTCCGCGGCCCTCGCCGGCGGCGGCCCCGACGGCTTGGACACGCCATCGTCGTCGTCGGCCGACCTCGGCACCCAGGCCGGCCTGAGCGTCGGCGCCCTGGTGGTCGGGGCCTGCCTGATGCTGCTGGCCGCGTTCGCCCCCTTCGTCATCCTCAAGCTGCTGCCCGTGTTCGAGGCCGCGGTCCTGGCCCAGGGGATCAGTAGGGGACCCATGCGGGCCGCCCAGTCCGGGATGCAGATGGCCTACTACGGCAAGGGGCTGGCCAAGCTCGGGCGCGCCAACCGCGGTGGCGGCGGCTCGGGTGGCGGCGGCTCGGGTGGCGGCGGCTCGGGTGGCGGCGGCTCGGGTGGCGGCGGCTCGGGTGGCGGCGGCTCGGGTGGCGGCGGCTCGGGTGGAGGCGGCTCG
>JBBQRO010000020.1:0-39332 GCA_038214685.1 Acidimicrobiales bacterium
ATGACCGACCCCCTGGGCAATCCGCTGTCGCCCTACAGCGCCTGGAACAAGACCACCCTGCCCAAGCCGACGGGAACCAACTTCAAGGAGCGCTACACCTGGGACACAGCACCCCGCTGGGACCGCCAGGTGGTCGAGACCGGCGCCTACCGCCAGCTGTGGGGCACCGCCTCGAGAACCCGTTCTGTGAGCCGACGGGAGACGGCATCCGGATGCTGGTGCCCCGCCACGCCCTACCCGAGACCGAGCTGTTCTGGCCGCTGCCCCGCGCGCTGTGCGCGCAGGAGCGCAACCGGGCCCGGGCCTACTCCATGGCCTTCACCGCCACCATCGGGTTGGACACCGGCAAGGGCATCATCACCCGGGAGATCAACTCCTGCGGCTGCACGCTGGAGTAGCGAGCAGCCTTCACCAGATCTGTCGCCGGCCGGCGGCTTCCTTGGCAGGTTCCCCCGCTGGCCGGTGACCGAACGCCTGTCTCGTGGCGCGCCTCGAAGCGGACCCCCCCCGATCGGCGGCGGAGTGGGGACATGCCGCAATCCCCTGATAGAAACGGCGGGTGATGCGCAGGCCGGTCTCACTGGGGTTCGTGATCTGGATCGTGATCGGCCTCGTGGTGGCATCCAACAAGGGGTTCTTGGGTCGCCTCGAAGACCTGTCCGGCGTGCTCTCGGCCGTGCTCGCCGTTCTGGCCTGGCCGCTCGTGCTGCTCGACGTCCGCGTCGCCATCTGAGTCTCGCTCAGCCGATCCAGGGCCCGAGCACCGGGAAGCCGGGCCCGCGTCGGGCGCCGGCATCGGTCAGCCCGGCGAGGGTCGAGAGCAGGCGGACATGGGAAGCTTCCACCGGGCCGCGGTCGTAAAGCAGCATGGGTTCGGTACCTTGGCAGGAATCGCTGGGACATGGGGAGCAGGAGGAACACTGATGGTGGTCGGAACGCACAGGCCCGCCGCGCACGACCGGCCTCGGGTGAGGCGCCGGAGGCCGGCGGCGACCGCCGTGGCCCTGGCCGTGCTGCTCTCGGTGCCCGCGCTGGTGACCGCCGGGCCGGCCCAGGCTGCCCCCAGCGCCGGGCGGGTGCAGCCGGCGGCGGCGCCGGCCAACGACTTGCTCGGCGGCCTCGTCGATCTGCTGGCCCGCCTCCTCCCGCTCCCAGCCCCGGCCGTGGCCGGGGCGCCACAGTCCCTGGTGTCCCAGGTGTCCGCGTCCACCGTCAAGGTGACCGGCCTGGCCTGCGGGCGGCGCCTTTCAGGCAGCGGATTCTCGCCGGCCCCGGACACGATCGTGACCAACGCCCACGTGGTCGCCGGCACGACCAGCGTCGTTGTGCTCCGCCCCGACGGCCGTAGCCTGCAGGCGTCGGTCCGGGTCTTCGACCCGGTCCGCGACCTGGCCGTGCTCTCCGTGCCCGGCCTGGGCCAGCCGTCCCTGGGCCTGGCCTCGGCTGTCGCCGGAGAGACCGCCGCGGTGTACGGCCATCCCCTCGGGCAGGTGCCGATCGAGGTGTCCCCCGCCCGGGTGGTCCGCCGGCTCACCGTCGACGTCGGCGACATCTACGACCGCCCGTCCGGGCCCCGCCAGATCCTCGTGCTCAACTCCAACCTCGACCCGGGCGACTCGGGCGCGGCCCTGGTGAACAGCTCGGGCCGGGTGATCGGGGTGGCGTTCGCGATCGCCAGCCTGCGCCGGTCCACCGCCTTCGCGGTCGCAAGCGAAGAGCTGGCGCCCGTGCTGGCTCAGCCCCGCACCCGCGCCGTCGGTACCGGCCCCTGCATCGCCTGATCCCTGTTCTTCACGGGGCGCCGAGGACCAGTTGGTCGTCGCCCCGGGGCAGGAAGTGCTTGCCCAGGGTCTGCTCCTGCTGCTGGTAGGAGGACCCGATCCCCCGGCCGTAGAGGGTGGCCGGTTCCTCGAGCATGCGCTCGAAGGTGAGCTTGCAGACCCGCTGGCCGTGCTCGATCATGAACGGAACGTCGTGGGCCCGCACCTCGAGGGCGGCCCGGGACCCCCGGAACAGCCCGGCCTGGTCGTAGCCGAAGCCAGGGTCGAAGAAGCCGGCGTAGTGGGTGCGCAGCTCCCCGCTGGTGGGGTCATACGCCATCATCTCCGCGGCCAGGTCGGGGGGAATGGTGACCGACTCGTCGGACATGAGCAGGTAGAAGCGCTGGGGGGTGAGGACGACGCGGTCACCCTCCTCGGCCTTCACGTGCTCCCAGTAGGCGTCGGGGTCGAGGCCGCCCTCCCGGGTCATGTCGAGGAGCGGGGCGTTGTCACGGGCCCGGTACCCCACCCGCCGTCCCGAGCGGTCACCCCTGAGGTCGAGGCTCAGGAACAAGCCGTCGTCGACCGCCAGGTCGGCCGCCGGCACCGGCTCGCCCTGGCGGAACAGCAGGGGTTGGCGGCGGTGGAACTCACGCAGCTCGTCGTCGGAGAGCTCGGGGCGGCCGACGGAAAGGCGGAGCTGGTTGAGGCTGAGATCCTCCCGGACCCGGATGGCAAAGGACAGGGGCACGACTTCGAGGTACAGGTTGCCCGAGTAGCCGGGCGCAATCTCGTCGAAGCGGTCGCTGCCGTCGGTGATGACCCGGGTGAAGACGTCGAGGCGACCGGTGGAGCTCTTCGGGTTGGCCTTGCCCGCCACGTCGGCCGGCAAGGACAGCCGTTCTTTCAGCGGGATGAGGTACGGCCGGTTGGTCTCCAGCACCGCACCCTCGCGATGGAGATCGAGCTCGTCGATCACGTAGTCCTTCACCCGGTGCTCAACGGAGTGACGCCCCGGGAGGAAGCTGCAGCGGATCCGGTACGCCACCTCGCCCAGGCGCAGATCGAGGCTGGCGGGCTGGATGTTGTCCCGGGGAATGGTGAAGGCGCCGGCGGAGATGACCCCGGCGTCGATCGCTGCCGCCAAGTGCTGGCTGGGCAGCACGCCCTCCTTGCCCGGCGGCAGGATCGCAGGTAGCACCACCGGTGAAGCTTACGGGGCGGCGGTCAGGAAGCGGGCGGCCAGGGGCGCGGCCACCCTGCCCCCGACGCCACCGCCCTCGACGAGGACGGAGAACGCCAGGTTCCCGCGGTACCCGATGAACCAGGCGTGGGTGCGGTCGGGGTCGGGACCGCCAATCTCGGCGGTGCCGGTTTTGCCGGCCACCGGCTGGCCCGCCACCGCCGCCCCGGTTCCCGTGCCGGTGCGCACCACCTCGGCGGTGAGGTCCTTCAAGGTGGCGGCGGCCTGGGGGTCGAGGGGCTTGGCGAGGCCCGGCGGGGCGTCGGTCAGCAGCCGCGGCACCCGCCAGCTGCCAGAAGCCACAGCTGCGGCCACGGTGGCCATGTGCAGGGGGCTGGCCACCACGCGGCCCTGACCGATGGCCTGTGACGCCCGCTCGGCCACGTCCTTGGGCGCCGGGAAGTTGGCGCCTGCGGTGGGAAGGCCGAGGTCATAGGAGATGCCGAAACCGAACGCATCCGCGGCTGCGGTCAGGGCGGTGTCGGGCAGGTTGGCAGCCAGGCTCACGAACGCGGTGTTGCACGACTGGGCGAAGGCCGACCGGAACGTTGTTCCGCCCAGCGACCCGCCCTCGAAATTCCGGAACGCCTGGCCCCCGACGGTGGCCTCGGCCGGGCAGCCGATGGGGGTCTCGGGGCGGGTGCCGGCTCCGAGCAGCGCGGCCGCGGTCACCACCTTGAACGTCGAGGCCGGCGCGTACTGGCCGGCCAGTGCCCGGTTGAACGGCTCGCTGAGCGGCCGGCTGACGACGGCTCGTACGTCGCCGGTGGCGGCGTCGACGGCCACGATGGCGGCAGGCGACGTCACGCCGGCCAGCGCCTGCTCGGCCGCCTCCTGGGTGCGCCGGTCGAGGGTGGTCCGCAGCGGTTGGGGCGGGATCCCCGGGAACTGGAACACGGTGCCCACCGCAGCCTCGGTGGCGACATCAACGATGCGAACCTCTCCCGACGGCGCCCCCGCCAGCTGGCGCTCGTAGTTGGCCTCGAGCCCGGAAAGGCCCACGTCGTCGCCCACCAGGTAGGGCGCCCGGAGCTCGTCCAGTCGCTCGGCAGTGACCTCGTCGAAGCGGCCGAGCACGTGGCGGGCCACGTTCTCCCCCACCGCCAGGCGGCCCGTCGTGCGCTGGAAGAAGACGCCGGGGACCGGCTCCAGGACGGGCCGCACCTGGGCGAAGCGGTCGGGACGCACCCGGGCCACGGCCACGAAGTGGTCGGGGCGGACGCCGGGCGCGCTCAGCGCCGCGGCCACGTCGGCCGGTTCCACGTCGAGCTGGGCCTTGAGCACGGCCTGCACCGCAGCCCGGTCACGGATGCGCTCGGGCTGCAGGCCGATGTCGACCACGTCGGAGGCCGAGACCAGGGCCGATCCGTCGGCGGCGAGGATTGGCGCCCGGACCGGCCACGAGCGGCTGCGACCGAACCGCTGACCCGGCGCCAGGTCGGGGTGCAGGGCCGACGGCTTCCAGGCCACCCGCCACCGGCCTTCAACCCGGTCGAGTGTCAAGGTGCCCGGGTAGGCCCAGGTGCCAAGGCCGGCGAGATCGAACTCCGCTGCGTACTCGGCCACCACCGTCTCGCCGGCGCGCCGCAGCGGTCCGGGGCGGAAGCGGGCGGCTTCGACCCGCAGGTCGTCCTGCATGCCGGTCACCGCTGCGTCCATCTCCGGCGGGGCCGAGGCCGTGAACGCCCGCATGGCACCCACATCGAAGCGCTCCCATGCCGCCAGGTAGGCCGCAACTTCCCGTTTCGGCAGCGCGGGGTCGGGGCGCAGCAGGAACCAGCCGGCCCCGGCGGCACCGGCCACGAGGGCCACAACGATGGCGATGGAGACCGGTCTCCGGCGGGTCACGGGACGATCACGGCTCGCACGGTCACGATCGTACGGTCCGAACCGGGTCGCCTGCGCCGATGCTGCGCGGGGCGCGCTCGTGCGCGCCCGTGCGGCCGGCGGATAGCATACGGGCAGCCCCGGCGAAAGGAAGGCCGATGGCCAACGAAGAGACGCAGGGCCCGGAAGACACGTCATGGTGGGCAGCCGATGCCTTCTCCGACTCGCCGTTGTCGGCGACGTCGTTCGACGAGCCCCTGGTTTGGCCCGAAGCCCTGCACTGGGACCAGCCGCCCGCCACCGACCCAGCACCCCGACCCGACGACTCAATCGATGACGATGCCGACGCAATGCCGGTGCCGGCGGCCCCGGTGAACGACGCGGAATGGCAGCCGGCGCTCGACGAGCACTCGGTGGCCGACCCGGGACCGCTGGCCGGCCTGGGCGGCGGAACGGCGGTCCGTCTGTCCGACCCGCCCGTCGAACCCCCCGCTCCGCCGGCTGAGCTCGACGACCTGCCGACGCTGGGGGTGACTGGCCTTGGACGCTGGCCCGGCTGGGACGACCTCGACGCCGGCGACCCTCCGTCCGGATCCATCTGGGCCGACGAGGCCCCGGCCGTGGCCGCCGAGAACATGCTTGTCACCAGCACCCTCGCCGCATCCGCGGTGTACGCCACCGCCGACGGCGCTCCAGGCGGCCGGCGCTGGCCACGGGTCAACGTCCGGCCGGGCAATGCCGCGGTGATCGCCCTGATCTCCATCGCCAGTCTGGTCCTGCTCGGAATGTTCCTTTCGGTGCGGGCCCGAAATGAGGTGCCCACCGACGCCTCCCAGATCCGGAGGCCGGGCGACGGCATCGCAGTGACCGCAACCCTGAACACCGTGCCCTTCACCACCACAGTGCCCCTCCCCACCACCGTGCCCACCGTCCCGTCGCCTGCGATCAACCTCGCCGATCTGATCCCGGCACCCACCGCCGGGGCGTCCGAGAGCACGGCGACGACAACGGCAACCACCCGTCCGACCACCTCGTCCGCCGGCGCCAGCACGGCAACGACCCGGCCGGCGCCTCAGACCACGGCGACCACGGCGACCACGGCGGCGCCGGAGACCACGCCCGAGCCCAGCACGCCGACCGTCACCTCATCGCCCGTCGACACCTCGACGCCGACCGCCACCACCCGTCCGCCGACACCGACGACCACGTTCACTTGGCCGGACATCCCGGGCATCTCGAATTTTCCCATCCCCACCCTCCCTCAGCGCCGGGGAATCGCCGGCTTCTCGGGTATGCCGAACGACAACAACTGACCGGTCGAGTGAGCAGGAAAGGTCGTGAGGCGACCATTTCTGCTCACTCGGTAGGAGTGGGGGTGTCGTCGCCCAGGGCGACGGCGGGAAGCGATGCGCTGGCGGCCGACGGGCGCCGGGCGCGCATCCGATTGGCCGCCGTCGCCCAGAACGCCAGGAGCAGGACAGCCAGTCCCACCCATGGCGCCCGGCCCAGCGACTCGGCCACAGCGCCCGGGTCGGGGAGCGCCACCTCCGCCAGCCCGGCCGGCAACGAGGGAATGTCGGCGACCGACGTGGCCAACGGTTCACCCTGCACCGCGGGCTCGGCGCCTTCGGCCCGCAGGGTGAAGAGGGTGGAGCGCAGTTGGAGGCCGGCCCAGAAGCGGTGGCCGTCGACCGCCATCGTTCCTTCCGTGCCCTCGAAGCTGATCTCGAGCGGACGACCGGACGGACCGGTGCGCGACACCCGGGCCCCGGTCACGTCGCCCCGGTAGCCGAAGCGGGCGCCCGCGTCCTGCAGGGGCAGGGTCATGGCCCACACCTGAGGATCGCCCACCGCGTACGGGACGGGCTGGAGATAGGGCAGGTCGGGGCTGCCGGCGCCGAAACCCTCCTCGGCGGTGGCGGAGAGCCCACCGGCGCTGGCCGAGTAGACGGTCTCGGCCAGCGCGCCCTGATAGGTGAGGACCTGACCGCGCGTCGCCGTGGCCGCCGCGTTGGTGGCCGGGTGCTCGTTGCCGACGCCGATGTACACCTGGCACTGCTGGTCGTCGCAGAGGGTCTTGCCCGCGACTGCGGCCCGGACGGCGAAGGTCCGGGCAGCGATGGCCTGGGCCTGGAGGGCGGCCGCCGGCCAGCTGGCCGGCACCTCGCCCATGCCCCGGACGTACTGTTCCACGTCGACCTCGTTGGTGAGCTGCAAACCCGGGCCGGCGGCGGTGGCGCTCAGGGTGCCGCGGTAGCTGCGACCCGGTCCAGGCAGGGCCACCGGGGAGTCGCCCTTGGGGACGGCCCAGAGGGCTCGGCCGGAGATGGCGTCAGTCTGGATTCCCGGCGCGGCGATGCCCGGACCTGAAAGTGCCTGCGGTGCTGTGGCGGGCGGCACGGTGGTGGGCATCAGAGCCTGCAGGAGGGGATCGAGCAGGCCGGTGGGGGGAGCGATCGCAGGCGCCGGAGTCGCGGGCGCGGACCCAGGCGCCGGCACGGTGGCAGGAACGGGCGGCGGGGCGATGCGGTTGAGGGTGGCGCCCGAGAGGGGCGTGGCCTTGTACTTCGCCCCGTCGAAGGCCAGCCGGACGCTTCCGCCCGGGGCCACCGTCACCGGGAAGCCGGGCGACTGGGCCCCTGACTGCGCGTCGCGCACCTCGCCGCCCCCGGGGAGGACGACCACAACGGGGCCGGCCGACTCGTGGACTCCGACGCGCACCGTGGCCGTGCGCCGGGCCACGGCCGTTCCCGGGTAGAAGTGGCTCAGAATCCTCGCCGCCGAATACCCGCCGTTGGCCAGGGCGAAGGCCCCGTCCTGGGCCATCCCGACCCCGTGGCCGAAACCCTTGCCCTCGATCACCAGCACCGGCCCCGGCTCGGCCGACGCCGCCTGTGGGGCGAGCGGGCACAGTGCGACCAACAGCACGGCGGATGCCCCGAGGGACCTGCGAGGCATGTCTCATTGTGCCACCGGGGCGCCTCCGGCGAAAGGATCAGGGCAGCCCCGGCGGGAGCATCAGGCCAGCAGCAGGGCGACCATGGGTGAGGTCCACGGCCATGTGCGAGTCTCCAGGCACCGGAGGGCCTACTTGCGGCGCAGGGAGGCGCCCGTCTTGCAGTTCACGCACAGAGTGGCTTCGGGCACCACCTCGAGGCGGGCCTCGGGGATGGGCTTCCCGCACGCTTCGCAGCGCCCGTAGCTGCCCGCGTCCATCCGGCCGAGGGCGGCGTCGATCTCGGCCACCCGGGCCTGGGCCTCGCTGGCCACGACCAGGAGCCGGTCACGCTCGACGTTGAGGGTGTCGCCCTCGCCGAAGCCGTCCTCGTCGGCCATGTCCTGGTTGGCGCCGTCGTCGGTGAGCTCGAGGGCGGTGGCCGTCGACCGGGCCACATCGGCCAGGTAGGACTCCCGGCGGGCCAGCAGCTCGCGCCGCTGGGCGGCGAAATCAGTTGTCGTGGGGTTCATTGGTCTTTCTCTTCTCTCTCGTCCCGCCTCTGTACGTAGGCCGGGACAGGTCTGGACTGCGTCTCAGTGCTGCGGGGCGGCGAATGCGCTCATCGCGGCCATCCCATCACGCGTGGCCCTCGAATGCCCAACCGCCCTCGTGCCTGCCGGCCACGAAGCGCCCGGCTCCGAGGTCGGCGGGAGGCCCGGGGCCCACCGCCACGCGGGCCGGCCCGTCGAGGTCGAGCTCCACCACGTCGGCGCGCAGGTCGACGGAAATTCGCGTGCCCCGCCACCGCACCGGGAACGCCAGGCGGTCCCAGGCCGGCGGCAGGTGCGGGTCGATGCGGACCGCGTCGCCATCGGCCCGGACACCGCCGAAGCCGAACACAGCGGCCTGCCACAGGCCGCCCATGGTGGCGATGTGCACGCCCTCGGCCGCGTTGCCCATGCGGTTGTCGAGGTCGACGCCGCCGGCCAGGTGGAAGTAGGCCAGCGCGTCGTCGAGATCGCCGACCCGGGCCGCGACCAGGGCATGGATGGCGGGCGACAGGGAGCTGCCGTGGGAGGTCCGGGGCTCGTAGTAGCGGTAGTTGGCCTCCTGGATGGACGTATCGACCTCGTCGGGGAGGAGGAGGCCGAGCATGATCACGTCGGCCTGCTTGACCACCTGGGTGGTGCGGAGGCGGTCGACGCCCACCACCATCTCCCCGGTGAAGGGCCGGGGGGCCAGATCGACGGCCTTGATGTCCTCCCGGGCGAAGAAGCCGTCGAACTGCTCGTAGAGCCCGGTCTCGGGGTCGAACATCTCCACCAGGCCGGCGGCCACCTCGGCCCATGCGTGACGCTCAGCTGACGTCACGCCCAGACGGTCGGCGGCGTCGGGGAACCGGTGGCAGAGAGTCTCGGCGGCCCGGAGGTTCCACCGGGCCAGGACGTTGGTGTAGGCGTTGTCGTCGACGCCCTCGTGGTACTCGTCGGGCCCGATCACGTCGCAGATGTGGTGGCGTCCGTCGTCGCCGGGCGTCGTCCTCGACGCCCAGAACCGGGCTGTGTCCACCACGATCTCGGCGCCCATCTCCTCGACGAAGCCGTCGTCGCCGGTGACCTGCCAATACTGCAGGACCGCCCAGGCCACGTCGGCGGCGATGTGGTGCTCCTGGACGCCGGTGAGAATGGTGAGGCGGGTGCCGTCGGGCAGCCAGACGAACTCCGGCGTGGTCTCCTCGCCCGTGTCGGCCGACTCCCACGCGTACAGCGCCCCTGCGTAGCCCAGGCGAGCGGCCTTGGCCCGGGCGGCGGGCAGGGTGCGGTGGCGATAGGCCAGCAGGGCCCGTGCCGTCTCCGGGTGGGTCCAGATATAGAACGGGAGGAGGAAGATCTCGGTGTCCCAGAACACGTGGCCCCGGTAGCCGGGGCCGGTGAGCGACCGGGCGCCGATCGAGGCCCGGTCGCACTCGGGGTCACCGGCGATCATCAGGTGGTACAGGGCGAAGCGCAGGTCGCGTTGAGCCTGGCCGTCGCCGTCGACCACCACGTCGGCGTCGAGCCAACGCTCCCGCCACGCCCGCCGATGGCGGGCGAGGAGCTCGATAGGGCCCTGGGCCTCGGCCCGGGCGAGGGCGTCGTCGGCCGGGCCGTCACGGTCGACCGCCACCAGGCGGGTAGCCCGGCCGTCGGCCTCGGCGGTCGAGGCGGCGAACCACACCGGGGCCCCGTTGCGGCCCTGCACCCGCAGGTGGGCGCCCCGCCCGGTGGCCGTCGCGTCGACCGCCTCCGCCGCGCTGCCGACCGCAGGCGCAACGATGTCGGGCATCCGGGCACCCTCGGCCTGCATCACCAGCACCCGGCGGTCGGCGAGGGACGCGTAGCGCACCGATCGGGCATCGGCCGACTCCTCGAACAGCACGCCCTGGCGGAGGTCGAGCGTGCGACGCGGGCTGGGCCCGTCGCCGACGGCCTCACCCCGCAGGCCGGCCCACTGCGGGCCCCGCACCAGCTCGGGACCGGCCCGAGAGTCGGGATCCCAGCCGAAGATGCCGGCCACGTACAGGGCGGGAAACGACTCCGGCCCGGGACGGTCGAGCGATCCCCGGGTTCCGGTGCGGCCGTTGCCGACCGTGAGCCACGACTCCACCTCACGCTCGCGGTCGGGGTCTGACCGGTGGACATCGAGGCGCCAGGACGGGTCGGTTCCCGGCTCGGCGAAGCCGGGCCCGTTCGAGGCGGCGAGGACGCCGTCGAGCCCCTCGATATCGTCGACGACAGCGAGCGCTCCATCCGGCGCACCGGGGCCGAGCAGGAACCGGCGGGCCCAGGCGGCTGCGTCGCCGCCCTCCGGCCCCACGACCAGCCGGCCCGCGACGTCAGCCATCTGGCGGAGGTCGGCGGCCACACCCTTCCCCTGCGACGGCGCCAGCACCACGTCGATCCCGAGGGCCAGCAGCGATGCCAGCCGTCCCGAAAGCTCCGACGGCGGCCCGCCGCAGTCGACCACCACCACTTCAACCGCGCCTTGAGCCATGAGCGCGCTGAGGTTAGTGCCGCGCCCGGTCCTAGCCTGCACGCTCATGCGCTGCCCTGCGGCTGACCTGCGGGACGCTCCTTCTGGCAGCCGGGTGCAGCGAGGCCGTTCAGGATCTGTCCGATGGCCGATCAGCTGACGATCGTGCCCCGGGCGTGGAGCTGGGTCAGGATGAGCAGGCCGACGGCGGAGAGGGCGAGCACGGCCCGGGCCAGCCTCGGCCTGCGGAACAGCATGTCGGCGGCGACGGCGAAGCACGGGAAGGCGGCGAGGGAGTACCGGCCCATGCCGACGAAATCCTTGGTGGCCGCCGCGGTGGCGATCACGGCGATGGTCACGTAGACCGCGTATCCCCACCCGAGACGGCGGAACACCGCGGGGATGAAGGCGGCGACGATCACCGTGGCCACGGCGTTTATGAACAGGTGGCCGAAGTGGCCGTCGGTCCACGGCCCGTGCCACATGGCCTTGACCCAGTGCACCTTGAACCAGGTATGGAAGCCCGGCGGCTGGTCCCAACCCGGCGCCCCAACCACCTCGGAGAAGGCCAACGGGCTGTCGAAGCGCAGCCAGAGGAACGCGCAGTACCCCACCAGACCCAGCGGGGCCAGAAGCAGGCCGGCGTCGCCCGGCCGCAATCGTCTCCACACCCCCCGCCAGCCCGGCGGGCCTCCGCTCGGGGCGCCCCGGAGGCGACCGACCACGCCCGTGCGCTCCAGGAACAGGATCCACAGCCCGAGCACCAGGGCCGGCCCCACCGGGCGGCTGGCCGTGGCCACGATGGCGGCCAGCCCGGCGACGACCGGCCGGTCCCCCTCTAGGGCGAGGAACGCAGCCAACGAGGCCACGATGAAGAGACCGTCGGCATAGACCGCCCCCATCAGGTAGAAGGCGAAGGGATAGAGCAGCAGCAGCAGAACGGCCAGACGGGCCCTGTCCGAGCCCAGCTTGACCACGCACCACCTGTGGAACAGCACGGCCACGCCCAAGCCGCTGGCCACGGCGAGGAGGAAGCCGGCCACGAGCTGGCCGCCCACCACCTGGGCCAGAGCGCGCATGCCGAGCGGGAAGGCCGGGAAGAAGGCCACGGGCGACTGCCGGTCGGGCCGGAAGAACCGGTAGCCCCGGCGGGCGATGCCCGTATACCACCAGCCGTCCCACCAGCCGAAGGCGTCGGCCCAGCCCTCTCCCTGGAGCTCACGGTGGAAGGGGTGGAGCCGGGAGAGGTGGGCGTGGGCCAGGATCGAGGTGGCCACGACGGCCCCGGCGACCAGGGCGAAGGCGATGACCGGGAACCAACGGCCCCGAGGGCCCAGGCCATTGGGCACAGCTCCGACACGACCACGCGCAGGCGCGCACGCGGGTCGAACCTCCGTCTCGAACATCTGCGTCGCCCCCCAGGATCGTTCGGGTCGGGACACTAGAGGTCGCGGCGGCCCGGGGCCATCCTGACGTTCAGCTTGCCGTCGGTAGGCCCAGGACCACCCAACCCCGGTCGGGGAAGCCGGCGGCCTCGGCCACGCGGGCCGAGGCTTCGTTGGCCCGGCCGTGCAGGTAGATGGGCACCCCGCCGTGACCGAGGATGCCCGCTGCCGCTCGGGCCACCAGCGCCCGGGCCAGGCCCCGCCCCCGCCACCGCTCCTCGGTGGCCACCGCCACCTCGTGGCCGATCCCGTCGTGGCGCTTGACGCCGAGGCCGGCCGCATACCGGCCGTCCTCCCATGCCACCAGCACCTGACCGCCGAAGGGGCGCAACCAGGCCGGGACCCCGGGTCCGTCGGCCGCCACCCACTCGCCCACCGCGTCCACCGCCGGCGGCGACACCGCGTACCGGTAGACGCCTCGGCCCACGACGCTCCCCGGCCGGCCCAGAGCCTCGGGCAGGGCCTCGAGCAGCTCTTCCAGGGTGGTGCCGGCGGCCCGGAGCCCGTCCACGCGATCGGGGGCCACCGACAGGACCGTGCCCTCAGGCGTGGCCACGCCGGCGAAGGGCCGCACGGCGCCGTCCCAGCCGGGCTCGGTGCGGCGGGACGAACCCACCACCGTGACGCCGCCGGTGGGCGGCCACGCCCCCAGCCAGCTCCGCAGGTGGCGGTGCAGCCGGTCGACGACGACGTCCTCGGTCGGCGGCGCAGCGTGGGAGTCCATCCTCAGATCGGATCGGTGACGAAGTCGATCAGCCGCTCGACCGCCCCGACCAACGCGGGGTCGAGGTCCGCATACGACCGCACTGAGGCCAGGACACGCGGCCACATGGAGGCGGGATCGACCGCCAGCCGGGCGCACACGCCTGTCTTCCAGTCGACCCCTCTCGGGACCACCGGCCACGCGGGGATGCCGACCGCTGCGGGCTTGACCGCCTCCCACACGTCGACGAACGGCGTGCCGGTGACCAGCACATGCGGATGGGCAACCTCGTCGGCCAGGCGGGCCTCTTTGCTGCCCGGAACCAGATGGTCGACGAGCACGCCGAGGCGGGACCCCGGCCCGGGGCCGAAGTCGTCGATCACCCGGGCCAGGTGGTCGATGCCGTCCAGCCGCTCGACGACCACGCCCTCCACCCGCAAGTCGTCGCCCCATACCCGCTCCACCAACGCGGCGTCGTGCACCCCCTCGACCAGGATCCGGCTGGCCCGGGCCACCCGGGCCCTCTGCCCGGCCACGGCCAGCGACCCTGACGCAGTGACGACGACGTTGGTGGTAGGTCGAGCCACCGGCGGTCGGACGAGCGTGACGGCTCTGCCCTCCACCTCGAATCCGCCCGGAGTGGCCAGGAAGATCCGATCCAGACTGCTGGCGCCCCGAAGCACCACGCCGTCGCGCTCCCAGCGCACCAGGGTGCCGGTGAAGCCGCTGCCGCGGTGGCGGACGGCCAGGCCGGGCGCCCCCGTGACCTCAGCGTAGGTGGCCCGCATGCGGGCCGGGCCGTCGAGGGGCCCGGAGAGGATGCCCGCCCACGGGTCGCGCCTGGTCACGGTGGTCGAAGGTAGACCCTGGCGGGGACGGGATCGGTGACCGGCACCGGGTTCCGACAGAGCACCTGAAGAATGATGCTCACGGTGCGCCGCTCAGACGTCGAGCGACGCCACCGGCAGGGACTTGGTGCTCACGGCCTGGGCCAGGTCGGTGAGGCGGAGATTGTGGTTACGGGCGTGGGAGCGGAGGCGGACGAAGGCCTGCTCCATGTCGACGCCGGCCCGCTCGGCCACCACGCCCTTGGCCTGCTCGATGACGATTCTGGTGCTGAGGGCCTGGGTGAGCTTCTCGTTCAGCGCCTGGGCATCCGACGTGACCCGGTGCTGGAGGATGGCGATGGTGGCCACGTCGGCCAGCGCCTGGGCGGCCACCACGTCGACATCCCGCAGCGCGCCCTCGTGGCCGCGGACCAGGTTGAGCACACCGATGGTCTGGCCCCGCAGCCGCAGGGGAATGGCATGAACGGACCGGAACCCGGCTTCGACCGCCTTGGAGGCGAACCGGGGCCAGCGGTCGCCTGCGTCGACGATGTTGACGTTCACGATCGGCTGGCCGGTGCGGTAGCAGTCGATGCACGGGCCCTCGTCGGTCTGGATGGCGAAGAGCTCGAGGACCCGCACCGCCTCGCTGGAGGACGCCAGCAACCGGAGTTCGCCGTCGGCCGAGCCGAGGAGGAGGCCGGCGGCGGTCACGTCGACGATCTCCACACACCGGTCCGCCAGCCGGCTGAGGAGATCGACCACGTCGAAGTTGTCGACCAGGCTGTCCGCCACTTCCACGAACGTGCGGGCCAGCAGCGCTTCTCTCGCCATGTCAACTCCCTCTGGCCCCGGCTTCTCGAGACGCACCCCACAGTACGACTTTCCGGCCCAACGGCTCGCACCGGTGATCGATACCCTGGGTCCGCCGATGAGGGGAGCTGACATCGGCGAGCGGATAGCGTAAAGTCGTTCGTTCTGGTCAACTGCGCATCCCCCGTGCGGGGATGCGCCCGAAGATGCAATCCCGAAGATGCAGTCCCGAGAATGCAGTCCGTTGCCCCGGACCCCGGCAACGTCCCGATGTGCAGTACGCCGGGAAGTTGGGTGGGCAGTGTGAGGCTGCTTCCGGTCGACAGTATGTCGGCCTTACCGGGTCCCGGCGGAACGTGGTGCCGAAAATCGAACCTCTCGCGTGCGCAGCCTTGCTCCCTGCGCATCGTGCCCCAACATCCGAGCATCGAAAAGAGTGAGCCCGATGGCCGTGACGTGGACCCCGATCTTCGACTGGGACAACGAAGGGTGGCGCGACGACGCCGCGTGCCGGCACACCAACGCCGAGTTGTTCTTCCCGGCCGGCAGCACCGGCGCCGCCGTGGACCAGATCGAGGCGGCCAAGTCGGTCTGCCAGGCGTGCCCGGTGCAGGATGCCTGCCTGCAGTTCGCCCTCGAGAGCAACCAGGAAGCCGGCATCTGGGGTGGCAAGGACGAGGATGAGCGCCGCAAGCTGCGCCGAGGGTGGCGGGCCAGCCGCCGGCCACCGCTGAAGCCGGTCCACGCCTAGCGAACGGCCCGGAGGGCGGTGGTGGTCCGTTCGCAGCTTTTCCGGCTACGCCGGTCAGCCTGCGGTCAGTCGCCACTTCGTAGCCCGCCGGCCGTGGGCCGGATGGGCCCAGGCGGGCGTGAGGGAGAAGACCTTGTCGAGGCCGGCGGCCTCGACAGCGAACAGCACGCCCGGGCTCGCACCGCTCAGGACCAGCGTGCCGGCGTTCTTCTGGATGCGCTTGTGGGCGTCGAGCAGTACGGCCAACCCCGTTGCATCGATGCGGGTCGTACCCACCAGGTCCATCACCAGGTGACGGTTGCCCTGCCCGTCGATGACGTCCATCAGCCGGTCCCGCAACACTCCGGCACTGTCGGCGTCGAGCGCGCCATGGATATCGACGACGACCGCGCCGAACGCCCGACCGAACGCCAGTGAGAACTCGCCGTTGGGTTGCATGGTGTCCCTCGTACCGACCGGAGACCCTCCCCTGCTGCGTAAGGCGAGCGTCAACCGCCCCGAGATCGGACGGCCTCCCGCACTCTACCCCGGGTCACGCCGGGCACTCAGGGCGTTCCCGTGGGACCGACCGTTGCGCTCCCAGAAGCCGGCTTCGTCGCGGTCGACCGCATCGGTGACGTGGTAGCCATCTTGGAGGACCAGCGCAGGAGGCCACGGTGGAAGAGCCAGTCGCCAGACCACGTGCCAACCGGTCGGGGGCGGCGCGGCGGCGCCTTGTGCTCGGCGTGGTCGTCGCCCTCCTGGCTGCGGGGTGCAGTGGTTCGGACCCCGTGCGAGTGGCCAGGATCGGCGTGGTGGCGCCCCTCGACGCCGGCCTCGTCGGCTTCGGTCGCGGGATCCGCAACTCGGTGCAACTGGCGGTCGACGAGGCCAACAAACGAAAGCCGGTCCCCGGTTGGCGGTTCGAGCTCGTCGCTGCCGACGACTCCTCCGATCCGACCGTGGGCGAGGCCGCGGCGCGACGTTTGGCGGGGGATCCTGCCGTCGTCGGCGTGGTCGGCACCTACAACTCCGGGGTGGCGGCCAAGGTCGCACCGGTCCTCCGCGACGCCGGCATCGTGATGGTCTCCCCCGGCAACACCGACCCCGCCCTGACCCTCGGGCCCGACGTCGCCCGGCCCGTCCGGCAATGGGACAACTACTTCCGCATGGTGGCGGCGGACAACGTGCAGGGCCCGTTCCTTGCCGCGTCGGCGTTCGACGAGGTCAAGGCCCGGCGCGTCGCCGTGGTCAGCGAGACCAAGCCGGTGAGCCGCGGGCTGGGCGACTCCTTCGGCTCGGCCTTCCAGGCCAAGGGCGGCAATGTCGTGGTCAACCGGGTCGTCGCCGACGGTGCGACCGACTTCGCCGACGTCCTGCGGGCCATCACCCCGCTCCGGCCCGATCTGGTGTTCTTCGGTGGCGAGTACGAGGTCGGCGCCCGGTTCTCCAGCCAGGCGATGGCCGCCGGGCTCACAGTCCCGGTGATGGGCGGCGACGGGCTGAAGGACGACGCCTACATCGCCCGTGCCGGGCCGGCGGGCGACGGCGACCTGGCCAGCTCGGTGGGCGCCCCGCTCGCGTCCCTGGGTTCGGCGGAGCTGTTCCTTGCCGCCTACGGCAAAGCCGGGTTTGCGGAACCACCAGGCGATTTCGGGGTGTACGCCTACGACGCGGCCAACGCGATCATCGCCGCCGCCACAACGGCGCTCACCGGCGCGTCGTCCGTGAACCCACTGCTGCGGGCCGGCATCGTCGTCGGCGTGCAGGGCACGGAAATGTCGGGGGCCTCGGGGAAGGTGGCCTTCGACACCTTCGGCGACACTCGGAGCAAGGTCCTGACCCTGTACCGGGTGACCGACGGCGCCTGGAGGCCGGTCCGGACCCAGACGGTCTCCTGACCACCCCATCCAGTCGGCCGTAGGCTCCGGCCTTGCTGATCCCGGGGCCCGCCTCGTGGTCGACCCGGGGCGGCCTGTCTAGAGTGCGGCATGACACGGGGCGCCACAACCGGAGGTAGGAAGTGACGGACAAGCAGGTGAACTTCCAGCGGGAAGCTGGAGGCGAGGGTGGCAACGGCCACCGGCCCATCATGCTGGCCATCGCCGGCGACAGCGGGACGGGCAAGACCACCCTTACCGCCGGGCTGGTGGAGGCGCTGGGCAGGGATCGCATCACGTCCGTTGCGGCCGACGACTACCACCGCTACGACCGCGAGGAGCGCAAGGGGCTCCCGTTCACCCCGCTCAACCCAAAGTGCAACTACATGGACATCATGGACCAGCACTTTCACCACCTGTCCATGGGCCATCCCATCCTGAAGCCGATCTACGACCACGACACCGGCGAGCTCAGTCGCCCGGAGTACGTGGAGCCGAGTGAGTTCGTGATCGTCGAGGGGCTTCTGCCGCTGCACACCAAGAAGTCCCGGGCCTGCTTCGACATCACCGTCTACCTCGACCCTCCGGAGGACATCCGCATCGCCTGGAAGCTGCGCCGCGACACCCAGAAGCGGGGCTACACCGAGGAGCAGGTCCGCCAGGATCTCAAGAAGCGCGAACCGGAGTCCGTCGAGTTCATCCGCCCGCAACGGGCCGCGGCCGACATCGTCGTGCGCTTCTCGCCCATCGAGGAGCGGGGCGAGACGCCCGCCGACCCGCTCAGCGCCTACCTCCTGCTGCGCCCGACCATCAGCCACCCGGATCTCACGACCATCCTCGACGAGGACGTCAAGGAGGGCATGCACCTCAAGCTGAGACGGGACGAGGACGGCAAGCCGGTCGACTCCGTCCACATCCACTCCTACGCGGCCCGGGAGGACACCAAGAAGGTCGAGCAGGCCATCTGGGACGAGCTGGGAGTCGACGTGCCCGTACCCGAGTCGCTCGGCCGCATCGACTCCGACACCCGTGACGAGCCGCTGGCCCTGACCCAGCTCATCCTCCTGTACCACCTGATCCAGGCCAAGCAGGCCGCCGCCGACGGGTAGGCCCTGGCTCTTCCGCAGCCCACCGACCCTGCGCGGCGCGGGTTGCAACTCCACCGCTCCGAACGGGCCGACGCCCTGGTCGACGCATTGGGCGACGTCCTGGGCGACGGGCTGGCGGACCCGCTCGAAACTGAGGTGATCTCCGTCCCCACCCGGGGCGTCGAGCGGTGGCTCACTCAGCGACTCTCGGGAAGACTGGGGACGTCGGCCGGCCGCCACGACGGGGTGTGCGCCAACGTGGACTTTCCCTTCCCCGGCCGGCTCATCGGTGGGGCAATCGCCGCGGCGTCGGGCTTCGAGGCCGACGCCGACCCGTGGCTGCCCGACCGGGCGGTGTGGCCGCTGCTCGACCTGCTCGACGAGTGCCTGACCGACCCGTGGCTGGCAACGGTGGCCGGCCACCTCGGCGCCGGCGCTGCGGGCGAGCCCCGCCGGTCGCGCCGGTTCAGCACCGCCCGCCACATCAGCGACCTGTTCGACCGCTACGCCGTCCACCGTCCCGGCATGCTGCGGGCATGGGCCGAGGGCGCCGACGTCGACGTCGCCGGCGCCCCGCTCCCCGACGACTCGGTCTGGCAAGCCGAGCTGTGGCGCCGCCTCCGCGATCGTCTCCGGGTGCCCGGGCCGGCCGAGCGGCTGGAACAGGCCTGCGCCCGCCTCCGGTCCGACCCGACGCTCGTCGACCTTCCCCGCCGGCTGTCGATCTTCGGCTTGACCCGCCTCCCGGCCAGCTACCTCGAAGTGCTCCGCTCGCTGGCCACCCACCGCCACGTCCACCTCTTCCTCCTCCACCCCTCCCCCACCCTGTGGGCGGGTGTCGCCGGCTCCGCCACGGCACCGGGGCGTCGGGCCGACGACTCCACGGCCGACCTGGCCCGCAACCCGCTCCTCGCCTCCTGGGGCCGGGATGCCCGCGAGATGCAACTCGTCCTGGCTGCGGCCGGCGGCGACGAGCCCGCCGTCGACCGCCACCGCCCCGTCGACCTCGGCGACCGCCCGCCCGACACGCTTCTCCGTCGCATCCAGCAGGCCATCCGGGCCGACGAGGCCCCGCCGGGCGAGCCCCTCTCCGGCCAGCCCGAGCAACGACCGGTGCTCAGCCCCGACGACCGCAGCGTCCAGGTCCACTCGTGCCACGGCCGGGCACGACAGGTCGAGGTGCTGCGTGACGCCATCCTGCACCTGCTCCTCGACGATCCCACCCTCGAGGCCCGCGACGTGATCGTCATGTGCCCCGACATCGAGACGTTCGCCCCGCTGATCCACGCCACCTTCGGCGCCGGCGAGGCGACAGACGACGACGCGCCCGCCGACGGCGACCGCCCCGTCGACCTCCGGGTCAGGTTGGCCGACCGCTCGCTGCGCCAGACCAACCCCGTCCTCGGCGCGGTGTGGAACCTCCTGACGCTGGCCGACGCCCGGGTGACGGCGTCGCAGGTGCTCGATCTCGTCGGACGCCAGCCGGTGCGCCGGCGCTTCCGCCTCGACGACGACGACCTGGCCCGCATCGGCGGATGGGTAGCGGCCACCGGCATCCGCTGGGGGCTCGACGCCCCCCACCGGGCTGCGTTCAAGCTCGAAGCCGTCGCCCAGAACACCTGGCGGTCGGGCCTCGACCGGGTTCTGGTGGGGGTGGCCATGGCCGAGGAGGACCAACGGCTGGTCGGCGGCGCCCTCCCGCTCGACGACGTCGACAGCGGGTCAATCGACCTGGCGGGGCGTTTCGCCGAGCTGGTCGACCGCCTGCAGCGGGCTTTGGACGCGCTCACCGGCCCGGCCCCCGTGGCCACGTGGGTCGCAGCCCTGGCTGACTCAGCCGACGCCCTCCTCGCCACGACCGACGACGACGCCTGGCAGCGGGCCCAGCTGCAGCGCATCCTCGACGAGGTGCTCGACGAGGCCACCGCCGGGGGAACCGCCAGCACCGCCCGGCTCCAGCTGCCGGAGTTCCGATCTCTGCTGGCCGACCGCCTGCGGGGCCAGCCCACGCGGGCCAACTTCCGCACCGGCCACCTCACGATCTGCACGCTCGTGCCCATGCGATCCGTGCCCCACCGGGTCGTCTGCCTGCTCGGCCTCGACGACGGCGCCTTCCCCCGCCGGACCGGGCGCGACGGCGACGACCTCGTCCTCACCGACCCCCGGGTCGGCGACCGCGACGGCCGCAGCGAGGACCTGCAGCTCCTGCTCGACGCCGTCCTCGCCACCACCGAGCGCCTGGTCATCACCTACGCGGGACGGGATGAGCGCACCAACGCCGAGCGGCCGCCGGCGGTGCCGATCGGGGAGCTGCTCGACCTCGTCGACCGCACCGTCACCCTCGAAGGCTCAGCCACCCTCAAAGGCTCAGTAGACCCGGCCCGGGAGCGCGTCGTCGTGCGCCACCCGCTTCAGCCCTTCGACCCCCGCAACTTCATGCCCGGACGGCTCGTTGCCGACCGCTCCTGGAGCTTCGACACCGTCACGCTGGAGGGCGCCCGGGCGCTGACCGGCGAGCGGGAGCCGCCCCGGCCCTTCCTCACCGCCACGCTGCCGTTTGCCCGGTCGGAGGTGGTGGAGCTCGACCAGCTCGTGCGCCTCGTCCAGCACCCGGTCAAGGCGTTCCTGCGCCAGCGCCTGGGAATGTCGCTCGGCGACTGGACGGAGGAGGTCGACGACGCCCTGCCCGTGGAGCTGGACGGCCTCAAGTCATGGGGTGTCGGCCAGCGCATCCTCGACGCCCGACTCGCCGGCGGCGCCATGGACGCGTGCATCGCCGCCGAGCTGGCCCGGGGCCAGCTCCCGCCCGACGAGCTGTCGACAAAGGCGCTGGCCCGGATCTGTCATTCGGCCGAGGCGCTCGTCGCCGCCGCTCCTGCCGGCCACGCCCCCGACAGCGTGGAGGTGAACGTCCGCCTCGAGGACGGCCGCCTGCTCGTCGGGACCGTCCCCGGTGTCCTGGGCACTGTGGTTCGCACCGTCACCTACAGCCGGGTCGGCCCCAAGCACCGGCTGTCGGCCTGGGCCCGCTACCTCGCCCTGGCCGCGGCTCGGCCCGACGACGCGCTCGACGTCGTCACCATCGGCCGGAGCCGGGCCGACGGTCCCACCGACGCCAATCTCACAGTGGCCCGGCTGGCCGCCGGCGCCCTCGATCCCGAGATCGCCCGCCGGCACCTGCACGGCCTCGTCGCCCTCTACGACCGGGGCATGTGCGACCCACTACCGCTCTACTGCGCCACGTCGGCGGCCTACGTCCGAGGCGTCGCCCTCGGCCGCAACGCCGACGCCGCCGCCCGCAATGCCTGGGAGAGCACCAGGTACTTCACGGGCGAGGACGTCGACGTGGCCCACCGGCTCGTCCTCGGCGGCGTCCGCCCGTTCGACGACCTCATCGCCGACGCGGACACCATCGAAGAGTCGCGTTTCGGACGCGCCGCCCGTCGGCTGTGGGACGGGCTGCTGGCCACCGAGACGATGGAGGACCGGTGACCGGCCCGGGAGGCCGGTCCAGGAGACACTCACTGGTGCACTCTCCCAGAGGGAGTGTGCACCAGTGACCGGCCCGGGAGGCCGGTCCAGGCAATCAGTGGTGGCCCGCACGGTCGCCCCGTTCGACGTCTGCGGGCCGTTGCCGAACGGCGTCGCCGTGCTCGAGGCCAGCGCCGGCACCGGGAAGACCTTTACCATCGCCGCCCTCGCCACCCGCTACGTGGCCGACGGCCTCCCGCTCGAGAACCTGCTGATCGTCACCTTCACCCGCATGGCCACCAGCGAGCTGCGCGACCGGGTGCGCGAGCGGATGGTCTCCGCCGAGCACGGCCTGACCCTCGCCCTCGCCGGCGTCACGCCCAACGGCGACGATGACATCCTCCGCCTTCTCGCCGCCGGCGGACCGGCCGATGCCCGCCGCCGGCGCGACCGCCTCGCCACCGCCCTCGCCGACTTCGACGCCGCCACCATCGCCACCACCCACGGCTTCTGCCAGCACGTGCTCAACGGCCTCGGCGTGGCCGGCGATGTCGAGCGCGACGTGGCCTTTGTCGAGGACTCCCGCCACCTGGTCGACGAGGTGGTCACAGACCTGTACGTCCGCAAGTTCCACGACAGCGGTCCGGCGCCGTTCACCCTGGCCCAGGCGGTGAAGATCGGCGAGATCGCAGTGTCGAACTCCGACGCGGCCCTCCAGCCCGGCCACGCCGAGCGCGACAGCCCGGCCGACCTGCGGTGGCGCCTGGCCGGCGCGGTCCGCAAGGAGGTCGACCGCCGGCGGCGGCTGGCGGCAGTCCTCACCTACGACGACCTGCTCACCCGGCTCCGGGACACCCTCGCCGATCCGGTACGGGGCGAGACCGCGTGCCGGCGCCTCCGGGCCCGCTACCGGGTGGCACTGGTGGACGAGTTCCAGGACACCGATCCCGTCCAGTGGGACATCATGCGCCGGGCTTTCGGGCCGGGCTCGGATTCAACCCTTGTGCTGATCGGCGACCCCAAGCAGGCCATCTACGCCTTCCGGGGCGCCGACGTCTACGCCTACCTGGAGGCGGCGCGGGTGGCCGGCGCCGAGGGCACGCTCGAGGTCAACTGGCGCAGCGATCAGGGCCTGCTCGACGCCTACGACGTGCTGTTCGACGGTGCCCGGCTCGGCCACGCCGGTATCGTCTACCGCGAGGTCCGGGCCGCACCACCGAACCAGGGTCGGAGGATGACCGGGGCGCCGGTCGACGAGCCGCTGCGCGTCCGGGTGCTCCACCGCGAGGACGGGTTGGTGAGGCTGACGGCCAAGGGCTGGCTCGGCCTCGTCCCGGCCCGGGCCTGCATCGCCGCCGACCTCGCCGGGGACGTCGTCCGTCTGCTGTCGTCGCCTGCCCTGCTGCCCACCGGTTCCATCCGGCCGGGCGACGTCGCAGTTCTCGTCCACCGCAACCACGACGCCATTGCCGTGCGCGACGCACTCGGCGCCGTGGGCGTGCCGGCGGTGGTCAACGGTGCGGGCAGCGTCCTCGCCACCCCGGCGGCCGCCCAGTGGCTCGACCTCATGGTGGCCATGGAGCACCCCACGCAGACCAACGCGGCACGGAAGGCCGCCCTCACCTCGTTCCTCGGCTGGACGGCGGAGCAGGTGGCCACCGCCGACGAGGCAGCGTGGGAGGACGTCCACGCCCGCCTGCACCGGTGGGCTGCGGTGCTGCGCCAGCGGGGCGTGGCCGCCCTCATCGAGACGATCAGCCACCGCGAGCGGCTGGCCCGCCGGGTCCTGGCCAAGGTCGACGGCGAGCGCGAGCTCACCGATCTCCGCCACGTCGGCCAACTCCTGCACGGCGCCGCCACCGACGAGCAGCTCGGCGTCACCGCCCTCACCGGCTGGCTGCGCCAGCGCGTCAACGAGGCCGGCGAGGAGGACGACACCGAGGACCGCAGCCGCCGACTCGAGTCCGATGCCGAGGCGGTGCAGGTGCTGACGATCTACCGCAGCAAGGGCCTCGAGTTCCCCGTCGTCTACTGCCCGTACCTTTGGGACCCGGGGTGGTTCTTCGAGGACGAGCCGCCGGTGTTTCACGACGCCGACGCCGGCGACCGGCGCACCATCGATGTCGGCGGCAGGACGAACAAGCACCGGGGCTCCGGCCGCCAGCACCTCGTCGAACGGCGGGGCGAGGAGCTGCGGCTGGCCTACGTCGCCCTCACCCGCGCCCGCCACCAGTCGGTTGTGTGGTGGGCGGCGTCGTGGGACAGCCGCGACTCGGCGCTGTGCCGGCTCCTCTACTCCCGGGACGACGAAGGCAACGTCGACCCGTCGGGCGGCTCGCCTCCGGCTGATGCGGCCATTGTGGCGCTGTTCGCCGACCTGGCCGAGGCCGCGCCGGGCTGCATCAGCGTCGAGCGGGTCGACGGTGGCGACGGGACGGTGTGGGTCGACGAGGCGCCGGAGGCCGACGAGCTGTCGGCGGGCCGATTCGACCGCACGCTCGACCCCCGCTGGCGGCGCACCTCCTACAGCGGCATCACGGCGGGGGTCTACGAAGCCAAGGTCGGGAGCGAGGCCGAGGAGCCGGTGCTGTCCGACGAGGTGCTCTCGACGCCGCTCGGCGGAGGGGACGGCCATGGGGCGGACGACGCCGCACTGCGGGCGGTGCCGTCGCTGCTGGCGACGATGCCCGGCGGCGCGGAGGTTGGTACGTTCGTGCACGGCGTGCTCGAGAGCGCCGACTTCGCCGCCGCCGACCTCGACGGCGAGTTGCAGGCTGCGTTCGCCAAGGCGAACGCATGGGAGCCCGTCGACGTCGGATCGCCGGCTCGCGTGCTCGCTGGACTGCGGGCCGCCATCGACACGCCGCTCGGACCGCTGCTGGGCGACCTGCGCCTGCGCGACATCGGCCGGTCCGACCGGGTCGACGAGCTGGGCTTCGAGTTGCCGCTGGCCGGCGGCGACGAGCCGACGGGCAGTGTCGCCACCGAGGAGGTCGGCGACCTGCTTCGCTCTCACCTGCCAGCCGGCGATCCCTTCGCTGTGTACGCCGACCGCCTCTCCGACCCGATCCTGCAGACCGGGCTGCGGGGCTACCTGTCGGGCAGCCTCGACCTCGTGTTTCGCACGCCCGAAGGCCGCTACGCGGTGGTCGACTACAAGACCAACTGGCTGGGCATCGGCGACGAGCCGCTCAGTGCGTGGCACTACCGACCGGCGGCGCTGGTCCACGCCATGCACGGCGCCCACTACCCGCTGCAGGCGCTGCTGTACACCGTCGCCCTGCACCGCTATCTGCGCTGGCGCCTGCCGGCGTACGACCCGGGGCAGCACCTGGCCGGCGTGGCCTACCTCTTCGTGCGGGGCATGGTCGGCGCCGACACGCCCCGGGTCGACGGCCAGCCGTGCGGCGTCTTCGCCTGGCGGCCGCCGGCGGCGCTGGTGGAGGCGCTGAGCGACCTGCTCGACCGCGGCACGGTGGCGCCGTGAGCTTGTTGCCCATCGACGAGGAGGTCGTCGAGCTCGACCCGTTCGACGCCAGGCTGGCCCACGGTGCAACTGGCTTGTTGCGTGCGTTCAACGAGGCCGGCGCCCTGACGGCCGCCGACGTCCATGTGGCTTTGCGGCTCGGTGAACTGGGTGGGGAGGCCGACGAGCGGGTGCTGCTGGCGGCGGCGTTCGCTGTTCGGGCGCCCCGGCTGGCGCACGTCTGCACCGACCTGGCCACGATCCGCGAGCGGGTGACGGTCGACACGGATCTCCCGGTTGATATCCGAGCGCTGCCGTGGCCGGAGGCGGCGGAGTGGCGTGGGGCTGTGTCATCGAGCGCGCTCGCGACAGTGGGGGTGCAAGGTGGCGACGATCGCCCACTGCGCCTCGTCGGCACCCGCCTCTACCTCGACCGCTACTGGCGGGAGGAGCGCCAGGTCGCCGCCGATCTCCGGACGAGGGGCGGCTTGGCGGCGGGCGACATCGACACCGCCGTCCTGTCCGCCGGCCTGGCCCGGCTCTTCCAGGGGCCGGCGCCCGACTATCAGCGCCTCGCCGCCGCCACCGCCGTGCTGCGCCGTTTCGCGGTGGTGGCGGGCGGCCCGGGCACGGGCAAGACCACGGCCGTCGCCCGGGTCCTGGCCTTGCTCCACGAGCAGTCGGTTGCCGCCGGCGCCGCACCTCCGCTGGTGGCGCTGGCCGCGCCCACAGGGAAGGCGGCGGCGCGGCTGGAGGAGGCGGTCCACCACGAGGCTCGCCGGCTCGACGTCTCCACCGACGTGCGCGACTGGCTCCTGGGCCTGTCGGCATCGACCTTGCACCGGCTACTCGGATGGCAGCCCGGCAACCGGGCCCGCTTCCGCCACGACCGTCGCAACCACCTCCCCCACGCCGTCGTCGTGGTCGACGAGACGTCGATGGTGGCACTGACCCTGATGGCCCGGCTGGTCGAGGCCGTCCGCCCGAGCGCCCGCCTGGTGCTGGTCGGCGACCCCGACCAACTGGCGTCGGTGGAGGCCGGCGCCGTCCTGGGCGACATCGTCGGCCCCGCCGCCGACGGGTTGCTCCTGAGTGACGCGGCCCGGGCAGCAGTGGCACAGGTGAGCAACCAGGCGGTGCCCGCGTCGGCCCCGCCGGCCGGGGCGGCGGTGGCCGACGGGATCGTCGTGCTGCGCCACGTCCACCGCTTCGCCGGTGCCATCGCCGAGCTGGCCGAGGCGGTGCAGCGGGGCGACGCCGACGCTGCCGTCGGGGCGCTGGCGGGTGGCCACGACGACGTCGTTTGGCTTCCGGTGGACGCGGCGAAGGCCAGTCGGGCCGAGGGCGGCGCCCTCGAGCCGGTGCGCCAGGCGATGGTGACGGCAGGGGGCGCAGTGACCGCCGCCGCCAGGGCGGGTCAAGGTCGTGAGGCACTGGCCGCCTTGGGGAGCTTCCGCCTCCTGTGCGCCCACCGTCGAGGCCCGTACGGAGTGGCGGCGTGGACGGCCCACGTGGAGCGTTGGCTCGCCGCCGGCGTCGACGGCTTCGCCAGCGGCACCGGCTGGTACGTCGGCCGTCCGCTGCTGGTAACCGCAAACGACTACGGCCTGAGCGTTTTCAACGGCGACACCGGCGTGGTCGTCGCCCACGGCGGTGCCGGCGGAGTCCGGGCCGTCTTCGAGCGCCGAGGCGACGTCGTCGAGCTCAGCCCGCAGCGCCTCGGCTCCGTGGACACCGTCTACGCCATGACAGTCCACAAAGCTCAGGGCTCCCAGTTCGACAAGATCGCCGTGCTCCTCCCCAACCCGACCTCGCCGATCCTCACCAGAGAGCTGCTTTACACCGCCATCACCCGGGCCCGCCGGCGGCTCATCGTCGCCGGGACTGAGGAGATGGTGCGCGCTGCGGTCAACCGACCCATCACGCGGGCGTCGGGGCTCCGCGACTGGCTGTGGGGATGACTTCGGCCGAACTGGTGACACGTGGAGTCGTCTATCGCACCAGATGTCACCGGTTGTGGCCGTAGGGCCATGTGGCCCTCATTCCCGACGCCCACCGGGTGGCTACAATGGGATTGTCGTGGTGGCTACATTGAAGGAGGCGCCCCATTGATAGAGGTCGGTGTGAGGGAGCTGCGCAACAACCTGAGCCGGTACCTCGAGCGGGTGCGCGAGGGCGAGGAGGTCCTCGTGACGGATCGCGGCAGCGCCGTCGCCCGAGTGCTCCCCATCGACGCCGAGCGCGTGCTCGACCGGCTCATCGCCGAGGGGGTCGTGACCCCTGCGCCTCAACAGAAGCGTCGCGCCGGAGCACCGATCACGGGAACGGGGACCGTCTCCGATCTCATCGACGACCAGCGCCGGTGATTGCATACTTCGACACGTCCGCCGTCGTGCCGTTGCTTGTGTCCGAACCCGGCTCCACCCGCGCCGCCACGCTCTGGGACGGAGCCGACCGGGCCGTGAGCATCCGGCTCGTCTATCCGGAGGGTAGAGCCGCACTGGCGCAGGCCCAGCGTTTGGGGAGGCTGACAGTGCGGCAGCTCCGGGCCGCGGTCCGAGAGCTCAAGGCGAGATGCCAGGAGCTCGACCTCGTCGAGCTGGACGACGGGCTGGCGCGTCGCGCCGGCCACCTCGCCGAGCTCCACGGACTGCGCGGCTACGACGCTGTGCATCTCGCCGGCGCAGATCGCGTTCGTGATGCCGACCTCGTCGTCGTCGCGGGTGATCGGGCGCTTCTCGCCGCGGCGACATCCGAGGGGATTGCGACTGCATCGGTAGGTTGACCGGCCCGAAACTACGCGGGGCCAGTGGGAGCTCCTCGGCCGCAGGGCGCCCGTGGCTCCGGTCCGGATCAGCGGTCGGCCGCGCCGAAAATGGCCACTGGAATGACGCTTTCCTCCAGGGAGAGACCGCCGTGTCCATAGCGCGCCGTCGACCCGCGACCCCAGGAACGGTTCTCGCGAAAGCCATGGTCGGCGAGGACGACCAGGGGCACGCCCTCCGGCAACTCCTGCAGCGTCGGAATCACCCGGCGATCCAGCCCGGTGACCGCCTCGTCGATCAGGCTGGCCAGATCGGATGACGAACGGTGCAGCGCCTCGTCGACGCCGGTGGCCACCGCCACCGAGATACGGGGGCCGCCGCCCCACAGCTCCCGTAACGCCGCAGCCGACCCATCACGGTCGACGCCGACGAGCACGGCAGCCTCGAAGCCGAGGTGCGGGAACGGGGGCCCAAGGTCGGCGGGTGAGTCGGGACCGGATCCCGCGGCCACCGGGCGCCCGAGGTACAGGGCGGCCATGGCCTCCCTCGTCCGGGTCGGCTCCGGCACCACGGCCCACGTCTGGCGCAGCGGGCGTCTGGGAAGCGCCTCGGCCAGCGACGGTTGCAGACGGCTCCACACGTCGACCCGCATGGCGTCCACGACCAGGACGGCGACGCGGTCATGCACCGCCAGCAGGGGTGTCAGCACCATCCGACCCACCTCCCAGATCGGCACGCAACCAGGAAACGTGGCGTCAGCATGGCTCCGGAAGGCGGCGTCGGCCGACGCCAGTGTGCGACCCGCGGCCAGCCGGACTTCCTCCAGCGCGGGTCCCGAGAGGATCGACGGCCCGACCGACGCCAGCTCGGCTCGGCTGAGCAGGAGGGGTACCGGCGCCCAGGACGAGGGGTACACATCCTCGACCAGGTTGCGGCACGATGCGGCGGGCAGGCGGCGCTCAAGGTCGCCGAGAAGGCGGGCGGCGCCAAGCACGAGCCCGAGCGACGCCAGCTCGGCCTCGGCCACCAGAGCATGGCTGGCCGCGAGCGCCCCAGGATCGAGGTCGGGAAGCCGGACCGCCAGCTGCCAGTCGGCGGCCACCCGGCGGGCCAGATCGTCGGCCGCCAGCCGCAGGGGATGGCGGAGCAGGCGCTCGCCAGACAGCACACCGGCGACCTCGGCCGCGGTGCGATCCGGGAGGTGCAGGGCGGCGCCGATCTTGTCGCCGAGCAGGCTCTCGGTCCCTATCCGACCGTCGAGCTCGGCCAGCTCGGCGCGCGCCCCGAGGTCGCCCAGGGCGGCGTCGGCGGCGATGGTGAGCAGTTCCCCTTCGACCAGGAGCGCAGTTGGGAGCCAGCCGGGAGCATCCGCATCGGCAGCACGGGTCGCCCACCATGCCGCCAGCCAGAAGCACTCGCCGGCGCGCTCGGTGGGCAGGCGGGCGGCCAGCCGCGGGAACCGGCGGGACACGAACTCGGCCGTCGCTCCGGAGGCCCGCCCGCGGTGCGCCGGGGTGGACGGGGCAGCCGGAGCGGCTCCCGAGTCGAAGATCTCGATGAAGCCGCCGGCGGGAAGGTCGCCGTCGGGATCGACCCAGCCGGCCAGGAGCTCGAGCAACCGCCGCTTGGGGAAGCGTCGGCCGACCAGGTCCTCGCTAAGGCCGGCGAGGTCGCGGGGCACGACGAGGTGGCCTCCCGCCAGCACGTCGGCCATGACCGCCGAGACGGGTCCGGCCAGGAGGTGGGCGACGGCGACCGGGTCGGCCCTGCCCGGGTCGGCGACGAGGCCCAGGACGGCCCGTAGGTCGGCAGCCACCTCGTCGCGGCCGAGCTGACCGAGATGATCGAGCGCCGGCTCGAGCCGCTCCCGATGCTCGGGCCGGTGCAGCTCTCGCAGGTGCTCCCTCACGCCGCGGTCGGCGAGAGCCGTGACGGCGTCCACGTCGAGCGGAGGCGGCTGGTGGCCGATGGCGAAGCCGCAGGTGCAGCGGGGCTTCCACGACAGCTCGAGGTCGAGCCGGCGGTCGCACGGGGTCGGGGCGGCGGCGGCCAGGAGACGGTCGACCTTCACCCGGTCGTCGGGAACCGCGAGCGCGCCGATCCCGGCCAGCGCGGCCAGCGCCTGGTATGCGGCCGAGGACCGTACGGAGGCCGCCTCATTGGCCGCAGGTCCCGCGTAGAAGCGGTCGTGCGCCTCCTTGTACGTGGCGACGTAGGCCCGCCGGAACTCCCGCTCCATCTCCAGCAACTCGCGCACGCGATCCTCGGCCGCCAGCGCCAGCACGCCCTCGACGAGCCGGCAGGCCTCGTCGCGCAGGGCGCGCAGGCGGACCGCGTCCTCGGGAAGCTCGAGCTGCGGGTGGGTCAGGTACGACGCCGCCTGTTCGACCTTGGCCAGCTCCTCCCGGAAGAACCGGGCGACGGCGGCGACCCGACGGGCTGCCAGCAGGACCGCCTCGGTGTCGGCCACGCCGGCTACGACCTGGCGCAGTCCCGGCACGGCCGACAGGTTGGTGTCGACCTCGGCCAGCACGGCCTCGACGGGCGCCAGGTCGGCGATCACCGTGTCGGTGCCGACGCCGGCCAGCAGCGCGTTGTCCGCCATCGCCTCCAGCCCACCGCGCACCTGGACGACATCCTCGCGGCGCGCTTCGAGCCATGCCCTCCCCCGCTCCCATGCCGCCCGCTGCAGGGATGCGTTCCAAGGCTCCCACGGTCCCTGCCCCACGATGGGGCCCAGTCCGGTGAACGCGTCCCTCGCCGCGGGCTCGAGAAGCTCGGCGGCCTGCAGCCGGTCGGCGGACGTGACGGTCAGGAAGGGATCGGTGATCTGGCGCCGGCCCCGCCGGATCTCGAGCAGGCCGGACTGAACACAGGCGTTGAGGACGAGCAGGGCCTCGGGCTCGGTGAGCCCCACCGGCCCGTCGGCGAGGGCGGCGACGATCTCCGGCGCGGCAACGGGCCCGGCATCGGGCACCAGGCGGAGCACTTCGGCGACGGCGACGCTGCGCACCGGGTCGGGCGACAGCACGTGCACGTCGCCCCGCCGACGAACGAGGCCCAAGGGCACCAGGTATCCGGCCAGAAGCGACCGGAGTTGGCCCCGCTCGGCCGCGGCCGCCCCGATCCGGGGTTGGGTCAACACCTCCGTCACCAGCTGGCGCAGGAGCCGCTCCCCCACGAGCTCGCCCCTTGGCGCCACGTCACGGTGCAGGGGATGCAGGCGCGACAGGAGCGGGTCGGCGAGGAACACAAGGAGGCGGTCGAATGACAGCCCGGCCAGCGACGGCAGGTCGACCGTGGCGGCGCCTGCCCCCGATGCCACCACGCCCGAGAAGTAGGCCCGCTGGAGCACCTCACGGGCGCGGGAATCGTCGCCGGCACCAGCACGCTCGAGGAACTCGACCAGGCCGCCCTCCTCGTTGCGTCCCTCAGCGCGGGCCGCCTCCAGGACCAGGCGCCGGCCGTGCAGCTCCAGCGCAATCTCGACCGCGTTGGCCCCCAGGGGCTGCGGCGCCCAGATCGCCACCCGCTCGGTCGACTCGGCCAGCGTGCGGGCCCGCTCGACGATGCCGGCGTCGCCCAGCTCGGGCTCGGCGACGAGCAGGCATCCCGCGGCCCCGAGGGAACGGGCCTGGTCCACCAGGCCGGCGATGTCAGTCTCGCTCATCTCGGGAACCCGGACGGGCACAACCAACACGGAGCGGAGCGTGTTCTGCCACAGGATCTCGCGCCGTGACGCGCCCACGTCGGCCAGGAGCTGCAGCGGGAGCGTCGACGAAGACCCGAGCTCGACGAGGGTGCGTGCCACCCGCCGGTCACCAGGCGACAGCTCGGCGCGGGCCTGGGTCTGGCGGGCCAGCGCCACCTCGGCGGCGTCGGCCTCCAGCTCCACCGTGTAGGTCGCTGGTGGCCCCGCCCGGCCCACCAGATAGGCGCCGCGGGCCACGAGGGGCTCCAGGACGGCGCGCTCGAGGTAGGTCACGTTGGCTGATGGGTCGAGGGCGCTGAGCCTCGTCAGGAGCAGGTCGGCGAGCTCGGACGCGCTGCGGGGCCGCTCGAGGGGTGACGCGGCCAGCAGGCACAGGAGCTTGACCGTCCGCATCGCCAGCTCGCCGTCGGCCGGGGTGTCGAGAATCTCCCCGACCGCCCGCTCGTAGTAGGGGACGACCGTCTCCGCCAGGCGGCGGGTCTCGATCCGCTCGTGAAGTCTGGCCCGAAAGTGGTCGTAGACCCGGTCGGGCGTCAGCAGCTCTCGATAGCCGCGTTCCTGCCACGGCGCGATGCCGGCGCCGGCGTCACCTCGCAGTTGACGGCAGATGAAGTCGACCACGCCGCGCTGCTGGGAGAACAGGAAGCGGAGGCCCTCCAGCACCGACAGGGTGGCCGGGTGCAGCGGATAGCAGCGCTGGAGCCGGTCGAGCGAGATCCCCCATTGCGGGAAGGCCGACTCCAGTTCCCGGTGCGCCCGCTCGACCCAGGCGTCGGCACCGGGGCGAAGGCGCACCAGCCGGCCTCGCACCAGATCCTCGACGTGGCGCATCGACAGGCTCAGCGTCCTGTATCGGTCACGGATGCGCGCCAGCTCGCGTTGGCTGACGTTGGCCACTTCCTCGATGCTCTCCTGCAGGGCGGCGACGACCACCACCGGCGACTCGCGGGCCCACTCCCCGAGGAACTGGAGGAAGCGCAGGTCCTCGACCAGGGCAGGGCCCTGCTTGGCCCGCAGGAACTCGCTCAGCTCGTCGAGCAGCACCACCAGCGCGCCGTCGTCGCCGGCCGCGGCGAGCACCGCGTTCCACGCCGCCCGTCGGTCGGTGCCGGGGGCCGGCGCCGGGCGCCCCAGCGCGGCCCAGGTCGCGCCGAGCACCAGGTCTTCGAGCTGCGCCGCGGCCCGGTGCTCGACGAGCGGAACGGCGACGACCAGGGCCGGCCGGGCCCGGCCTGCGGCGTGGCGCAGGGCCGGCGCCCACCCGGCGAGCCGGTCGTCGGCACCTGACCCGCCCGCCAGCTCGGCCACCGCGGCAAGAAGGTGGGACTTGCCCGAGCCAAAATGGCCCACGAGGAAGAAGGCGGCGCCGGCCTCCCCGCTGCCGGCTTCGAGCAGGACGGCGAGGGCGCTGGTGACATCCGCGGTGAGCACCAGCTCCGAGAGCCGCCCCGGCCGGCCGTCGAGGCGCACGACCGTCTCGACCGCGGCGACGTCGACCAGATCGGCGATCGCCGGCGGGGCCACCCCCGGCGCCGGCGCCGGCAGATCCATCAGGCCGGGCCGAGCTTGCGTAGCTCGCCGTAGACGGCGCCCCGCCGACCGCCGGCCAGCGGCACGAGCTCCTCCAGCGTCGAACGAAGCTCGTTCAGCGCGCCCCGTTTACGTTGGATGCGGACGAAGTTCTGGAACAGGACGACGTCCTCGGGATCCTCGAGGAGGCAGGCCCGCATCAGGGCGACGGCCTGCTCGGCGTCGCCGGCCTTGTTCAAGGCGTAGGCCTCCATCTTGCGGGAGAACAGGTCGCCGTGGAGCTTGCGGCTGGCGCCCCACGCCTCGGCGGCAGCCCGGTCGTCGCCCCCCTGGCTGCGCAGCTTGGCCAGGACGCCGAGCAGGTGGCGGTTTCCCTTGTCCTGGCTCCGCAGCAGCACTTCGACCTCACGCTCGCGGTCCTCGGGAGCCAGGCGCAGGACACGGGCCTCGATCAGCTTGGCGTAGGCAAACTGGTCGGCGGGCGCCCGGTCGTGGGCCCGCTCGAACATGGCCACCGCGTCGTCCTCGCGGCCCTCGCGCAGGGCGATCTCGCCGAGGGCAACCCAGGCGGACGACTCGCCGTCGTTGCGCTCCACGGCGCGCGATGCCGCCCCACGCGCCGCCTCCAGTTCGTTCAGGCGGAAATGGCAACGGGCGAGCTGGACGAGCGACCACGTGCCCTTGTCGCCGAGCGCCTCGGCGTCGGCGTAGCAGCGGGCCGCATCACGCCACCGCCGCTCCCGGTACCGCAGATCCCCTCGGATGCGCGCCGTGAACGCGGTAGTGCCGGCCAGCGTCTCGGCCCGTTCCAGGGCGTCGGCCGCGTCGGCGAGCCGGCGGCGACGCAGTTGCACCTCGGCCAGGTGGGCGAAGGCGATCGGGTTCGACGGCGAGCGGGCCAGCACGCCCTCGAGGGCGATGACGGCTTCGTCCAGCCGTCCGCTCCGCTTCAGGTCGAGGGCGTGCTCAAGGCTCCCCGTTGCCGACACCCCGTAAATCTACCGGGCGGGGCCTTGACTCCCACGTTGTGGCGCGGCAAGGTTCAGGGGATGGGCCCTCACGGGCCGGGCCTTCGCCGTCGGGCCACGACGGACCTCCGCTGCCACTCTCCTTCGAAGGGACGACGCGCGCCGTGCCCGAGTCCGAATGTCCGTCCGATCACCACGCCTACCTCCCCGCTCTGGCCAAGTCCCTAGGCCGGGCCGTCGCCGACAACGGCGGCGGGATCCTCGTCCACGTCGTCCCAAAGCCGGACGGTCCCGACGTCGGGATCCTCCCCCTCGACGGCCTCGCTCCCGCCGACGCGCTCCTCGGCACGGTGGCGCCCGAGCACTGGTCCGTCCTGGGCGTGGCCTCGGGCGGGTGGGCCCGGTCGCTGGACCGTCCTGCGGGCCCGCGGGTGCGAGCAGACGTCGTCGTCCTCGTCGCTCGCGACGGGGAGGTCGTCAGCCGGGTCAGGCATGGCGACGAGGTCCTCACCGAACCGCCGGCTTTCGGCGTCACCCTCGACTGCCTTCAGCGGGCGCTCGGGCTCCCGACCGCCCCACCCGAGGTCCCAGCCACCCAGTTCGTGGCGACCGCGTGGCTGGAGGGGGTGCTGGTGGCCGGCCGCGCCGGTCACCGGCCTCCGGCGTGGTCGGAGATCAGGTGGCTCCTTTCGACCGCGGCGGAGGAGGGCTTCGATTGGGGCCGGCTGCGCTGGATGATGGTCGAGGGGCGGTGGGAGGAGCCGGGCCTCACGCCGGCGGACGCAGCGTGGTTCGACGACGGCGCCTTCTCCCGGTGGGTCCTCAGCGGGCGACCCCCGCTGCCCGCCATGCTGGCCGAGCTGGGTCGGGTCATCGGCCGGACGGAGGCCCGCCGGTACGCCCAGAAGCTCCGTCGGCTCGGTGTGAAGACCGCGGCCTGATTGTCGGGCGCCCGCTCCCTCTACCCGTGATTGGGCCTTTCGCCGTCAGGAGGCGGCCCGGAATCAGCGCTGCTTGTCCGGGTGTGCGATGGCCTCCACCCGCAAGCCGTCGACACCCTCGAAGTCGCTCGGGTTGCATGTGTAACGGGCAACCCGTTGGCCAGCGCGGTTGCGGCGATCATGGCGTCGAACGCCCGCGCAGACGTCTTCCGGCCGGACCGTCGCAACAAGGCGGCAACCGCTCCGAAGGATCGGGCCGCTCGGGCGTCGAACGGCAGTGACGTCAAACGGCAGTGGCTCGAATGCCGCCTCGACCTGCTGAAGCCGAAGCTGGCGCGCAGCGCGGCCCCCGTCGGTCACGGCCACGAGCGGTCCAACCGACAGTTCGGCAAGCGTCACGGCAGTGATGACGGGCTCGGCTGGCGCTCCTCGGGATGAAGCGGGATGAAGCCGGTCAATGAGGATCAGCGTGCTCGTGTCCAACACGCTTGAGGGGTCGGTCGTCGCAGCGACTGTCAATCACCGCGTCGACGTCGACCCGAAGCCGCTCGGCGTCGACAGGGGGAAGGGTCCGAAACCGCTCGATGAGCGCGGCCGCGCCGAGCCGCCGCTTTGGTAACGGTCGAAGCTCGGCCACCGCATCCCCGTCGCGTGTGATCATCTAGGAACGGTTTTGATATCCCGGTGGTCGAGAGGAAGGGTTCATGACGAGGACACTGGTCGACATTGATGACGAGGCTTTGGCAGCAGCGGCCGAAGAACTCGGGACATCGACGAAGGTCGAGACGGTGAACCGGGCGCTGGCCGAGATCGCCGCTCGGCCGACGATGACCTCGGGAACGCGGAGGTCATGCGCGGCGCGTGGCGGTAGGGGTCTTCATCGCCGACAAGTCGGCGTTCGAGCAACAGCGCCATAGCGCCGTTGCAGATGGCCTGCTGAAGGCCTCGCCGCTGATGGCGCGCTGTTCATGACCGAGATGGTGGCGCTGGAGCTTCTGTACTCGGCGCGCAGCCCCACCGACTACGAGGAGCGCTGGGACGGGCTGGCGACCCTGCCGTGGCTACATCTGACTGAATCGGTCGCCCGGCGTGCACTCGACATCCAGCGGCTCCTTGCTGCCGCGTCTGCTCACCGACGACCGATACCGGACCTGATCGTCGCCGCCACTGCGCTCGAATACGGGGCGACCGTGCTGCACTACGACTGCGACTTCGACTTCGACGCGATCGTGGGAGTGACTGAGCTGTCGGCCCAGTGGATCATCCCTCGGGGCACCGGACATTCCGGCCCACGCTGACCCCGCTCGCTCGACCGTTTTCGCCGGTGCAGGAGAGGGTGGGCACCAGCGCGCCCCAGCGCCGACTGCCAGCGCCTCCGCACAACCTTGCTCAACAGTCACCCTTGTTCAAGGTTACAGTGTAACATTGACTAAGGGTTTCGGAGCGCTCGACGAGCCAAACGTACGGTCTCCGTACCGCCCTCACAATTCCGGCGGATCGACGCGGCCCTCAGCGGGAGCGGCCTGCGTAAAGCGATTGAGCTCGGCTCGACGACGCGCCTGCGCTGCGCTGCGCTGCGGTCGTCGCTGATGGCGTGCGCATCTCGCCACGGCGACAACCGGGTCTCGATCGGGCTACAGAGGGTCAAATCCGGCATACCATCGATCCATGGCGACGACGCCGGCTCCCGGGCTGCGTGAACTGGTCGAACAGCGTCGCGACGCCATCAAGGATGCGGCTCGCCGGCACCGCGGCGTCTCGATCTCGCTTTTTGGTTCTCTCGCCCGTGGAACCGACAACGAGTCGAGTGACGCCGACTTTCTCGTGGAGTTCGAGTCCGGCAGCTCCTTGTTCGACCTCCTCCATCTTCAGGACGAGCTCCACGAGCTACTCGGTCGTCCTGTTGACGTGATCTCCGTCGCAGGGCTGAAGGCACGAGATGAGCGGGTCAGGCGAGAAGCAATCGCCCTGTGAGTCGCAGCGACGACGAGCGAATCGCTGACATCCTCGAGGCCACGGATTAACTGGCGCAGCTCGTCGAGCGGGGGCGGGCCGAGTTCGATGCCGACAGCCTGGGACGGTGCGCACACCCACTGTCCGTTCGATCATGTTCGAGGCCACGGGGTCCCGCCGCTCATGATCTACGCCATGTGCGTCCTGGGCGGCAGTGGGGTGCTCGTCCTCTGCAGTGTGACCGGTGGCGACCGCCGGGCCCAGGTCCCGTCCGGCGCCCTCAACCTCAATTTTGTCCTCGGCAACAAGGTGATGGTGGGCACCGTCAACGCCGGCCGGGCCGACTTCGAGTCCGGCGTCCATGACATCGTCATGTCCGGATGGCTCGACCGCCTGATGACCCATCGGGTCCCCCGCCTCGACAATGCCCCCAAGGCGCTGGAGTTGCTCATGGAACGCCGGCCGCCATCAATGTCTACGTCGAGGTCAGCCCCCTGCCGTGACCCGCGGCTGCACCGCAAGGGCCAGCATCGGAGCTCCCGACGGCATGCACGTGGATGCGCCGCTTTGCACGGCCAGCGGGCTGCCGCCGACCAGCACGCGCGTGGCGCCGGTCAGCCACTGCCCGACGGCGCACGGCGGGGTCAGCGGGCATCCGGCCACGACGTACCGCGAGGCGATGGTGGCCGCCGGCTGACCGGTGACGAGCACCCGCCGGTCCGGGGACAGGGCGGTGGCCTGGCCCCCATGGCTGCACACCACGGTGGCGCCCAGGTTCAGGACGGGTGCCGGCACGTCAGGTGACCGTGAGGGCGCCGGCGTTGATGTCGGTGGTGGGCCCGGTCATCGAGATCGTCGCTCCCTTCCCGTTCGTGATCAGAATGCCGGCGTCGCTCACCGAGATTGATGCGCCGCCAGGGGTGATGAGGAGGATGCCGCCGGCCATCCCGGGCCCGTCACTCACGGCGATCCCGTTACCCGCCGTCGTCCGGAGCGTGATGGCGCCCGCCCCCGCCGCCGGCACCTCTGCCGCAGTGGCCCAGTAGCCGCCGACCCAGATCGGGTAGTCGGGGTCGCCCCGCTCGAACTCGACCCACACGCCGGCGCCGACCGGAGGCAGGGCGAGGATGCCGGCGTTGGTGCCGGCGAACGGAACGCACGGTGTCGCCCACGACGATGTCGCCTCGGCGACATCCGGGACGTTCACCATGACCCGCCCAAGCTGCATCGGGTCGACGGTGTTGACGACGGTTCCCCGGAACTTCCCGTAGTACGGACCGCATGAAGGATCGTGTGTCACCCGCGCAACGTAGTGGAGGCTGTCAGCGGGGCGCCGTGGCCGGGCGCCGGCGCCGGCCTGAGGGGTAAGAATGACGGGCATGCCCGCACGCGACGTCCGCCTCACCCTGTACTGCCCCAACTGACTTCCCGGCTTCCACCTGCCGTACCTGGCGGCAGCGGTGAACGGTCTGTTCGCCGAGCACGGGGTCGACGTCGAGATCCTCGATCCCTCCGGCGGCCCTGACAACGTGGCGCGGGTCGGCTCCGGCGATTCCGACATCGCCCTCACCAGCGTGCAGCACTACCTGTCGGCGCGGGCCGAGCACGGCGACATCGCCGCCCGCTTCGTGGCCATGGTGGTGCAACGCAGCCCGATCGGCGCCCTGGTGACGTCGTCGTCACCGTGGCGGTACCCGGCCGACCTCGCCGGCCGGCGGGTCGGTGGCGACCCCGACAACCCGCAGGTGATCGAGTTCCTCGCCACCCTGGATCACCTCGGGATCGCCCCGCCGACGCTCGTGCGGCTCGACGCCGAAACGGCGCGAGCCCAACTGGCCAGGGGCGACATCGACGCCATCGTCGCCCTGGTTGACGCCCTACCCCGCCGGCGCCGGCAGGCCGGCGTCGACCTGCAACCGATCCACATCGGACGGGACGACGTGTACGGCAGCGGCGTGCTGGCCGGCGACCACGTGCCCGACGACGTGGTCGCCCAGGTCCGGGCCGGCGTGGTCGCCGCCCTGGAGGCGCAACGTCGGGCGCCCGACGCCGGCCTCGACCAGATGGCCGACCGCTACGGCGACGACCGCACCGACGACGCCCCCGAGGGCTGGCGCATGCTCCAGGAGTTCGTCTTCACCGAGGTCCCGACGGGGTCGATGGATGCCGACCGCTGGCGCACGACGCTGGAGTTCCTCTGCAGGGCGCGAGGGTTCGACGTGCCCGCGCCGGAGTCGGTCTACCGCCCGCAGTTCGTGAG
>JBBQRO010000021.1:0-39037 GCA_038214685.1 Acidimicrobiales bacterium
CTCCCAGGCGTGAGCTAGGATAGGTCCTGACCAGGACTTATGGGGATCAGACGTGCGACAAATTCGTGACTGCAAAGCCCTGTACAGCGGTTCGATTCCGCTCGCCGCCTCAAGCAAAACATGCAGGTCCGAAGGGGTGCAGGCGTTCTGCCTGCACCCCTTCTACGCGTCCAACTCCAGTTCTCCGAGGCCCGATCCCCGACTGGAACGGCGACAGTTCCTCCTCCCCGACGGCCATACCTCCGTTACCCGCGCGCGAGGCCGGTTCCTGCGATTCGCGACAGGACTTGAGTCCGGCCACGGCAATAGGCTCGGCGCGATGAGCGGGGCGCCGAATCGTGCGGGTCCCGAGACACGGCCACGGCTCTGTTCGCCGGCCTTCTCCCGACACTGGGCACCCGATGCCCTCAGCGAGAGCGGCACCCCCGAGATGCGATGCTTGCGGTGCGTTGGAGGCTTCGACTGACAGTCCGTAGCGGTGCGCCCTCGGAGCGTCCGCAGGAGCCGACCCGAACCCACGTGAGCCCTATGGCGGCCGGGGTGACGGTCTTCTTCACGTCGGGCGCCATCCTCGTGCTCGAGATCCTCGCCCTGCGGCTCCTTGCCCCGTACGTCGGGGTGACGATCGAGACGTACACCGCAACCATCGCCACCGTGCTAGCTGGCATCTCTCTCGGCACCTGGGTCGGGGGGTACGTGGCCGACCGTGTGGAACCGCGACGCCTTCTGGGCCCGCTCATGGTGGTGGGTGGCGGGTTGTCCCTGCTCGCGGTGCCCCTGGTGCGGATTCTCGGTTCTGCGATCGGCGGGTCAGGCGTCGGCCTGTCGCTCGCCGGCTTCTTCGCCCCGGCCGCGGTGCTGAGCGCCGTGTCCCCGACGGTGGTCAAGCTCCAACTCCGGGACCTGGCGGCCACCGGCCGGGTCGTCGGGCGACTGTCTGCGCTGGGGACGGCCGGCGCCATCACCGGCACCTACCTCGCCGGCTTCGTTCTGGTGGAGGCCGTTCCGACCTCCACGTCCATTCTGGTCGTCGGCGGAGCGCTCATGGTCGCCGGAACCGTGCTGTGGATCTGGCTGTTGCGTCCCCGGCCCCGGGTGGCAGTGGTGATCGCCATCGTCGGCGTCCTGGGAATCAACCTCGGCGCCACGACGGGCGTGCCCTGTGACGTGGAGACCGTCTACCACTGCGCTCGTGTCGTCAGTGACGAGTCGCGCCCCGGGGGCCGCCTCCTGATCCTCGATACGTTGCGCCACAGTTACGTCGATCTGGACGATCCCACCCGGCTCGAGTTCGCCTACGCCAAGGTCTTTGCCGACGTGCTCGCCACGACGGCGCCTGCCGGGCCAATTCGGGTGTTGCATGTCGGTGGTGGTGGCTTCACGCTGCCCCGCTACCTTGCCGCCGTCCGTCCCGGCTCGACGAGCACGGTCCTGGAGATCGACCCGGGCCTTGTCCGGCTGGCCCGGGATCGGCTCGGACTGATCACCGGCCCCGACCTCGACGTTCGAATCGGCGACGCCAGAATCCTCCTCCAGTCGGTCTCCCGTAGTGGCTATGACGTTGTTCTCGGTGACGCCTTCGGGGGACTTGCGGTGCCCTGGCACCTCACCACGGAGGAGTTCCTCTCCGGCGTGCGTGCCAGCCTGGACGACGGCGGGGTCTACGTCATGAATCTCATCGACTACCCGCCGATGCGGTTCGCCCGGGCCCAGGTCGCCACCCTCGCCCGGGTGTTCGACGACGTCGCCGTGATCGCGCCTCCCGACCTGCTCGACGGCCGTCGCGGAGGAAATGTGGTGCTCGTCGCCAGCGTGGGCCCGCTCGACACCGGGAGGATCGCCGACGCCGTCGCCGGCCGCCAAGGGCCGGAAGTGGTCCTCTCCGGGACCGAAGTCGAGGAGTTCACCGGGGGAGCAGCGGCCCTTGTTGACGACCTGGCCCCTGTTGATCAGTGGTTGAGCCGGGCCCGCCGTGGGTGACGGGCGCGACGTAGGCCTCGGTGACCAGGTTGATCGAGCCGATCAGGTGGTCGGTGAGGAAGCAGCGCTTCTGCTCGGTGGCGTTGGGCTTCGCCTCCTTCGCTGAGCCGGATATCGACTGGGGGTCGGGAGAATGACCATTATGATGGTCACATGGTCAGACAGATGACAGCGACGGAGGTGAAGTCACGGATCCTCGCGTTGCTTGACGAGGTCGCCGGGGGTGAGGCGATCGAGATCACGAAGCACGGGCGCACGATCGCTCGCCTCGTGCCCGCGCAGGGCCCCCACGCGCTCAAGGGTCGCTTCGTCGGCGTCGCGATGAGCGCCGTCGATGACGACGATCTCTTCGCGACCGGAGCCGCGTGGGATTTCGAGTGAGCACCGTGCTCCTCGACTCCCATGTCGTGCATTGGTGGTCGGCTGAGCCGACGAAGCTGAGCCCGACGGCCACACGCAGGATCGAGGCCGCCGACGAGCTCGCCGTCGCATCGATCACCTGGTTCGAGCTCGCATGGCTCGCCGCGCACGACCGCATCATGTTGGCGGTGCCGATCAGGTCCTGGCTTGACGGCTTGGCCGCCGATGTTCGCAGCGTGAGCACGACGCCAGCGATTGCGGCGACCGCCGTTGCGCTCCCGGCCGCGTTCCCGGGCGATCCCGCGGACCGACTGATCTATGCGACGGCGGTCGAGCACGGGTGGGAACTCGTGACGAAGGACCGCCAGCTCCGACGCCACCGGCATCCTCGTCCTATCGCCGTCTGGTAGCGCAGCACGAGCGTCCGGCCGTCGCGCTCCTCGTGGCCAAACCCCTTTGACCAAACAGATCAAGCTGACCGGCAAACGCCCCCGATCGCCTCCTCCATGGCGTTTCCCGGTTCCGTCCCGCCGGCGGCCGGGGCTCGACAGGAGACATCCGAGAACGACGTCGGGCTCGAACATCCGCGGGGCGTTCCGTGAAACGTGCCATTCTTGTCGATCTTCGAACTAGGAGGCGCTTTGATACGTCGTTTGGTTGCATCCGGTGCTCTTGCTGTTGCAGTAGTGATGGGTACGGCGGCCAGCGCATCTGCGGTGACCGTCTCCACTACCGAGCTTCAGGGGGAGAACGAGGTACCCACGCTGGGTGACCTCGACGGTCGCGGGTACGCGACGGTGATCGCCATCCCCGAGGCGGGCCTCATCTGCTACGTGATCGTCGTGTACGACATCGGCGCCGCCACTGCCGCCCACATCCACGAGGCGCCCGCGGGCGTTGCTGGCCCGGTGGTGGTCGGGCTCGACGCTCCCACCGGGGGCGTGTCGGGTGGATGCATCGCCAACCCGCAAGAGGCGGCGGACATCGATGCGGACCCCGCGGACTACTACGTGAACGTGCACAACACCGAGTTCCCGGGCGGAGCGGTCCGCGGCCAACTCGACTGACCGGTTGCGGGCCTGAGGGCTCGCCTACAGCACAGAAGGGGTGCGGGCACACTGCCCGCACCCCTTCTGTGCGTGCAACTCTTTCCATGAGCCCCCCCAGTGTGCCGCGCTACGTGGAGTTCCATCCTGATCGCCCGGACGAGGTCGTCGACGTCATGGCCGCCATGGCCGAGGCGGGCAGGGGTTGGGTCAACTTCGAGCCGGCGGTCGACGCCGACGACGTGCCCCCGTCGGGGAGTGGGGCGTTCTCGCTGTTCTCGGGGCGGGGCCCGGTGGTGCCATTGTGCACGTGGACCCCGGGTGCCACAGGCCGTCGTGGCCGCTCCGAGCCGGCGATGCTCGGGCTCCAGCACCCGGCCGGGACGAAGGCCAGGCCGCTTCTGGCCGAGCTCGGTCACGCAGTGCCCGATGGGTGGATCGTCGTCCAGGACCACGTTCGCAAGGGCCTGGTCGTTGCGGTGGCTTCGACGGTGGGGCCGGCCGATGCCCTGCGCTGGCTCCTGCGAGCGGCCAAGCTGCTCTCCACCATTCCGCTGACCGGCGGCTGGCGGGCGGCGGTCTATTCGGGTTGAGCCGTCAGGCCGGAAGAGTTCGACTGGCTGTAGGCTGGGTTCCTTCGTCGTCCTTCAGTCACAGGGATGGCTCCGCAGGAGGGAAGCCATCCATCTCGTTCGACGCGCGCTCTCAGGCCTTGAGTGCCCTGTCACAGTTCCTCGTCGCCAGGTCCTCGATGGGCGAGACGCTCCTACGCGTCAGCTCCATCACCACCGACGCCCTCCCTGCGGCGACCATGGCCGGCATCACAATGCTGGGTGAGGACGGGAAGCCGACTACCAGCGTCTTCACCGACGAGCAGTCTCCCGAGATCGACGCGGCGCAGTACAGCTCCGGCCGCGGGCCGTGCCTCGACAGCTTTCGCCACGCCAAGGTCGTTCGCCTCGACGACATGGAGACGGCGGGCGCAGAGTACCCGGAGTTCGCCGAGGCGGCACAGGCCCGCGGCATCGGGAGCACCTTGTCCCTGCCGCTCGTGGTCGGCGACTCGGGCGTCGCCGCGCTCAACCTCTACTCCCCGACGACCAATGGCTTCTCGGCCGACGACGAACTCCTCGGCATGGAGCTCGCCGGGGCGGCGGCGATCGTCCTGGCCAACGCCAGTGCGTACTGGGAGGTGGCCCAGTTGAGCGATCAGCTCGCTCAGGCGATGGAGAGCCGGGCGGTTATAGAGCAAGCCAAGGGCATGCTGATGGCCCGCTCCCCGGAGATGAGCGCCGAAGACGCCTTCGATCTCCTCCGCAAGGCGTCGCAACGGGAGAACGTGAAGCTTCGCCACATTGCCCAGCGGCTCGTTGACCGCCGGAATGGTGACTCCGGGAGGGACGAGGCTCAGATGACCGTCTGACGCAGGCGCCCAGCCATAGCTTGTGCGAACATATGTTCGTGCTTGACGCAGCCACCATCCTGCACGCCGACCTTGACGCCTTCTATGCCTCCGTCGAGCAGCGCGACGACCCGGGCCTGCGGGGCCGGCCCGTGATCGTCGGCCCCGGGGTGGTGCTCGCCGCCAGCTACGAGGCCAAGGCCTACGGCGTCCGCAGGGCCATGGGCGTGGGCCAGGCCCGCCGGCTCTGCCCGGACGCGGTCGTGGTCGCAGCCCGCATCCCCGCATACTCCGCCGCCAGCAAGGCGGTCTTCGACGTCTTCGCCGACACCAGCCCGCTCGTCGAGGGTCTCTCCATCGACGAGGCGTTCCTCGACGTCGGCGGGTTGCGACGGGTGGCGGGCACGCCCACCGAGATCGCCACCCTGCTGCGCCGGCGGGTGCTCGACCGGGTCGGGCTGCCCATCACAGTCGGCGTGGCCCGCACCAAGTTCCTGGCCAAGGTGGCCAGCGGCGTGGCCAAGCCCGACGGCCTCCTCGTCGTCTCGCCCGAGGCCGAGCTCGACTTCCTGCACCCCTTGGCCGTGGAGCGCCTCTGGGGCGTCGGGCGGGTCACATCGGAGAAGCTCCGCTCCCGGGGCATTGTCACCGTGGGCGATGTGGCCCGGCTGCACGAGGCCGCCCTGGTCTCGATCCTCGGGCCGGCATCGGGCCGGCACCTGCACGCCCTGGCCCTCAATCGGGATCCCCGACCGGTCGTGGTTGGCCGGCGACGTCGTTCGGTCGGGTCGCAGTGTGCGCTGGGGCGGTCCGGCCGGTCGCCCGACGCGCTCGACACCGTGGTGCTCGGTCTGGTCGACCGGGTCACCCGTCGGATGCGCGCCGGAGGACGGGTCGGGCGCACCGTGACTCTCCGGCTGCGCTTCGACGACTTCACGCGCGCCACCAGGTCCCACACGCTGCTGCGGGCCACGGCCGATACCCGGCCGATCCTCGCCACCGTCCGGGGGTTGTTGGCCGGCGCCACGCCACGTATCGCCGCGCAGGGCCTGACGCTCCTCGGCGTGGCCGTCGGCAACCTCGACGACGACGATGCAGTGCAGCTCCCTCTGTCCTTCGACCGCTCCGACGGCGCAGCCCTCGATGCCGCCCTCGATCATGTCCGTGAGCGGTTCGGCTCGGCGGCGGTCAAGCGCGCCGTGCAGCTCGGCCGCCGGGAGCTGCGGACTGTCCCGATGCTGCCCGACCGTCCGGTGGGGTAGAAGATGGCTGCGGCGACAAGGAGGATGCCATGTTGGGTTGGGTGGGCAACGTCGAGCAGCAGACGCTGGAAAACACCAGCTTTCGCACCGTTCTGTTCACGGGAGGCAAGGTCCAGCTCACGGTCATGTGCCTGCCCCCGGGGGAGGAGATCGGCGTCGAGATGCATGATCATCTCGACCAGTTCCTACGCATCGAGCAAGGTACGGCCCGGGTCACCTTCGGGCGCTCGGCCGAGGTGATCGACGAGGAGCACGACGTGGCCGACGACTGGGCCGTGATCGTCCCGGGCGGAGTGTGGCACAACGTGGTCAATACCGGGCCGGGCGACCTCAAGTTGTACTCGCTCTACGCCCCGCCCGAGCACCCGGCGGGCACCGTGCACCTCACCAAGGCTGACGCCGACGCCGCCGAGCACTAACCCCCATCGAGTCGTCGTTCCCTGTCATTGCGCCGCGCCACCGAACTCAGCGAGCACAGCGTCGGAGAGAGCCGGCCAGGCGTCGACGGCCCAAGGTCCGAAGTCCCGGCCGCTGAGCACCACGCACGACAGCCCGGCCGGCGGATCTACCCAGAGGAATGACCCACTCCGGCCGAAGTGGCCGAACGACGTGGCCGAGTTGGCGGCCCCGGTCCAGTGGGGCGACTTGTCGTCTCGCACCTCGAAGCCCAGGCCCCAGTCGAGGGGATCCATACGGTTGTAGCCGGGCAGCACCCCGGCGAGACCGGGGAACGCCACCGCGGTGGCGTCGGCCAGGGTGGACGATGACACGAGCGTGGGCGCCAACAGCTCGCCGGCCAGGCGGGCGAGGTCGTCGAGCGGACCCACCAGGCCGGCGGCGGGCGAGCCCTCGAGGTGGGTAACGGCCATGCCGAGCGGTACCAGCACCGCCTCGGAGAGGTAGGTGGGGAAAGGGATACCCGCCCGGTCACCGACGAGGGCCCCGAGCACCGTGAAGCCACGGTTCGAGTAGATGCGCCGGCGCCCGGGCGGGGCGAGGACCCGGTCGTCGTCGAACGCCAGGCCGGATGCGTGGGCCAGCAGGTGGCGCACGGTCGACCCCGGAGGCCCAGCCGCCTCGTCGAGCGCCACCGTCCCCTCCTCGACCGCCACCAGCACAGCCAGCGCGGTGACCAGCTTGGTGACAGACGCCCACCCCCCGACCAGCGACGCGTCGCCCCGCACGTCTAGCACGCCCCGGCCTCCACCCCCGATGACCGCAGCCCGGGCGTCGGGCGCGTCCCACAGGTCGAGGGCGTCGAGGGCCCGGGCGGTGGCGGTCAGACGATGGTGCGGCGCTGGTCGATGCCCGTGGTGGTCCCGGCCGAGGAGCTCATCGGGGTGGCGCTCCGGCGTTGGTCGTGTACCGGTTGGTTCAGGCCCAGCGGCTCATCGCGCATGATCCATCCTCCGCTTGCGAACGTCGACAGTATGGCTGCGGCCGCGGAAATCGTCGGCCGGGCGTCCGGGATTGGTAGGGTTGGCGAGCGGCAACGCTTCCCCATGGCGGTCCACGAGGTGAATGTGACGATGTCTTCCAAATCTTCTTCCTTGTCCCGCACGTCGGGTACCACGCGGCGGAGGTCCGAGGTGGCCTTTGCCTTCGCCGTGGCCGCGGCCGCCTTCGTCGGTGCCGCGCAGCCTGTAAGCGCCCAGGTCGTGGGCGGCACTGGCGGCAGCGGTGTGGCCACCGGTACCGCCAACGGCGGGAGCGGGGGCAGCTCCACGGTCACCATCAACCCCACCGCCACGTCGGGCAGCTCGGGTGCATCCACCGCCCAGTCCGGCAGCACCAACTCCGGTGACACCGGCTCGGCCACCTCGACCGCCGCGGCCCAGCCTGCGGCGGTGTCGGGCGACTCGGGCACCTCCGGCGGCACCGGCCCGGCCACCGCCGCGCCCACGGCCACCAACACGGCCATCCTCGGTTCCGCCACCGTGGTCGGCGGAACTGTCGCCACCGGTGGTACCGGGTCGTCAGGCGGCACCGGGGCCGCGCTCGCCATCGGCGGCGCCGACTCCTCAGCCAACAGTGGGGCTGGCTCCAACGCTGCCGCCCGCTCCGGCGACTCGGGTGTCGCCGCCAACGCCATCGCCGCTGTTTCCACGGGTGGCCAGGGTGGCCCCGCCGGTCTGGCCCTGCCGGTCGCCGGTGCCGGCGCCCCGGTCGTGAACCTCGTGGCCCTTCTGGCTCCTGGCGGCTTGGCCGCAGCCACCGGCGGATCGAGCGTCGGCTCGGCTGCTGCGGGCGGCGGCTCCGGCGGGGCGTCGATCCTCTCGGCCATGCCCATCGCCACCTCGGGTGGCTCAGGTTTCACCACCGCCGGATCGAGCTCCAACAACATCGGCCGCACCGGGCCGGCCAACAGCGCATCGCTTTCCGGTCCGCTGTCGCTGACCGGCCTCTCCAGCGGCACCGGGCCCTCCGGCTCGGCAGGGGCCCGGTCCACGCCTTCGGCCACCAACACGGCCATCCTCGGCAACGTGGCTGTCCTCGGGGGCACCGCACCCCTTCCCTGAGCCCCGCCTGGCGCATATAGAGTGCCGCGATGGCTGATCTCCTGACAGGGCTGACCGACGACGACATCACCACCCGCGGCGCACAGGGCTCCCGCATGGAGGCTGATGCCGACTCCACCGACTCGCCGACCACGGACGGCACCGACACCGGTGACACCACCGACACCGCCGACCAGGGCGACGCGCCCGGCACCGACTCCGACAGTACCGATGCCGGCGGCACCGACTCGGACAGCACCGACGCAGCCGACGTCGACGGTACCGACGCCTAGCCGCCGGTCGCCCCGGTGACCGGCCCGGGAGGCCGGTCCAAGAGGCATTCGCCGGGCGGAGCCCCGGTGACCGGCCCGGGAGGCCGGTCCAAGAGGCATTCGCCGGGCGGAGCCCGGTGACCGGCCTGGAGCGTTGCGTCGGTGACGTGCCCGGCTTCCTCGACCGCTACTGGACTCGGGCACCGCTGCATCGCGCCGGCGCCGATCCGTCGTCGTTCGAGGACCTGCTCTCGATCGTCGACCTTGACCGCTTCATCTCGTCGTCCGCGCCCCGCCTGCCCACCTTCCGACTGGTCCGCGACGGCCGCCCGCTCGATGCGGCCCGCTACACCCGGACGGCGAAGGTCGGGGGCCAGGCGGTGCCGGGCATGGGCGACCCGGGCCGCATCTTCGAGGAGTTCCGCGCCGGCGCCACCATCGTCTTCCAGGGGCTTCAGCGCTCCTGCCCGCCCCTTACTCGCTTCTGCCGGGCTCTCGAGCTGGAGCTGTCCCACGGCGTCCAGGCCAACGCCTACGTCACCCCTGCCGGCTCCCGGGGCCTCGGCGTCCACTACGACACCCACGACGTGTTCGTCCTCCAGTTGGCGGGCACCAAGGCGTGGTCGATCCATGAGCCGGTCCTGGTCGATCCGCTGCCGTCGCAGCCCTGGAACGGAACCGAAGCCGACGCCGGGCCGGCGATCATGTCGGTGGAGCTGCAGGCCGGCGACTGCCTCTACGTGCCCCGAGGGTTCCTCCACTCGGCGCGGGCCCAGGAACAGCTCTCCGCCCACCTGACCATCGGTGTCGTCACCACGACCTGGCACGACGTGCTTCGGGAGCTGGTGGCCGATGTCGCCGAGGAGCCGGAGTTCCGGCGGGCGCTGCCACCCGGCTACGCCGAGGATCCCGCCGGCCTGTCGGCCGGGGTGGACGAGGCAGTGGCCCGGTTCCGGAAGTGGCTCGACGGGGTGGATGTCGACGCCGTCGCCGAGGCGGCGGCCCGCCGCTTCCTGGCCGCCCGGTCGCCGCTCCTCGCCGGCCAGCTCCGCCAGCTCGGCATGGTCGAGGACCTCTCCGATGCATCGACGGTCCGCCGGCGCCAGGGCTCGGTCTGCCACCTGACGGAAGTGGGCCATCGCCTCACCGTCGTCCTCGGCGGTGGGCGCGAGCTCGACATGCCCGGCGCCCTAACCCCGGTCCTGGCCCGTATCCGCGCCACCGGCGCCTTCCGACTGGGCGACCTCGGTGACCTGCTCGACGGTCCCAGCCGACTCGTCCTGGGCCGCCGACTTGTGGTCGAGGGCCTGCTCGAGATCGTCGCTCTCGATGGCTGATCCCGTCTGCTCGGCGGTGTCGCTGGCCCGGGAGGAGCCGCTTCAGGCGACGGCGTCCATGGTGCGCAACTGGGTGCTGGTCGAGCACCCGGGTGCCTGGGGGCCGGCGGCGCTGAGTGAGAGCGGGCTGCCGGCGCACCTGTCCGAGGGCCTGGCCGCCCGGGCCCGCGAGCACGGGTTCCGTGTCCTGCTCCTGCGCCGCCCGGTGCGGCCTTCCGACGGTTCCCGGCAGTGCTTCATCGCCCACTCCGGCCGTCACCGCCGCTGGATCGAGGAGCGGGTGGTCGGGGACCTTGACGAGTTGCTCGACGTCGACTTCTCACCCCTGCGCCAGGGCGAGCCGCTGGGCTTCGGCACTCCCCGCCAGGCGCCGCTGTACCTGGTCTGCACCAACGGCCGCCACGACCAGTGCTGCGCCAACCTCGGCCGCCCGGTGGCCCGGGCCCTGCTGGCCCGCGGCGACGGGGCGGTCTGGGAGTCGTCGCATTTCGGCGGCGACCGCTTCGCCGGCAACCTGGTCTGCCTGCCCCACGGGATGTACTTCGGACGGCTCGCACCCGTCGACGCCCTACGGGTGGTGGCCGGCTACGAGGGCGGCACGGTGGCGCTGGACCACTACCGGGGCCGGGCCGGCGAGCCCTTCGCCGCCCAGGCCGCCGAGCACTTCCTGCGCGCCCGGGAAGACCTGCTGGGCGTCGACGACCTGGTGGTGACCGGGCATCGCCGACAGGACGACGGCGTGGTGCAGGTCGGCTTCGACGGTCCGGGCGGGCGGCGCTACGAGGTTCGGGTCCAGGTTCGTCCCGCCGCCGAGGCCCGTCCTCTGAGCTGCCACGCCGGCTCGGAAGGGCACCCGCCCACGTATGCACTGGTCGACGTGAACGGCCGTTGAACGCTGTCGGGCGGGCTTGTGAAATGAATCACATGGCGAGGACGAGGCTGATAGGGTTGGCACTGAGCCACTGAGTACAGGTTCGTCGCCCAGCTCCCGCGTCGGCCCGCGTCGGCCTGTGACGCATCAGCCTTCGGTGCCCATCTTTCACGAAGGGACTTCCCCAAAATGCCCAACTCCATTGGCGCGCCCGAACCCGAGGCGCCCCCACCCCGACCCACCGACCAGCGGGCCGCCTTCTTCGGCCTCGACACCCTGATCCCCGGATCCAGCCTGTACCTGCTCGCCCAAGGCCTGCAGCGGCGCCACTTCTACGGTCGGGCCGAGCTGCTCGGGTTCGCCTGGCAGCAGCTGGTCTTCCGGGCCGGCCCGGCCAGCGGGCCTCAGACGCGCACGTCGCAGGACGCCGCCCTGTCGTTCGTGGCCGGCAAGCACCGGCCCGAGCTCCGGGCCCTGGCCCGCGAGATCGCCGACGAGCGCATCGTGCCCCAGGTGTACCCCGACCTGGCCGAGCTCATCGAGGCCCACCGGGCCGCCGGGGCCCTCACCTTCGTCACCACCGCGGCACCGGCCGAGCTGGCCGAGATCGTGGCCCACGGTCTGGGCATGACGGGCGGTTTGGGCACCACCGCCGAGGTCGACGCCGAGGAGCGCTACAGCGGCCGCCTGACCGGCACCGTCCTCCAAGGGGTGGCCAAGGCCGGCGCGGTCGAGGCCCACGCGGCGCGGGCCGGCATCGACCTGTCGGCCTCCGTCGCCTACTCCGATTCCATCAACGACCTGCCCCTGCTCGAACTGGTCGGTCAGGCCGAGGTCGTCAACCCCGACCGCCAGCTGCGCAAGGTGGCCCAGCGCCGGGGATGGCGGGTCCACGACGTGCGGCCGGCCACCCGTCGGCCCACCCAGCCCGGGGCGGCACCGGTGCCGAATAGAGTCGCCGCTCTCGGCCTGGCCTCGCCGGTGGAGGCCGACGGGGCGGCCGTCCGGCGCGGCGCGACCCACCACTTCACTACCGACGACCCCGCCGCCCTGCTCCGCGAGCTGGAGGAGAGCGGCCAGTTCCGCCGCGACACCCGCATGGGTGCCATCTTTCACCGCGGCCAGGTCTCCCTGCGGGAGGTCTCGCCGACCCACAGCCTGCACATCACCGTGGGCAAGGGCAACAAGGTGTCGGCCCACGTCGATCGGTACTCGCCTCTGGCCAACAACCAGCCTGAGCAGCTGGCCCGCTATGCCCTCCACCGGGTTGCGGCCCACAACGTGGCCGGGATTGCCGGCGAGCTGGCCCGGCTCATCCCCGGCCATCAGAAGCGCCGCCGTCCCTGCGCCCGCCAGTCGCCTTCCGCCGACCTCTAGCCGTTTCGCGGTTCCCGGTTGGCCGGACGGGGGGTCGGGGGGCCTTGCCTCCGCCCTATGGTGATGGCCCCGCCGCCGGCAGCGAGCACGAGCACCGTGGCGGCCAGGAACCACGGGCCCTCACCCGGCGGCGACGCCACGGCGGTGAGAACCCGGGCCGGGCGCCGGAGCACCGGGGTGGCGTCGACAACCAACGACGTCACGGGAGGCGACGCCTCGGGCCGGTGGGACTCAGGCGGCACGACCCGCACACCGTCGCCGGCGGGCGTGATCCGCCACTCGCCAGCCCCTCCGACCGCCAGCTCCGCCCCGGCGCCGTCGACCACACGAAAGGCGCCGGCAGCGGAGAGACGAACGCTGGACGCGCTCATGACCAGGGCCACCTTGATGGTGGAGGGCAGACGACCCCCCGCTGGGGTGGGCACTACCCCGTAATAGGCGTTGAGGATCTCACTGGTCGACCGGCCCGCCGTGGCCATGGCCATGGCGCCGTTCTGGCTCATGGCCTGCGGCCCGTTGGCCGTCGAGGAGTAGCTGGCCCGGATCGGGCGGCCTCCCGACAGCAGGGCTCGCCCTGCGGTGGCCTCCACCGCCGGCAGCCAGCCGTAGCCCTGCGCCCGACCCTCGGCGTCGAGGCCCCGGTACACCTGGCAGGTGGCGGTGGCGCAGATGTCGGCGCCCACCGCCCGCCACCGGTCGTCCCCGATCATCGCAGTGTGCGATGCGTAGGTGCGCGCCGCGATGGCCTGGGCCTGGAGGGCCGCGACCGGCCAGCTCGGAGGCACCTCATCGATGCCCCGCACGTACTCCTCGAGCCCCAGGTCGTTGCGTACGGCCAGGCTCCGCCCGTTCCGGAGCACCTCAATAACCCCTCGGTACGTGCCGGTCCCACCCACGGTGAGCCCGCCGGAGTCGGCTACGGGCTCGAACCGCACGCTGCTGGCGGTCCAGCCGGCCGTTCGGGCATCGCTGTCGGCGCCCCAGGCTGCTCCCGGGGCCACGGCGACGACCGTGGCCGACAGAGCCATCAGTCGGAATGCGCGCCCCGGAGGGCGTCGGCAGGTGAGAATGCGGATCCCCCAGCGATCGAGAGCTTCGGTCCGACGGGAAGGTAGTCGACGTCGACACCTATTTCCAGTATCCAAATAGATGCGAGCGTCATCGAGCCGCCGAGCGAGCGCTCCGACGCCGTATCGTCGGGCCATGTCGCGTCCTTCGCTCGACCCGGCCATCACCGCCCTGGCCCGCCGGCTGGCCGAGCTGGGAGGCGAGGAGCGGTCCGGTGTCGTCTCAGGATCCTGGTGGAGCGAGCGGATGCTCGAGTGGGCCATGTCGCACCCGTCGTTCAAGACCCAGCTCTTTCGCTTCGTCGACGTCTTTCCGGCCACAACGGACGACGACGACGTCGTCCGCCACCTTGACGAGTACCTCCACGGCGGGACCGACGTCCCGAGGGTCCTCGACCTGGGCCTCGACCTGGCTGAGCACGTGCCGCTGGGCAAGGCGGCAGCCGCCACCCTGGCCCGGCGCAGCATCTCCCGGGTGGCCGAGCAGTTCATCGTGGGCCGGACCCCAGCGGACGCAGTGTCCGGCCTGCGCCGGCTGTGGGCCGACGGCCGGGCTTCCACCGTGGACCTCCTGGGAGAAAAGACCCTCACCGAGGCCGACGCCGACCGCTATGCGGGCCGGGTCGGGGAGCTGCTGCGGACACTCTCGGCGGTGACACCGGGCTGGCCCGCCGACCCGAGCCTGGAGTCCGACGATCTCGGCCCGCTTCCCCGGGTCAACGTCAGCATCAAGCCCACCGCCCTGGCCACCCGCTACGCCCCCCTGACCCGGGCCGACGGCCTGGCCGGCGCCAAGGCCCGCCTCCGCCCGCTGCTGGCCCAGGCCGCCGCCGCCGGCGCCTACGTCCACTTCGACGCCGAGCATTACGACGTCAAGGACCTCACCCTGCAGCTCTTTCGGGAGCTGCTCGACGAGCCCGCCCTGGCCGGCCTCGAGGCCGGCGTGGTGGTCCAGGCCTACCTGAAGGACGCCCACGACGACCTGGCCGACCTCCTCGCCTGGGCCTCGGGCCGCGCCGCTCGGGCCGGCCACTCTGCTCAGGGGGCCGCTCGGGCCGGCCACTCCGCTCAGGGGGCCGCTCGGGCCCGGCCGATCACCGTCCGGCTGGTCAAGGGGGCGTATTGGGATACCGAGACCGTCCTGTCCGAGGCCGACGGCTGGCCGGTGCCTGTGTTCTCCGAGAAAGTGCAGACCGACGCCAACTACGAGCGGTGCGCCCGGCTGCTCCACGACCATCACGGCACGGTCCGGGCCGCGTTCGGCACCCACAACCTGCGGTCGCTGGCCTACGCAGTGGAGTCTGCCCGGTCGGTCGGCATCCCCGACAACGGCTATGAGATCCAGCTGCTCTACGGGATGGCCGAGCCGCTGCACGCTGCAGTGCGCAAGTTGGGCCTTCGGTTGCGGGTCTACTGCCCGGTGGGGGAGCTGGTCCCCGGAATGGCCTACCTCGTGCGCCGCCTGCTGGAGAACACCGCGAATGAGAGCTTCGTACGGCGTCGGTACGTGGAGGGCCAGGACCTCGCTGCCCTGGTGGCCCCGCCCGTCGTCGACCACATCCCCGGGCGTGGGGATCCCGCCCACCGGTCGCCGACCGACGCCGGCGCCCCGAGCGGCTACGAGCCGGAGCCGATGGGGGAGTGGCGGCGAGCCACCGCCCGGGCGTCAATGGCCGCCGCCGTCGCCCGGGTCGAGGAAGGCAGCCTCGGGCAGCCGGTGCCGGCTCGGATCGGGGGCCGGGCGGTCACCACGGCCGAGACGATCGAGTCGTACGACCCCGCGTGTCCGTCGATCGTCGTGGCCCGGTCGGCCCGGTGCGGCCCAGCGGAGGCGGAGGAGGCCCTCGGCGCCGCTCGCCGGGCCTGGCCGGCGTGGCGAATGGCGCCCGCCCGCCAGCGGGCTGCGGTGTTGTTCCGGGCCGCGGCGTGGATGCGCGAGCGTCGTGCCGCCCTGGCCGCCCTGGAGGTCTTCGAGGCGGGCAAGCCGTGGAGCGACGCCGATGCCGACGTGTGCGAGGCCATCGACTTCTGCGAGTACTACGGCCGGGAGGCCATCCGCATCGACGAGGGAGGCGTGGTGCAGTCGCCTCCCGGGGAGCACAACACTTTGCGCTACCAGGCCCGGGGGATCGGCGTGGTCATCGCCCCGTGGAACTTCCCCCTGGCCATCCCCACCGGCATGGTCGCCGCCGCCCTGGTGACCGGTAACGCCGTGCTGTTCAAGCCGGCGGAGCAGACGCCGGCGGTCGCCTCGAAGCTGGTGGAGGCGCTCACCGCCGGCGGCCTTCCCGACGGGGTGCTCGGATTCCTGCCGGGCCTTGGCGAGGAGGTTGGCGCCTATCTGGTCGAGCACCCCGACGTCTCCTTCATTGCCTTCACCGGGTCCAAGCCGGTCGGGCTGCGCATCATCGAGGCGGCAGCGGTGGTGCGACCGGGGCAGCGCCACGTCAAGCGGGTGGTCGCCGAGATGGGCGGCAAGAACGCCCTGATCGTCGATGCCGACGCCGACCTCGACCAGGCGGTGCCCATCGCTGTCGGCTCGGCCTTCGGGTACGCCGGACAGAAGTGCTCGGCCTGCTCCCGCCTCATCGTGCTCGACGACGTCTACGAAGAGCTGGTCGAGCGCCTGGTCGGGGCCACCGAGCTGTTGCGCATCGGCCACCCGCGCGACATGGCAGTGGACATGGGGCCGCTCATCGACGCCGAGGCCCACGCCCGGGTCCGGTCCTGCGTCGAGCGGGCGCCCGAGGAGGGCCAGGTGGTGCTCGCCGTCGACGACGTTCCCGAGCAGGGCTGGTTCGTGGGACCGATCATCGTCTCCGGCGTGCGCCCGGGCGGGCGGCTGGCCACCGAGGAGATCTTTGGTCCGATCCTGAGCGTGTTCCGTGCCGGCTCCTTCGACGAGGCCCTGGGCCTGGCCAACGACACCGAGTTCGCCCTCACGGCCGGGCTGGTGTCGCGGTCGCCGGCCCACATCCGCCACGCCGCCGCCGAGCTGCGGGCCGGAAACGTCTACGTCAACCGCTCGATCACCGGGGCGGTCGTGGGCCGTCAGCCCTTCGGTGGCTACGGCCTCTCCGGCGTGGGCTCCAAGGCGGGTGGCCCCGACTACCTCTTTCAGTTCCTCGACCCCCGCACCGTGAGCGAGAACACCCTCCGGCAGGGCTTCGCCCCCGTCGAGTCGCGGTAGTCTCTGCCGAGATTCGCCAGTCAGGGACGCGTAGCTCAGCCTGGCAGAGCGCCTGCTCGACACGCAGGAGGTCGCTGGTTCAAGTCCAGTCGCGTCCACCAGCCCAGGCCCGGCCGCCCCAGGCAGACGAAAGCGCTTCGGCGCCGCCCCGAAGCCGGGATGTCTCTGGCGACCGGGCGCGGCACGCCGTCCGATGGTGCTTGCGCTGCCGGGCCGTCGCTTTCCATGTGCCGATCGACGATCTCGCCGACGACGAGCGTGCCGTGCACCGTCGCCTCGAACCTGGTACCCCGTCACGGGTGCCCGGTCACCGCCTGGCCGGCTGACCTGGATCGCAGGGAGCGGCTATCTACCTTTGCCCATCGCCACGGCCACAATGATGCCGACCACCACGATGGCGGCGATGACCAGGGCGACTATCCCGTCGGAAACTTCTCCAAGCATGGGCGGGAGCATACTGAAACCGACGGAGCCGTCAAGCAGCCGTCAAGCAGCCGTCAGCGTCGCCGGCGGCGACCGGCCCCGCCACCCATGCGACGGGCGATGGTGTGGGTGGCCTGGAATGGGCCTTCGGTGCCCGTGGCTGCCTCGTCGAGCGGGCCCCACACGTCGGCGGCCAGGTCGCGCAGTCGGGCATCGTTGGAGAACAGCTCGACCAGGGGCTGGCGGATGCCCAGGCGGCGGCGCAGCTTCTCAGCGTCGGTAATCTGGTCCCACAGGAGCAGGCTGACGGCCACGCCGGTCTCGCCGGCCCGGGCGGTGCGCCCGGAGCGGTGGAGATACGCCTTGTGGTCCTCGGGCGGGTCGAAGTGCACGACCACGTCGACACCGTCGATGTCCAGGCCACGGGCGGCCACGTCAGTGGCCACCAGCAGGCCGACATCGCCGGCGGTGAAGCGCTGCAGGGCCCGCTGGCGGGCGCCCTGGGTCAGGCCGCCGTGGAGCACCTCGGCCTTGGCCCCCTCCTTGCGGAGTTGGACGACGAGGCGGTCGGCGCCGTGCTTGGTCCGCACGAAAACCAGGGTGCGGAAGACGCCAGCGGCGATGGAGGAGACCACCTTCACCTTGTCCATCTGGTGGACCTTGAGGAAGCGGTGCTCCATGTTCTCGACGGTGGGCGCCTCCGACTCCACCTCGTGGCGGGCCGGGCTCTTCACGTAGGTCTGGATCAGGTGGTCGACGTCGCTGTCCAGGGTGGCCGAAAACAGCAGCGTCTGGTGGGGATTGGGCAGTCGGCGCAGGACCCACTCGACCTGGGGCAGGAAGCCCATGTCGACCATGCGGTCGGCCTCGTCGAGGACCAGCATCTCCACCTCCGACAGCGAGATGTCGCCCCGGTCACCCAGATCGATGAGCCGGCCGGGGGTGGCGACCACGATCTCGACCCCGCGCTTGAGGGCCTTGACCTGACGGTCCATGGGGGCGCCGCCATACACCGCGCTGAGGCGCAGGTCACGGGCGGCGGCAAGGGGAGTGAGGACCTCCTGGACCTGATGTGCCAGTTCACGGGTGGGAACGAGGATGAGGGCCTTGGGCCGCATGGGCTGGGCCCGGGTGGTGCGCATGATCACGGGCAGCCCGAAGGCCAGCGTCTTGCCCGAGCCGGTCTGGGCCTTGCCGCAGACGTCGAGGCCGGCCAGGGCATCGGGGATGGTCAGCGACTGGATAGGGAACGGCGACGTGATGCCGGCGGCGGTAAGGGCGGCGGCCAGGTCGGGCGCCACGCCGAGCGCGGCGAAGGATTTGGTTGTAATGGGATTTCTCCTGATGATCGAAGGTGGTGGGCCGAACCCGCCATCTCGTCGACCGGTGTGAGAACCCGGTGCTCAGGAGGAAGGAAAGGCCCCGACTGAAAGGTGCCCAATGCACCCCGTCGCGCCCCGATTGTAGCGGACCGGGTGTTCGGGGCGGATAACCCCGGACCCGGCTGGGTACACATCCCCCAGACGAGGACGACTGGAGGCTTGATGGGCATCGGTGTGAGCATCTTCTTGATTGCGCTGGGCGCAGTACTGGCCTTTGCCGTCGACGTCACCACCACGGGCATTGACCTCAACACCATCGGGGTGATCCTCATGGTGGTCGGGGTGATCGGCCTGGCCATCACCATGCTGATGCTCAACGGTGGCGGAGGCGGCTGGTACAACGGCGGTGGCGGCCGGCGCACCACCGTGGTGGAGGAGGATGCCTACGTCGAGGACCCTGCCCCGGTCTCCCGCCGCCGGGTGGTCCGCCGGCGCGACGTCCTCTGAGTCACGTCACCTGCCAGATCGCCGCGTTCGCGGCATGATGGAGGTAGACCAGAGAGGGAGAAGCGGATGAAGCTCGGTGTCGTCGGCAAGGGTGGAGTGGGCAAGACCTCGTTGTCCGGGCTTCTGTGCCAGGCGTATGTAGCGCGCGGCAAGCGGGTGCTGGCGGTGGACACCGACTCCAACCCGAACCTGGCCATGAGTCTGGGGCTCGACGAGAAGACGGCCAATGAGGCCCCGCTCGTGCCACGCAAGCTGGTCGTCGGCTTGGGCGACGGCACGCTGTCACCCGGCGCCCTCCTGAAGGAGTACGGCCTGCCCACGCCTTCGGGCGTCACCTTGCTCCACGCCATGCGCATCGACCAGGCCGGCGCCGGCTGTAGCTGCGCCGACCACTACATGGTCCGCAGCCTGCTGGGCACGGCCATCGAGGAGGAGGCCGACGTCACCCTGGTCGACATGGAGGCCGGCCTCGAGCACCTCAGTCGCTCGGGCGGCACCTTGGCCTACGCCGATGTCCTACTGATGGTCATGGAGCCCACCCACAAGTCGGTGATGACCGCGGGGCGCACCGTCCCCCTGGCCCGCGAGCTGGGCATCCCCCGCATCTACGGCGTCGGCAACAAGGCCAAGGGCGAGAAGGACGTCGAACTGTTCAACCGGCTTTCAGAAGAGTATGGAGTGCCCCTCGCCACCGTCGTGCCCTGGGACGCCGACGTGCCGAAGTGCGACCGTCGCGGAGGGCCGCTGTTCGCCCACGAGGCTCAGCCGGTGCGTGATGCGGTGGAGCGGATTATCGCAGTGATCGACTCCGAGCCGGCCACGGCGAACTCGGGCGAGCGCGACCTACTCCTGGCCGAGCGCGACCGCATCGACCAGCGCATCGCCGAGCTGCAGCAGAACTGAGCTGACCGCCGGCTTTTCCACGCGGGCGATCCATGCCGGGCAGGAGCCCGAGCCGGCCACCGGCGCGGTCACCACCCCGATCTACCAGACGTCCACATTCGCCCAGGAGAGCCTGGGGGGCGACAAGGGCTACCAGTACGCCCGCACTGCCAACCCCACCCGGACGGCCCTGGAGACGTGCCTGGCCTCTCTCGAGGGCGCCACCCACGGCCTGGCCTTCGCCAGCGGCATGGCAGCCATCGACTCGGTGCTGCGTCAGCTCGCCGTCGGCGACCACATCCTGGTCAACGCCGACGGCTACGGTGGCACCCACCGGCTGCTGACCGAGGTCCACCGGGCCGACTTCACTCCCGTCGACCTGCGCGATCCGGCGGCAGTCGACGGGGCATGGACCGACCGGACCCGGCTGGTGTGGGTGGAGTCGCCCACCAATCCGGGTCTGGCCGTGGTCGACATCGCCGCCCTGTCGGCCTTGGCCAGGGAGCGCGGCGCGTGGTGTGTGGTCGACAACACCTTCGCCACCCCCTGGCTGCAACGCCCGCTGGAGCTCGGGGCGCACATCGTGGTGCACTCCACCAGCAAGTACCTGAGCGGCCACTCCGACGTGATCGGCGGCTTCGTGGCCACCGACGACGAACAGCTCGCCGCGGCCATCACCGTGGTCCGCAACGCCGCCGGGTCGGTTCCGGGACCGTTCGACTGCTTCCTGGTCCTGCGGGGGGTCAAGACGCTGGCATTGCGCATGGGGCGCCACTGCGAGAATGCGCTGGCCGTGGCCGGGTTCCTTCGGTCGCACCCGGCGGTTCGTGACGTGCACTATCCGGGCCTGGCCGACGATCCCGGTCACGCTCTGGCTGCCCGCCAGATGCGTGGCGGGTTCGGCGGCATGGTCTCCTGTGTTTTGCAAGGGGGTGAGGACGCGGCGGCGGCGCTGTTGGCTCGCACCCGGCTCTTCACCCTGGCCGAGTCCCTGGGCGGGGTGGAGTCGCTGATCGGGTACCCGGCCCGCATGAGCCACGTCAGCATGGTGGGCACGCCGCTGGCCCCCGACCCCGGGCTCGTCCGGCTGTCGGTGGGTATTGAGGACGTCGCTGATCTGCTGGCCGACCTGGCCCAGGCCCTGGAGCCGCTGAGCTGAAGGCCGGTCTCCTCCGGCTCTGCCGTAGTGGCTCCGACGAGGTAGCCAGCGTGACGATGTCGGCGACGTCGTGCTGGCGGGGCACGAGCCTTCATGGCGAGGAGGTGGCGGGGCGACGCGTCCATCACGGTGCGGGCCTACTGCGCGTTTCGGGCTTGTCGTGGTCATACCCCTACGCAGGGGCCCCACCGACTCCAGGCTTCGGCCAGGACCTCAAAGGTCGCCCGGCCCCGCCCCATGAACTCGGGCGATCGACTCGTCGGCCGAGATCGAAAGACGGGTCGCCTTGGCCGCAGCTCGACTCGGGCGGGGGACCGCATTCGCCGGCAGGCTCACCAACCCGATCTGCGCCGAGCCGCGGCACTTAGGAAAGGTACCCTTGGAGGATGTCTGATTTGACGTCCTTGAAGGTCCCCTCTGAGGTGCGTGACCGCTTCGCCACTGCTGCGAAGGTTCGCGGGTTGACCGTGCGTGCATTACTCGATCAGCTGTCCCGGGAGGTGGCCGACACGGCGCTGATGGAGCTGGCTGCCCGGCAGATGTCCCAATTGCACGATGCGGACCCAGATGCTTGGAACGACTACCTCGGCGAAGGACGCCGCTGGGACGAAGGTACGTGTGAACCCCTCGATGCCTGACCGTGGCGAGGTCTGGCTCGCAGCACTCGACCCGGTTGGCCCGGGCGAACAGGGCGGCACACGGCCGGTCTTGGTGGTCTCGACCAACTCATTCAACGCCTGGCCGGTCAGTCTGGTGATGGTCGTCCCGATCACCACACGCGACCGCGGGTTCGCTCACCACATCCTTGTCGCGGCCGGCGGGCTTGACCGGTCCTCGTTCGCCATGCCCGAATACCTGAGGTCGGTCGCACAACGACGACTGCAACGCCGCCTCGGCGCTGCTGACCAACCCACCCTCACCGCCGTTGACGACTGGCTCCGCCGCCTCACCGGGCTGTAGGCATCGCGACAGCCGGCACATTGCACAAGAAGTACAACGCCAGAACCGCTGAAGCGGGCGACCGCCGAGCGTTCTGCTATGGGCAACGACCCACGCGTCGAGCGCTACCCGGGCGTGGTGACGGCTGAGGACCGTCGCCAGGCATGACGCCTGCTCCTACGTGGACGATCGAGGCGCTACGCGCCCACCCCCGCCGCTGACCGCCGGAGCCGGACTGGCTACTCGCTGAAGGCGGGCACTGCGGCGTCGTCAGCCGGGGCGTCGTCGGCGACGGCCGCGGCCTCGGGCGCCTCGCTGGTGGCGGCGGGGCTGTCGGCGTCACGGGGACCGTCGGGGCGAGGGCCACGGGGGCCGCCACGGCCGCCGCCTCGACCCTCACGACCGCCAGCCTTGTCGCTCACCGTGCGCTGGGTGTACGGCAAGAGGGCCAGCTCGCGGGAGGTCTTAATGGCGACAGCGACGTCGCGCTGGTGCTGGAGGCAGGTGCCGGTGGTGCGGCGGGCCTTGATCTTGGCTCGGTCGCTGATGAACCGGCGTAGGACGTTGACGTCCTTGTAGTCCACCCAAACCACATGGTCGCGGCAGAAGACGCAGACCTTGGGCTTTCCACGTCGGTTGGTGTCTCGGACCGGCGTCCGCTTCTTGCCGCGGTCGCGGTCGTTGTTCCGTGCCATCGCCAGTCAGTGTAGCGGTTGAGGTCGCACCGACCGGTTCTGCCTCAGCGGCCGAAGCGCCGCCGGATCAAATTCAGGGCGCTTCCGGCTCGGTACCACTCGATGTGCTCGTCATTGAGGGTGTGGGTGCAGTCGAAGTCGACAGTGGATCCGTCACCACGATGGAGCCGGCAGCTGACGGGGAGGTCGTGGGCCAGGCCGGCCAGGCCCAGGATCGAGATGCGGTCCAGCTCGCCGACCTCGTCGTAGAACGCGGGATCGGCGAAGACCAGCGGCAGGACGCCCTGCTTCTTCAGGTTGGTCTCAGCGATACGGGCGAACGAGCGGACGATGACCGCCTTGCCGCCCATGAACCGGGGCTCCATGGCCGCGTGCTCGCGCGACGAGCCTTCCCCGTAGTTCTCGTCGCCGATGGCCACCCAGGCCAGGCCGGCGTCCTTGTAGTGGCGGGCCACCTCGGGGTACGGCTCGCGGGCTTGGTGGACGTGGCACCAGCCGATGCCCGACTCGCCGGTGAAGGCGTTGGTGGCGGACAGGAACAGGTTGGCGCTGATGTTCTCGAGGTGGCCGCGGAAGCGCAGCCACCGGCCGGCGGCGGAGATGTGGTCGGTCGTGCACTTCCCCCGGGCCTTCAGCAGGATCCGCAGCTCGGGCAGGACGTCGTCGGTGTTGGGCGGGAACGGTTCGAGGCGCTGGAGCCGGGCGCTGGCCGGATCGATGACCACTTCCTCGGCCGAGCCGTCCTCGGGCGGGGCGAGGAAGCCGGCGTCGCCGGCGGCGAAGCCCCCGGGCGGCAGCTCGCAGCCTTCGGGCTCGTCGAGGGGCGCGTCACCGACCAGGTCGGTCAGCGGGTTGAAGTCGAGGGTGCCGGCCAGGGCGTAGGCCACCGTCGTTTCGGGCGAGGCGATGAAGGCGAGCGTCTCGACGTTGCCGTCGTTGCGCTTGGGGAAGTTCCGGTTGAAGGAGGTGATGATGGAGTTGCTGGTGCCCTTGACCACGTCGGAACGGGCCCACTGGCCGATGCATGGCCCGCAGGCGTTGGCCAGTACGGTGGCGCCCACCGCTTCGAGGTCGGCCAGCAGGCCGTCGCGCTCCACCGTGGCCCGCACCGAGTCGGATCCCGGGGTGACGAGCAGCGGCGTGCGGGTGCGCAGCCCCCGGGCCGTGGCCTGGCGGGCCACGCTGGCCGCCCGGCTGATGTCCTCGTAGGAGGAGTTGGTGCAGGAGCCGACCAGGGCCTGGGCCAGCTCCAGCGGCCAGCCCTGCTCCCGGGCCTCGGCGCCCAGCGCCGACACCGTGCGGCCCAGGTCGGGGGTGTGCGGGCCGACGACATGGGGCTCGAGGGTGGACAGGTCGAGCTCGATGAGCTCGTCGAAGTACGACCGGGGGTCGGACAGGACCTCGTCGTCGGGCCGGAGGTGGGCCGCCACCTTGTCGGCGGCGTCGGCCAGCTCGGTGCGGCCGGTGGCGGCCAGGTAGATCTGCGACCGGTGGTCGTAGGGGAAGATCGAAGTGGTTGCGCCGATCTCGGCGCCCATGTTGCAGATGGTGGCTTTGCCGGTGCAGCTGATGGCCGCCGTTCCCGGGCCGAAGTACTCGACGATGGCTCCGGTGCCGCCCCGCACGGTGAGGATCTCGGCCACCCTCAGGATCACGTCCTTGGGCGACGCCCACCCCGAGAGGGTGCCGGTGAGGTGGATGCCGATCAGGCGGGGCCAGCGCAGCCCGAGGGTACCGCCGGTCATGACGTCGACGGCATCGGCGCCCCCAACGCCGATGGCGATGGTGCTCAGGCCACCGGCGTTGGGCGTGTGACTGTCGGTGCCGATGATCATCCCGCCGGGAAAGGCGTACCGCTCGAGCACGATCTGGTGGATGATGCCGGCGCCCGGCTTCCAGAAGCCGATGCCGTAACGACGCGAGGCGGTGCACAGGAAGTCGTAGACCTCGCGATTGGCCTCCTCGGCCACGGCCAGGTCGGCGGCGGCGCCGTCCTGGGCCAGGATGAGGTGGTCGCAGTGCACCGTGGTCGGCACGGCCACGGTGGCCAACCCGGCCGTCATGAACTGCAGGACGGCCATCTGGGCGGTGGCGTCCTGCATCGCCACCCGGTCGGGGCGCAGCTCGACGTAGGACCGTCCGCGCACGGGCGCTTCGACGGCCGGATCGGCCAGGTGGGTGACGAGCACCTTCTCGGCCAGGGTCAGTGGCCGCCCCAACAGCCGACGGCCAGCCGCCAGCCGATCGTCGAGCTCGGCATACAGGCGCTGGACCAGCTCAACAGGGGTAGTGGCGGTGACGGTGATGACCTGCCTCCTCTCGGCCCGCCATCATCGCGCCTGCCGGGCCCCCGGCTGTCCGCCGCGGCCGGGCCGGGGGCCACCTGCCCCCCTATGCTGGTTCGGCACGGGATCCGCACGGAGCTGACGGCGTGCCGAGCGCTGGCGACCAAGGCCGCTCTGGAGGAGGACATGGCAGACGACGAAGGAACAGCGCGGCGCACCAGCAAGGCCACGAAGGCTCCGAAGAAGGCGGCCCCGAAGAAGGCGGCCGCCAACGCCCCGGCCGTGAAACAGGCGCCTGCGACCCGGGTGGCGGTTCGGAAGGGCGGGGCGGAGAAGGCGGTTGCGGCCAAGGGCGTGACCAAGAGGCAAGTGGCCAAGAAGTCTGGGAACAGAGCGACAGCGGCCGAGACGTCGACCACCGGCAGGTCCGTCGCCAAGAAGGCGGGTTCGGGCGCCCGACCGGCCGCCCGTGCACCCGGCGCAGTGCTGGCCGGGCGGGAGAAGCAGCCGCCGCCGTTGCGGTTGGCCGCTGAGCAGACCTTCGACGACGACCCCTGGGAGGCGCCGGTCCCCGAACCGGTCCGGGAGGACCCTGCGGCCCGGGTGCGCGGCCTTCTGCGGGCCGCAGCCTTGAGCCTGGAAGAGAAGAACCGCCCGCCGGCGGCTTCGGCGCCGGCTGTGGCGAAGCCCCCGCCGCCCGTACCCGTACCCGTACCCGCTTCGCCGCCTCCGGCCCCCAGCCCGGCACCCGACCAGCCGATCACCCGGGTCCTCGTTGCGCCCATCGTCGAGGAGCCGGAGCTCGAGGCCTCCGAGCTGGAGGCCGAGCGGGAGCTGGAAGAGGACGAGGGGGAGTGGTCGCCGCCCGAGGTGCTCGACGACGCCCCGCCACCCCCTCGGCCCCGTCCCCCCAGTCCGCCGCCGCCGCCGCCGCCGCCGCTTCCCGAGCCCGACATCGAGGCCCTCATTGCCCCCCCGCCTCCTGCGGCGGAGGCGACGCCCAAGCGCGGGGGCGCCGGCCTGTCGGTGGTGGCCATCGTGGCGGCTCTGGTCGTCCCGCTGTTCGGTGCCATTGCCGGCTTCGTCCTGGCCCGCCGGGCACGCCGCCGGGGTGCCGCTCTGGCCGGTGTCGCCCGGGTCGTCTCTGTCCTCGCCCTGGTGGGCTGGCTGGTCGGCGCCGGCGTGTTCGGGTTCGTGGCCCTGCGTGACGAAGGGATCGACTACTCCAAGCTCAAGGTGGGCGACTGCTTCGACTCCTCGCAGTCCAACGAGGTCCGGGGCGTGAAGGTGAAGTCGTGTTCGGAACCCCACAATTCGGAGATCTTCTTCCTGGTCACCCACCCGGCCGGGCCGGGAGAGGCCTATCCCGGGAAGGACCAGCTGGTGCAGTTTGCAGCCGACGCCTGCCTGGGCCAGCCCCTCACCGACTATTTGGGCATCCCGCTCGAGCAGTCCATGCTGAAGGACTTCGAGATCGTCCCCCAGGAGTCGGCGTGGGAGGACGGCCGTCGGCTGCTGGTTTGCGGGATCGACACCGGTGGGCAGGGGGACATCACCGGTTCGGTCATGGGGACCCGCCGCTGAGCCCGGAGCGCGCCCATCGATGGCCGGCAGGGTTTCGGGCCGGCGGGCCGAGGAGCGGCCTGTTCCTGGTGCCTGTTGGCTGCCGGCCTGAGCGCCGCCATGGTGCCCCAGGTCGTCCCCGAGGCGAAGGCGGCGTGGGGACAGGTTCGCGGCCACCAGTCCTGACCGACGCCACCCGGCACCGGCCCGCCCTCGGCACCAACCGTCTGCTGACGGGAATGCGGCACTGTGGGGCTGGCGCAACGCCTGGTACGGGGGGCCGCGCAGGGCGCGTCGCAACAGATCGACCACGGGAGAACGACATGGACGGAGTGACATCGTGATGGACCGAAGGGTGGTAGTGATCACCGGAGGGTCAGCGGGCGCCGGGCGGGCCGCAGCCCGTGCCTTCGCCCACCAGGGGGCCCACGTGGCCCTGCTGGCCCGCGGCCGGGAACGACTGGAGGTGGCCCGCCGTGAGGTCGAGGGGGCCGGGGTGCGGTGCCTGGCCGTACCCACCGACGTGGCCGACGCCGAGGCGGTCGACGACGCCGCCTCCCAGATCGAAGAGACGCTCGGGCCCATCGACGTCTGGGTCAACAGCGCGATGACGTCGGTCTTCTCCCCGGTGCACCAGCTCGAGGCCGCCGAGGTGCGCCGGGTTGCCGAGGTCACCTACCTGGGCAGCGTGAACGGGATCCTCGCCGCCCTCCGGCGCATGCGCCCGCGCGACAGTGGCACGATCGTTCAGGTCGGCTCGGCCCTGGCCTACCGGGCCATCCCCCTGCAGGCCAGTTACTGCGCGTCGAAGTTCGCCATCCGCGGCTTCGTCGACTCGCTGCGGTGCGAGCTCATGCACGACAAGAGCGGGGTGCGGGTGACCACGGTGCACATGCCGGCCCTGAACACCCCGCAATTCGGCTGGGTGCGCAACCGCATGCCGTTCCACCCCCAGCCCGTGCCCCCGATCTATCAGCCCGAGGTGGCGGCCCGGGCCATCGTGTGGGCCACCGACCATCCCCGCCGCGAGTACTGGGTGGGCTATCCCACTGTCGGCGCCATCCTGGCCACTTCCGTCGTGCCCGGCCTCCTCGACCGGTACCTGGCCCGCACGAACTACCAGGCCCAGCAGACCGACCAGCCGGTGAGCCCTGACAGCACCGACAACCTCGAGGAGCCTGTCGCCGGCACCCAGGGGGCCCACGGCATCTTCGACGACCAGGCCAAGGAACGCAGCCTGCAGAGCCGGCTCAGCATGCGCCGGCGCACGGTGGCCGGCGCCGCGTCAGCTGCCGCCCTGCTCGCCCTCGGCGCCCGCCGGCGGAGCTGACGGCGGCGACTGGCCGGGACTGACGATCTCGCCGGCGACGTCGCGCAGCTTCACGTTGAGGCGCTGTGACGCCCGCTTGAGCATCTCGAAGGCCTGGTCGGCGGTAATGCCCTCGCGGGCCATGAGGATGCCCTTGGCCTGGCCGATCAGGTCCCGGGACTGCAGGGCCTCTTCCATCTGCTCGTCGTGGAGGGCCGTCGACAGGGCCACGGCCGCGTGGGCGGCGAACACCAGGCCGACGGTGCGGGAGCGCTCGTCGAAGGCGTCGGCACCCTTCGAGTAGAGGTTCAGCGACCCGAGGGTGTCGCCTGCGACGAAGAGGCGGAACGCCAGCATGCTGGTGACCCCTGTCTCGCGCTGGGCCCGGGCCGAGAACTCCGGCCAGCGCTCTTCCCGCCCGAGGTCGCCAGTCTGGAAGACCTCGTGGCTCCGGATGGCACTGAGGCACGGGCCTTCGCCCGTCTCGTACTGAAGGTTGTCGACGGTGCGGGGCACGTCGTCGCTCGCCGCCGGGGTGGTGACCTGCTTGCCCTTGAGGAAGGTGATCCCTGCGTGGTCGCACCCGTCGATGGTCTCCACCGCCAGGTCGACGATCCTCTGGAGCGTCTGCTGGACATCGCCCTCGGCTAGGAGGGTGCGCGCGATCTCGGCGAAGGTCTCGGTGCTGGCTTCTCGCTCGTCACCGGAGCTCATAGTCCCTCTTTACTCCTCTCAGGCGCTGGCCGCCACCCGGTTGGCCTGCTGGGCTTCCATCCGCCGGATGTGGTCGACCGGGGCCACCAGCCAGCTGTGGGCCACGGTGGACACCCAGTCGTCGAGCAGCCGACCGGCCTGGGCCGAACCGGTGAGCTCCTGGTGGCGCTCGAGCAGCCAGCGCAGCTCGTCGAGTGACTCGGCGTCGGGTCGGGCCGCCTCCACCAAGGCGGTGTTGAGGCGGGCGGTAAGTTGGGATCCAGGGTCCCAGACGTAGGCCTGCCCGCCGGTCATGCCCGCACCCAGGTTGTACCCGACCGGCCCGAGGACCACCACCGTGCCCCCCGTCATGTACTCGCACGCGTGGTCGCCCACCCCCTCGACCACCGCGCTGGCGCCGGAGTTGCGCACTGCGAACCGCTCACCCGCCGATCCGGCGACGAACAGCTCGCCGCCGGTGGCGCCGTAGAGGCAGGTGTTGCCGGCCAGGACCGGATTCCCGCCTGCTTCGTGCAACGAGATGAAGGTGTTGGCCGCCGGGCGGATCAGGATCCGGCCTCCGGCCATGGCCTTGCCCACGTAGTCGTTGGCCTCGCCGGTCAGGTCGAAGGTGATCCCGTGGCCCAGGAAGGCCCCGAAGCTCTGGCCCGCGGATCCGGTGAAGCGGACGGCCGCCGACCCGGGCGGCGGGGAGTCACCGAACTCCAGGGCCAACGCCCCGGAGAGGGCGGCGCCGACGGTGCGGTCGGCGTTGCCGATCGCGTAGTCCAGCTCGATGTCGTCACCGTCCCAGATGGCGCGATAGGCGTCGGCTTCGAGCCGGTCGCCCAGCGCCGATCGGGGCCGTTGCAGATCGACGGGCCGGACGAAGTGACGGGGGGCGTCGAGGTCGTCGGGCGGGGTGATGAGCGGCGAGAGATCCATGCTGTCGGGCCGGACGTCGCCGATGACCCGCTGGCGCAGGCACTCGACCCGACCGATGGCTTCGTCGAGAGTGCGCAGGCCCAGGGCGGCCAGCTCCCGCCGGACCTCCTCGGCCATGAAGAGCATGTAGGCGGCCACACCCTGGGGCGTGCCCGCGAACTTGGCCCGCAGGTGGGGGCGCTGGGTGGCGATGCCGGTGGTGCAGGTGTCCTTGTGGCAGGCCCGCAGCATGATGCAGCCCTCGGCGATCATGGCCGCGGTGCCGAAGGAGTACTCGTCCGCACCGAGCAGGGCGGCCATGAGCACGTCGCGCCCGGTCATGAGCCCGCCGTCCATCCGGAGGCGCACCCGGTCGCGCAGACCGTTGTCCATGAGCGCCCGCTGGGTCTCAGCCACCCCCAGCTCCCAGGGGAGGCCGGCGTGCTTGATGGAGCCCAGCGGCGAGGCGCCGGTGCCGCCGTTGGCGCCGGAGATGTGGATGACTTCGGCCAGGGCCTTGGCCACGCCGGCGGCGATGGTGCCCACGTTGTCCTCGGCCACCAACTTCACCGACACGTCGGCCAGGCGGTTGACCTGCTTGAGGTCGTAGATGAGCTGGGCCAGGTCCTCGATGGAGTAGATGTCGTGGTGGGGCGGGGGCGAGATCAGGCCGATGCCCGGCTGGGTGTGGCGCAGGGCGGCGATCTCCTCCGACACCTTGTTGCCCGGGATCTGCCCGCCCTCGCCGGGCTTGGAGCCCTGGGCCATCTTGATGTTGAGCTCGTCGGCGAAGGCGCAGTACTCGGGGGTGACGCCGAAACGGCCGGAGGCGATCTGCTTGATCCGACTGTTCTTGTCACCAGTGGGCTGGCCGCGGGTGATGAACCGGGCGTGGCTCTCGCCGCCCTCGCCGCAGTTGGATTTCCCGCCGATGAGGTTCATGGCCTCGGTCAGGGTCTCGTGGGCCTCACGGCTGAGCGCCCCGTGCGACATGGCCCCGGTGGAGAACCGCTTCACGATCTCGGTGACCGGCTCGACCTCGTCGAGGGCCACGGCCGGGCCGGCGGGCACGAACTCCAGCAGGTCGTGGAGCTCGGTGGGCGGTCGGCTGTTCACCAGGGCGGCGAAGCGGTCGTAGTGCTCGTCGTTGCCGTCGCGGATGGCGGCCTGGAGCAGGTGGACGGCCTTCATCTCGTTGAGGGCCTTGACCACCGGGTCGTTGTGGGTGTGGAACTCACCCTTGTTCTTGAGGGCCCGGTAATACCCGCCCTCCACCATGCGGCCCTCGCCATGACGGTTGAGGACATCGTCGCCCAGCTCGGCCCAGCCCACGCCGCCGACCACCGACGGGGTGCCGGCGAAGCACAGATCCACGACCTCGGGGCCGAGCCCCATGACCTCGAAGATCTGAGCGCCCCGGTAGGAGTCGACGGTGGAGATGCCCATCTTCGACATCACCTTGAGCACCCCGTCCTCCAGGCCGGCCTGGAGCCGGTGCTGGGCCTCGGGCCCGGACAGCTCGGAGTCCTCGTTCTGGTCGGCCTCGTGGCCGACGGTCTCCAGGGCCAGTCCCGGGCAGATGGCGTCGGCCCCGTAGCCGAGGAGACAGGCGATGTAGTGGACGTCGCGGGCGTCGTCGGCGGAGACCACCAGGCTGGTGTTCGAGCGCAACCCCCGGTCGACGAGCCGGTGGTGCACGGCGCCGGTTATGAGGAGGGCGGGCACGGGCGCGCGGTCCTCGCTTACCCCGCCATCGTCGATGACCAGGATGCCGGCGCCGTCGGCCACCAGCCGTTCGGCCTCGTCGGACAGCCGTTGCACTGCGTGCAGCAGGCCGTCGGGGCCGTCGGCGGTGGGGAAGGTGGCGTCGAGATGACCGGAGCCGAAGGATCCCCCGTTGCCCGTGAGCAGGCCGACCACCGCGGAGGGGTAAAGGAAGAACGACTTGAGCACCAGCAACTCGGTGGACTCCGGGCCGGCGTCGAGGATCGGGTGCCGGGGGCCGAGCAAGGTGCGCAGGCTCATCACCAGCCGCTCGCGCAGGTGATCGATGGGCGGGTTGGTGACCTGGGCGAAGCGCTGCTTGAGGTAGTGATGGATCGGGCGGGGCCGGCCGGCGAGGTGGGGAAGGGGCGAGTCGTCGCCCATCGAGTAGGTGGGCTCCTTGGCCTCATTGGCCATGTACCGCAACACCATGGCCAACTCCTCGCGGGAGTAGCCGAACATGGCTTGGCGGCGTTCCAGGATGGTGGGGTCGGTGGTCTGCTCGATGTGGCGACCGGCCGTCTGGTGGCGCAGGCCGTCCTGGGCCCAGCGGGCGTAGGGGCCGCCGGCGGCCAGTTGCTGCTTGTTGGTCGTGTCGAAGAGCACTCCGTCGGTGGGGGAGACGTACAGCATCTGGCCCGGGCCGAGGCGGCCTCGGCGCACCTGGCCCCGCCCGGTGAGGTCGACGGCGCCGGCCTCAGAGCAGCACACGACCAGCCCGTCGTCGCACACCGACCACCTCAGCGGGCGGAGGCCACTGCGGTCGAGAGAGGCGCCCACGCCGAGCCCGTCGGTGAAGACGATGCCGGCCGGGCCGTCCCACGGCTCCATGAGCGACGCGTGGTAGCGGTAGAAACCCTTGACCTCGGAGGCGATGTCGCGCTCGCCCTCCCACGCCTCGGGGATGGTCATGGCCATGGCGTGGCGGATGTCACGCCCGCCCCGGGTCAGCAGCTCGACGACCGAGTCGAGCTGACCTGAGTCGGAGTCGTCGTCGTCGACCACGGGGCGGAAGAGCTCCTCGGGGCCCAGGCCGGCGGCCTCGGTACCGAGGACGGCTCGGGCCCGCATGCGGTTGATGTTGCCGGCGACGGCGTTGATCTCGCCGTTGTGGCAGAGGGTTCGGAACGGCTGGGCCCGCTCCCACGTGGGCAGCGTATTGGTGGAGAATCGCTGGTGGAAGACGGCGAACGGGGCGGTGAAGCGCTCGTCGGCCAGGTCGAGCCAGTAGCCGGCCAGGGCGTCGGCGGTGATGAGGCCCTTGTAGACGACGGTGCGGAACGAACACGACGCCACGTAGGTGCCCGTGGTGGTGGCATCGATGCGCCGGCGCAGGCGGAATGCGGCCCGCTCGTCGGGCACGCCCTCGGTTTCCATGACGGCCATCAACATCTGGGGCTGCGACGACCGGGCCAGGTCGCCCAGGACGGCGTCATCGGTGGGCGGCACCCGCCACTCCACGATGCGGATCCCCTCGGCCTTGGCCGCATCCTCGACCGCGGCCCGGGGGTCGTCGCCCCGGACGAACAACATGGCCAGCCCGCGGCGCTCTCCGAAGATGGCGGCAGGGATGGGCACCAGCAGGCCGGATCCGTCGGAGGACCGGGCGTCGGCCGCCACCGCGCCCCGGTGCTTCACGCACGCCAGCCCGCCCAGGGCGGCGGTGACGACATCGCGCGACGCACGGCCCGAGCTGTTGGCGACGAAGCCGATACCGCAGGCGTCAAGCTCTCGACTGGGGCTGATAGGCACGCGTCACCTCGCGACGGGTCAGGCTGGCGGAGACCGGGATGCTTCCTCGTCGAAGCCTTCTGGGCGAAGAGGCGTCGTTGCCGCTGCCCCGGTGAAGTGCGGCGCCAATGTAGCTCAGGTCGAGGCGGTTGCCGGAGGTGGTTCTCCGAGCCTCGACACGTGGCCGAGACGGGGACCCACCGTGGCCGAGACCGGCGAGCCCTGGCCCAGGCCGGGTGGCGGCGTGCATGAGCGCCGAGCGCACGCGTCGCACCGCAATCGCGGCCGTCGGAATGCCCCCGGACGACGGCGCTGAGAGGTTCTTTGTTCGGCTGAGTACCGTGGCGGTACTTCAGCGAACAATGAACTTCTCAGGGCCAGGCTCGCCGGCCGGTTCTCGATGACGCGGTGGCGTCGAGGGCCCACGCCCGGCGCCAGGCGCCACCGGTCGGCCCGGTGAGCGGCGGCGTGGCGCCGGCGGCGGCCCGCTGGCGGGCCGACCACCAGTCGGTCGACCACTCATCCGCCAGAGCGCCCACGGCCTGCTCGACGCGAGCGGCCAGCCGGCGGGCGTCCTCGCCCTCCTCCGGCCAGATCGGCGAGCCGAACACCAGGTGCACGCCCTGGCCCCGGCCGGCGATCTTGGGCCACGCCTTCCCCCGTCGCCACAGCCGGCCGGTGCCCTCCAGGTACAGGGGTACCACCGGTCGTCGGCAGCGAAGTGAGAGGTAGGCGGCACCGCCCCGGAATGCCCGTCCCCACCCGTCGGGGCTGCGGCCACCCTCGGGAAACATGATGAGGTTCCAACCGCCCTCCAGCAGCTCGGCGGCCAGGTCGGCCGACCGCCGACCGACCTTGGTGCGCTCCATGGGGATGGCCCCGATGGCCAGCGCAGAGGCCGCTCCCTTGGCTCGGGTGGTGAAGAAGTAGTCGGCGGCCGCAGCCACGACCGACTTGTGGCGGAAGCGCTCAGGCAGTGAGGTCAGGAGCACGGAAGTGTCGAGGTGGCTGTGGTGGTTGGCCACGAAGATGGCCGGGGCGTCCAGGCCGACGAGGCGGTCCTCGCCGTGGACCGTGGGGGACGCGAGGAGGTGCATGGCGGGGCGCAGCACGTCGTCGACGATGAGGGCCCGGGTCAGGCGGGCCGCCGGCGAGCGGGCCCAGTCGGTCTCGTAGTCCACGCCCGTCCGACGCACGACCGGCGGCCGCGGCACCGAGGAGGGCCAGTTGGGCTTCCCCAGCGGGAACCGGGCCCGGACCCGCACCCTCACGTGACGTCGGCCAGAAAGATCGGTGGGTTGTGAATGTGGGTGATCGACGGGTCGCGGCCCACCACGTCCTCGGCCATCTCCAACGCATCCCGCAGGGTCGACGCCGGCTTGAACCCCATGCGGCGCACAGCCCGGGGCTCGCCGCCCACGATGATGACCTGGCCGACGTGCTGGAGGGCGTGGGCGCCCCAGTACCACATGTAGAAGGCGTGGACGCCGTGGTAGGCGTAGCTGTTCCGGTACAGGTGGATGTACCAGGGGTCGGTGGCGAAGTCCTCCTCGAACTTCTTCTCGATCTCCAGCGGGTCGGTGGTCTCGGCCAGGACCTGCTCGAAGAAGTCGATGTAGCTGGGGTGGTGGACGGGGTGAAACTCCCACCTCGTCGGGTGGCTCATGATGACCACGCCGCCTTTGCGCACCAACGGCTTTCCCCGGTACAGGTTGAAGAAGTAGCCGAGGCCGAGGCACATGACCAGCAGGGGGTTGAGGATGGAGTTGACGTTGTACGGACCGAGATAGGGGAGACCCATGGTGAGCACGTCGGCCTGTCCCTCCACCGGAACCAGGTGCTGACGGTGCAGGTTCTCGAGGGTCAGCGCGTGGACGGCCTCCACCTCGCCGGCCTGCACGCTGGTCATCCTCTGGGGCGACTTCATGCCGTGGAAGATGCTCCGGGCCAGGCGAGGCGGCACGTGCGCCAGGCTCTTCGACGTGGCCATGAACGCGGCCCGGTCGCGCGCCGACCACTCCCACTCCCGCTTTTGCAAGAAGGAGAACTGGCTGGGAAAGGTGTCGGTGTTGAGGGTGGTCTCGATCTGGAAGATCTTCACCGCCCCGGCGAGGAGCCGACCCATGCGCCACGTGGAGTTGTGCAGCTCGGAGTTGGGCGGGTCCATGAATGACCGGCTGTGCTGCATGCCGGTGACGTTGTGGTGGTGCTTCAGGCTCCGGTATGACGAAATGCCCGTCATGGTGGACTTGTGGCCGCCGTCCATGGCCACCAGGTTCACGTTGACGTAGATGAGGAGGTCGCTGGTGACCGCCCGCTTGTTCAGTTCGACGTGCTCGCCCTGGTCGGTGCGGCCGACGAGGACCAGGTTGTCGTGGTCTTCGGCGTCGTGCTGGGTGAGCATGCCGTGGGGAGCGAAGGAGTCGTAGATACGGTCGCCCAGCATGTGGCGCAGCTCGGGCTCGGTCTGGCGGCGGTGCAGGCCGTGGGCCACGATCAGCTCGACGTCGTCCACGCCGGCGTCGGCGGCCATGTCGAGCACCATCTCGATGACGCGCTGGCGATTGTCGGGCCGCTGCATCGGGGGTAGGGGCACCGCCTGGTTGTCCATGGCGATGGTGAGCTTCATGCCCGAGTGCAGGAGCGAGGGGAGCGGCTGGCTGTCGCCCACCGGGTTCAACAGGGCGTGACGGATGGCGGCGTCGGGGTCCTTCAGGGGCGCCACCGGCTCGGCCGGGTACACGACCCGGCTCCCCGCCGGCAGCTTCTCCAGCCGGAACCCCTCGCCGTGGTGGAAGAGGATGGGCGGCGTCGACCGGTCGACCTCCAGCACAAAACCGGGCCTACTCAACGGTTTTTCTCTCCTCTTAGGTCGAAAACCACTTTCACGGCGCCGCGTGAGCCGGCGTTGGCGGCGTGGTCGATGGCGTCACGGTAGCGGTCGAGGGAGTAGGTGGCCGAGACGAGCCGACCCAGATCGGCATCCGAGACCAGCTGAAAGGCGAGGTCAAAGGTCCGCTCGCCAGTGGACTCGACGCCGTACGCATACGCCCCGGCGAGGCGGATCTCCTTGTGCCAGAGGCCGGTAAGGTCCACCGACACCCGCCCGGGCATGCCCACCAGCACCACGTGCTCTCGGGGCCGCACGATGGCCAGGGCGTCGTCGATGCTGTCGGCCGAGCCGACACAGTCGAAGACCACCTCGGCGCCCTCGCCCACACCGTCGCCTACCATCGGCGACCGGCTCATGCGGCGCACCGCCCGGCGCACCTCGCCCGGCTCGACCACCACGTCGGCCCCCAGCTCCAGGGCCAGCTTGCGCTGCTCCGGGTGCTTGGCCGAGGCGATCAGGGTGCCGGGCAGCAGGTGTCGGCGCACCGCGGCGATGGTGCAGAGGCCGACAGTTCCCGCTCCGAGCACGACGACGGTCGATGCTTCGGAGAGGCCCGGGCGCCGGGCCGCGTGCACCGCACAGGCGGCAGGCTCGACCATGACTGCGGCCTCGTCGCTCATGTCGTCGGGGACGGGGTGGAGCTGGCTCTCGTGCGCCACCATGGCCGTGGACCACCCGCCTCCCGTGTCCGCGCAGTAGCCCGTCTGCAGGCCGGGCTCGAGCCGGCCGAGGGTGATGTTCTGGCAACTGCCGGTGCGCCCTGTGGCGCAGAACGAGCAGAGTGGATCGATGCCCCGGGGAACGCAGCTGAGCACGGGCTCGACGACGACCCGTCCGCCGTCGCTGTCGGCCACGATCTCGTGGCCGGGAACGAATGGGAACGACACGATCGGCTCGAAGTAGCGCGACGACCTCCCGTCGATCGTCGACAGGTCGGAACCGCAGATCCCGGCCAGGCGAGGACGGATCCGCAGCCAGCCTGGCCCGGGCAGATCTGGCTCGTCGACGTCGGCAAGCCGCAGCGGCCCGACCCGGGCCCCGAAGCCCGGCACCACGCTGGCGGCCACCATGGCGGCCGCGTACTTGGGCAGCGACCGGCGGAACTGAAGCGCCCTCATCGCCCCCCTCCCAACTGGTGACGATTTAACACGCCAGGGCGTGGAAGCCCGTCACCAGTTGCCCGGTGGCCTCGAGGCGCCAGCGGAAGGAGCGGAACCGGGGCGCCCGGGGCCTTGGTCCACTGCTCGATATGCCACCCCCGCTTCCGTGCGATGGCGGCGAGCTTGGGCTCGGCGTTGACGGCCACCGGGTGTCCGACTGCCTCCAGCATCGGAAGGTCACTCGCCGAGTCGGCGTAGACCACCGACTCCGACAACTGCAGGCCCTCGGCGGCGGCGTAGTCGGCGATGACGATGGCCCGGGCCTCGCCTGTGGGCGGGGCGTCGATCATCTCGCCGGTGAGCAGACCGTTGCGCTCGGCTAAGCGGGCGCAGACCACGTCGTCGAACAACGGACGCAGGGGCTCGACCACGAAGTCGAGTGCGCCGGTGATGAGCAGCGTCCGGTGGCCGAGGGCCCGATGCTCCCGGACCCGCCGGATTCCTGCCGGGAACGACTTGCCCAGCAGAAGGCTGAAGAGTTCCCAGGCGTCGGCCCGGACTCGGTCGGCCGGGGCGCCTTCGTAGCGACGGTAGAAGTGGCGGAGGAAGTCGCCCCGGTCGCGGCGGTCCAGGGCCAGCAAGCCCGGGCCTTGGCGGAGCATGTCGAGGGTGAAGCGAGCCCGCTCGTCGTCGGGCAGTCGGCGTGACGCCAGGAACGAGTACGACTCGACCACGTTGGAGGCGATCAGGGTGTTCTCTAGGTCGAAGGCGGCGATGTGGCGGTCGGGGGAGAGGATCGACCGCTTACCCCTCTCGTAGCGGTTTGGCCCTTCCCGCACGCCGCCGGTGGTGCGCACCCGGGCCTGTCGGACCACCGACGGGAGGTGGATGACCTGCACGTAGTGACGCCAGTCGATGACGTTGGCGTCGATGTTGAACGTGGCCTGGTCGCCAGGAGTCATATCAGCCAGCAACGCTCTGAGGCGGGTGTCGTCGAAGACGGCCTCGGTCTCCGCGTAGGCGCCGTAAAGGCGGACGTAGTCCAGGGCCCGTTCGCCTTGGTCGCGCCGCTCCTCGAGCCGGGCGGAGATCTCGGCCCGCTTGCCCCGGATGGGAAGCGACGCCACCACCGCCTCAGCCTGGCCAAGAGCCTTCACGCCCCGCTGCAGCTTGCGCAGCGCCTTGCCCCGCCCGGAGAACGACCAGTTGGGGGCGATGATGGGCTGGCCGTCGGAGTCGTACAGGGGGTTGTCGAGGAAGTACTCCCGGACCAGGTCGACCAGGTTCCGGTAGTACAGCGGGTTCCGGTTTCCGGTGGCCACCTGGTACACCCCGTGGCCGTCGGGTTCGGGGCCCTTGGCCGCCACGGTGATGATGGTGGCCACCACGATGTCGACGGGGATGACGTCGACCACGCCCTCGGGAATGCCGGGGAACTCACTCAGAAGGCCCCGGCCATAGGAGATGAGCACCGGCTCGGCCATGCGGAAGCCGCGTATCCAGCCCGGATGGGGCTCGGCCCAGGCCGACTCGATGATGGACGGGCGCACCACGGTGACGGGCACGTGGCCATGGACCTCGAGCACGGCCCGCTCAGCCAGGGCCTTGGTGTAAGCGTAGGCGTCGGGCCAGCCCAGGCTCTTGGCACGCGACCGACCGGCCTCCACCAGTCGGTCGGCCATCCATTTCTCGCGCCGCTTCTCGGTCTTTGCCGCCAGCAGGGGCGGGCCGGCGGCGCCCAGCTCCTTGCGGGCCTCCTTGGCGAAGGTGACCAGCAGCTCGGGATCGCGGCTGGCGGCGTCGGCGTCGGCCCGGGCCCGGCGGGCGGCGGCGATCTCTCCCCGCCAGTCGACCTCGGTGCTGAACGGCGTGTCGCTGAGGACCGCCTCGGCGGCCCGGCCCCGGCGGGTGCCGGCCACGTAGGCGGTGGACACGGCAACGAGGTGGGCGGCGGAGCCGGCGTCGCGCAGCAGCTCGACCACCCGGACCGGCCCGAGGAGGTTGACCTCGGCGGCGACGTCGATGGGGGAGTCGAAGCTGACGACGGCGGCGGAGTGGATGACGGTGTCGCAACCCGTGACCAGGGCGGCGGCTTCGGTGTCGAGGCCGAGACCGTCGACCGACACGTCGCCGGCCACGACCTGCACCCGCCGGGCGATCTCGGCGTCGAAGCTGTCGCCGAGCTG
>JBBQRO010000022.1:0-37363 GCA_038214685.1 Acidimicrobiales bacterium
GCGAATGCTGCTCGGTCTGATGGCACCTACAGCAGGATCGGCGACCATCAACGGCACGCCCTACCGTCAGCTCGCCGACCCGTTCCGCCACGTCGGAGCGGTGCTCGAGTCGACGAACTTCCATCCAGGACGCCGGGCACGAGACCACCTGCGGGTGCTGTGCGTGGCGGTCGGGCTTCCGGTGAGCCGCGTCGACGAGGTGCTGAGCGAAGTCGGCCTAGCGGATGTCGGCGCCCGGCGGGTCAAGGGCTTCTCCCTCGGGATGCGCCAGCGACTCGGGTTGGCTGGCGCTCTTCTGGGCGAGCCAGAGGTGCTCATCCTCGACGAGCCCGCCAACGGGCTCGACCCCGAGGGCGTCCACTGGCTGCGCCGATTCCTGCGTGCCTACGCCGACAGGGGCCGCACGGTGCTCGTGTCGAGCCACCTTCTGGCCGAGGTGGCCCAGACCGTGGACGACGTGGTCATCATCGCCGCCGGGAGGCTGATCACCCAGTCCTCGCTGGCCGATCTGGCGAGCCGGGCCACACCCGGCGTGTGGGTTCGGACGCCGCAGGCGGCGGCGCTACGAGAGGCGCTGGCCGCCCGGGACCTCGTCGCCGAGGTCAAGGGCGCCGACACGGTGATGGCGCTGGCGACGACCACCGACACCGTCGGCCTGATCGCCGCCGGCGCCGGCGTCGTGATCTACGAGATGACAGCCCAGCGATTCGACCTCGAGGAGCTGTTCCTCGAGCTCACGACCACCACAGGAGGAATCCGATGAACGATCTGATACGGGCCGAGTTAATGAAGCTGCGTACGACGCGGATGTTCTATGGCAACGCGCTGGCGACACTGGCCTTCGTGCCCCTCTTCGTGTCCGTCGCCATCCAGACCGCCGGAGGCGACGGGGGAGGGGCTGCGCTCGACACCAGCGAGGGAGTGCGAAGCGTGTTGGCCGCAGCGTCGTCGGGCTCCCTCATGGTCCTCATGATCGGCATCATGGTCATGGCCGGGGAGTTCCGCCACTACACCGCGACCTCCACCTTCCTGGTCACCCCGGACCGCAGGCGGGTGGTCGGCGCCAAGTTGATCGCGTCGACGCTCGTCGGCGTGGGTCTCGCCATGCTTACCTCGGTGCTCAGCCTGGCCATCGCCGTGCCCTGGCTCGCGGCCAAGGACGTCACTGTCGACGTGTTCAGTGCCGAGGTCGGACTGATACTGCTGGCCGCTATCGCGGCGACCGCGCTCTACGCGCTTATCGGCGTCGGCGTGGGCTCGCTGATCCGCAACCAGACGGCCGCTGTTGTCGCCGTCCTGGTGTGGGTCTTGGTCGTGGAGAACGCTCTCGTGAGCTTCGTACCTGATGTCGGCAGATGGCTCCCCGGCGTAGCGACCGACGCGCTCACAGGTGTGGCGACGACGAACGATGGGTTGCTCCCGGCCTGGGGCGCAGGCCTCCTGTTGGGTGCCTACGGGTTGGCATTCGCCGCTGCGGGCATCCGCTTCGCCGTGGAAAGAGATGTCGCCTGATTCCATCCGACGTCGGCAGTCTCGAAAGCCATCCGCTTACGAAACTGCCGACGTCACGTGAATTGGTTCAACCGAGACGCCCGCTCGATTAGCGGACGATCTGGCCGTATGCGGCCTCCGCCTCGAGCAGCCCGATGAGATCGATGCCAACGTGCTCGCCGAGCGGCGCTCCATTGCGCACAAGCGTCGAGGTCTCGGTGGGTGTCAGCCACGGTTGACACGATCCGCAACGTCAGCCTAAGCTGACGGCGTGCGAGAGGTCTCCAGCCTGAGCGACGCGGTGGACAGCCGCGACCCATCGGTGGGACTGACGGCGGTGGCGGCTCTGCGAGACCTGGTCGAGGAGCTTGAGGAACTGCATGTCGAGAACGCGCGCTCCCTGGGCTGGTCCTGGCAAGCGATCGCGGAGGCGCTCGGGATAACCCGCCAGTCGGTCCACAAGAAGCACCATGTCCGCAGGCGCGGGAGGCGACCGTAGTCTTCGATCGCGCGACCAGAACACCAAGGCGATCATCGACGCCGGGCTGGAGGCGTCTCGTCGCCTTGGCCACAACTGGCTCGCACCGAACACGTGCTCCTCGCCTTAGCGCAGCGTCGAGGACTTCTGCCTGATGAGGTCGCCGGTCTGCTGCCCGGCGCTGATGACGTTGCCTCCGCCCTCACAACGGTCATCGGTCACGTCCCGCCGCGACCCCACCTTCTCAAGGTGGTCGGGATAGACCTCGACCAGGTTCGCTCCGCCGTCCGCCAGACCTTCGGCGATGAAGCTGTTGAGGACTTGGGACGCAGACGCATCCAACAGCCATGGCAGCCGTGGCGGCGTCCGAGCCGCACCTGCACTTCGCTGCTGGCGGGGGACGACGATCGTCGCTCCCCGTCTCCAGCAGTCCCTCGAGCATGCGAGCCGATGACGCCGAGCGCCGCCACCTGGCTGCCATCGATCCACCAGCGCTGCTATTCGGGACGATCGAGGTCGAGAACGCGTTGTCACCGAACGCGCCGGCACCCTAGGGACATCATCGACACACCGCTCTGCCCGCCGCTCGCTCCCCGCCTCCTGCCACGCGGCTCCCGGGGGCCGACGGCGTGTCCCCTCACAACGCGGTCCGGAGCGCCAGGCCGTCTCCCCCGAACGCCGGCCATTTGTCGCAGTCGTAGACGTTCTCGTTCATCGAGGCGAAGGTGTCAAATGTTCACGACCCAGCCGCCCGGCGTGGCCGCTTCGGTCTTCGAATCTGGTCTTGGCGGCCTCTGCGACGGGGAGTTGTCGTTTGCTCTAGCCCTTACCTCCGCCCTTGCCCTTTCCCTTGCTGTCGCCATTGCCGGGCGGCTGAGTCGACCTCGGGGCACTCGTCACGGCCGGGGCCGTCCCGGATGTCGGGGCGACGGTGGTCACTGTCTGCGGGGCTGAAGTCCCGAGTTGGGCCTCCACCTCGGCCGCTGCGGCCAGCACCTTGGTTGCGTTCGCCTCGCTCAACTGGTTGCCCTGCCGGAGATCGGTCACCGAGGCCCGAAGCTGGGCGAGCTTGGTCGCGGCAGATGCGCGGTCACCGCTCATCGCCGCGGCCTTGATCTGCTCGACCTGCGGACCAAGTTGACTGGCGGCCGTCTGGCCAATTCCAGACATCGAGTCTCCGCAGCCGGCCATAGCCAGGAGAATGAAGGTCCCGAGTACCAGGCGTCTCACGGCCGCACCGCCTCCTCCAGGTTCTTGATCGCCCGGTCAAGGCCTAGAGGGATGCTGCCAGGAGAAGCGGAGTTTGCCGTGGTGGGTATGTTGGCCGTCGGCGACCCGGTGTTGGACCCGCCGCGGGTGCCGATGATCACCACGAGGACGAACAGGGCAACCACAGCGACCGCAGCGATCACGCCAGGACGGCCTCGCAAGGCTGAAGCCCGGCCACCAGATAGATGGGTAGCGCGCAGTGGACCGACCTCGGCCGGCGGAGCCGCTGGCGAGGACAGAACTTGGGTAGCCGACGGGGGTGGGAGCATCTGTGTGGCACCCACGGCCGGGCCGTCCAGCACGGTCGGGTCACCAACAGCGGGGGCATCAGGCGAGGCTTGGAGCGCGCTGGCCATGGCAGTGGCGCTGGCGAACCGCTGGCCGGGATCCTTAGCCATTGCTTTTTCGATGGTGGCGACCAGACCCGGTTCGAGTCCGGGACAGAGCTCCGACAGCGGCACGACCTTGTGGGCCTCGACCGCTCGCATCAACCCGATGGGGGTGTCGGCGTCGAAGGGCTTGCGGCCGGTGAGGGCTTCGTACAGAACGACCCCGACCGCGTAGATGTCACTCTGCGGGGAGGCCGACTGGCCCGTCACCCGCTCGGGGGCGAGGTAGGCGGCCGTCCCCACGATCATGCCGGTCGAGGTGAGGTGGAGACCCTCTGTGCTCTTGGCGATCCCGAAATCTCCCAACTTGGCCGTGCCGTTCGGAGTGAGGAGAACGTTGCCCGGCTTGATGTCGCGGTGCAGGATGCCGGCCTGGTGGGAGGCAGCCAGGGCGCTGAGGACCTCGATGCCGACGCGCCGGGCCTGATCGGGGTCGAGTGAACCGACGACGAGTTCGTCAGCCAAGGTGCGGCCCGGCAACAACTCCATGACCAGGAAGGGCGTGCCGTCCTCCTCTCCGCTGTCATAGACGAGAACGACGTTCGGGTGGGTGAGGCGGGCGGCGGAGCGGGCCTCGACGTCGAAGCGCTCTCGAACGCTCGGCTCCGAGGCCATCTGGGCGTTGAGCAGCTTGACCGCAACCGGTCGGTCCAGGCGGAGATCGGTGGCCGACCACACCTCACCCATTCCGCCCCGGCCCACGACCTCGCGGAGTCGGTAGCGGTCGGCCAGGGTCACCGGTAGGCGGCGGGCATCGGTGACCATCGGGTGGTTACTACCCAGCTGGTGGACGGCGGCACCGCCTCGTCTCGGACTTGGCAGACGGTCGCCGTGCCGGCAGACCGAACACTTGGTTGTAGATGTCGCTTCTGACGACGACCGTGCCGGCTTCTGAACGCTCGTCTGGGCCAGGCCAATGGCCCGCAGTCGTCGATGATATGCCCTACCTGGTGGCCGACGCGGTCGATCTTTCTGTACACCACTTCCACGCCGGTGGCGGGGTGCCGATCACCCAGGGAGAGGCCCGATATCGCCGATGCCGTCATCAAGAATCCCGATGCCGAGGTCGGTGACGGCGGTCGAACTGCCGAGCGGCGCTGTCCCGCCGCCGATCCGCGATCGGCCTGCGGCCCGCATCGCCGACCAGAAGCGGCGGGGCGAGGTGGTCACCGACGACAACATCTTGAGTCGACTGGACAGCATCATCCCCGATCCCGTCGGGGAGAAATGGGGCCAGAAATGGTGGCGGAGCGGCTGCGCCGGCCGAGCCCCACCGAGCCCCACGAGGGACGCCGGGAGCTCAGGTCGTACTTGCGCCGCTGGTAGAACGGGCGAGCCGGGTACATCCACCACAAGCGTCGGCCACGGCCGCCGTGCCGCCACAAATCCGAAAGGTCGACTTGTCCATGAGTACCGAGCGCCGCCCTGTCCGCTACATCACCCTGGCAGACGACGACCATCAGCCGCTCGGAGTCGTGGCGCACGGAGGAGCCGCCTGGATGATCAATTGCGGATTGTGCTCGCACGCAACCCCGATCTCCAGCCCCGACGCTGGGGTGGCGGAGCTCTTGGATCACATCGAGCGCGCCCACCCCGCAGGCCCGCTCATCGAGGTCAGTGAGGTCGTCGATTAGTTGGGGGGCGGTGAATGGCGACAGGCGCAGAGCTCGAGGGGGGTGCGAGAAGCCCGATTGCGGAGGGCGGCCAGTTCCGCCGTCGGCCAATGCTGCGCCGGTCCAGTAGCGGAGCGGCTCGGAGCCCGCTGGCTCGCCCGTACCAGCCACGGGCACGGTGAGACTGTGGGATGCCCTCGCTGATGGGTCGGTCCGTGCCCACGATGACCGCCCGGTGTGGGCATAAGGCGAAGTGGACCACAGTGTTCCATCGTCTCGTTCATCCCGGGCCCAGGGCGTGCCCTCGCCTCATGCACCGGGGGTGTCGGGAGCTCAACGAAGCCGTTGGCATTCATTGAGGCCAATGTGTCAAGCGCGCATGAGCCGCAGTGCTCTCACAACGCCCTCAGCCGTAACTCGTCGAGCCCACCACGATCGCTCTTGGTGCTCCAACCGAACCTGGGCGGCTATCTCGGTCGCATCCGGAACAGGGTCGGGAAATCAAGGCGTGATCTCAGCTCAGACCAGGAAAGCAACCTCCGGATTGGCACGAACCGGCCGCTTCGCGGGGGATTGTCGGACCCGTCCCGTTGGCACAGCCTTGTATGCCGGGTGGATTGAGGCCGAGACCTTCGTCACTGTGACGACGGTGCGGCCTTGCGTCGACCCGCGTAGATCAGCGCAAGGGCCACGATCGTCAGCACGATGGCCACCGCAACCGAGGGCGCCACCCAGCCCGGCACTTCCTCCTCCTCGCCGACGAAGAGCACAGGAATGCCACTGAGAGCCGAGAGCACCCGGGACACGACCACGGTCGGGACGCCACCTTGCTTTCCCCGCCACGCCAGGCTCACTCCAACCAAGGTGATGATCCCCAGCACCACCCCGATTACCAGAACAGGGACCGGTGGCCCGTTGTCGGCGCCCGCCCCGCTGACGCTGACGATGTCGACCACAGCGAGAACCGCGGAGATGATCAAACCGATGGTGAGGTTGCGGGAACGGGTCAAGGAAACCTCCTGAGAGACATCGAATGGAGTCACTTTGACAGTGATCTCGCGGTACATGCCCATGGTGAAGTGCCCGGTTGAAGCCCTTGGGCGGGCCGTCGGGGGTGGCCTCGGATCGTCTTGGCGCTCAGGCTCCTGCGCGCTTGCTGTCCACAAGGAAGCCGTCGACGCCACTAATGACAGACCCAGCCCTTGAGCCGTGCAGCGGGCTGGTCGGTCCGCTGCACGGCTGGGCCACCGCTGGCGATCGCATGGAATGCGCCCCCAGCCGTCAGCGGAGGGTCAGGCTGCCCTCAGTACGGATGATCCCGATCTCGAAGAGCGGTGGCGAGCCGGGTGGGAGGCAACGACCTTCGCCGTCACGGGCACCCACCGAGGTCACGCGTACCGTGTCAGTGCTGCTGCCGCTGGCGCCCTGAAAGGCTCCTGTCCCGCCGGTGATCGTCGAGGTATCGACGATGTTGATGGTGGTGACGCAGCTCGACGGATTGAACTCGATGTGCGGTCGGCCCGCCCTGGCCACCGTTGCGAACAACTCGCCCTCCGAGAAGGCGTAGGTGGCCTGGAACGGGCTGCCGGGCGGGACCTGCGTCCGGTTGTCGACTTCGGTTCCAACGCCCGTGATCACACCCGTGGCGACGATCCTGTGCGGACCGGCGCCGACCTGGATGATGGTGAACCGCTGGCTGCCCGTCTCGGCGACCGCCTGGCCGGGCGATGCCAGCAGGGCAAGGCCGCCGACAAGTGTGGCCACGGCGCGCTTCTTCATACTCATGTCTGTCCTCCGTCTAGTCAGGGAATGTGGGCCCTCTTCGACCCGGCGTGGTCGACCTGGGTTGGCCCCGGCGTGGTGCCATCTCGGCCTACGGTCGACTACGGCGTCACCCTAGGAAGGACGTCATGGCGATCCATCAGGGCAAGCCCTTGAAATTCCTAGGGTTATCCCTCATGCCACGGGCGCTGCGGGCGTGTCACGATGCAGCGGTGGCTCGAACGGTCCTCATCGTCGATGACCATGATGGCTTTCGCATGCAGGCTGCTGACATGCTCCAAGCCGCCGGCTACGACGTCGTCGGGTCATGTGCCGACGGGCGCTCCGCGCTTGCAGCCATCTTCGAGCTGGGCCCCGATGTGGTGCTGCTCGACGTGCAACTGCCCGACACCGACGGGTTCCAGTTGATCTCCGAACTTGTCCCGGGGCCGCATCGTCCGGCGATTGTGCTGATCTCCAGCCGCGAGGCAGCCGACTATGGCACTCGGGTCGGTCGCAGCGGAGCGACCGGATTCATCACCAAGGCCGAGCTCTCGGCCCAGTCGCTCCTCGCGGTGATCGGCCGGTGATCATGGCCGGCAAGGTCGCCCGGACCGAGGTCGCTCCTCCTCGTGCTGACGTCGGCTCTACGTCGGATGAGGAGCAGAGAGCCGACGGGCCTCGATCGAGAGCCGTCAGTGCGTACGGGCTGGGCCTGGTCTGCGCGCTGCTGGTCGGCGGAGGGTTCAGCCTGGGTGTGTACGGGTCCAATCTCCACAACGGTCTCATCGCTGCGGCGTTCACTGCGGTCGGCGTCTTCGTGGTCCGCCGGCGTCCCGGGAACCGGGAGGGCTGGCTGTTCATCGCCAACGGCGTCGCCCACGCCGTGATGTTCTTCGGGCGCCAGTACGGCGGCTATGCCAGCACGCACGAGGGCACCTCCCTTCCGGGCGTTACATGGGTGACCTGGGTCGGGGTGTGGCCGCTCGCTCTGGTGTTGGTTCTCTCCGGTGTCACCATCATGTGCTTCCCCGACGGACGGCTGCCATCGGCCCGATGGCGGGTGACGGTGGCGGTCATGGTGGCGATCGCGGCCGTGATGTCCCTGGTTTCGGCGCTGTGGCCCGTCGAGTACGCCTCCAACTCGCTCTCGGTGCCCCACCCGTTCCACCCGGGTGGATCCGCAGCGGCGGGTGAACGGTGGGCCCCGGTGGAGAAGACCTTCTATCCCCTGTTCCAGTTCGCCTGGGCCGCCTGCGTGGTCGCCCGGCTCCGGCGGGCCGAGGGTGACGAAGCGCAGCAGCTCAAGTGGTTCGTGTATTCGGTGGCCGTGGGTGCCGTCGGCATGATCCTGGGATTGGTGCTCTTCGGCTCTCCGGCCATCGGAGTCCTCCTCGTGCCGGCCATTCCCATCGCCGCCGGCGTTGCCATCGTCAAGTACCGCCTTTACGACATCGACCCCGTGATCAACAAGACCCTGGTGATCGGGGCCATGGCCGCGTTGATCACCGCCACCTATGTCGCCTTGGTGGTCGGTGTCGGTCGTCTGCTCGGGGTAGCCGAAGGCCGCGACCTGAGGTTGTCCCTGGTGGCTACTGCCATGGTGGCCGTGGCGTTCGAGCCCGCCCGACGCCGTGTGCAGAGCTGGGCGGACCGGCTCGTCTACGGCCACCGCCCAACCCCATATGAAGCCCTTGCCCGGCTGTCGACCCAGCTCACGTTGGACGGCCAGCGCGCCGACCTGCTTGCCGGGCTGGCGTCGACCTTCGCCGACGGCGTGGGAGCAGCCGAGGCGACGTTGTGGGTGGGCAGCGAGGCCGACCTCGTGGCCGTCGCCTCATGGCCGCCCCAGGATGGCCACACGGTGCAACCGGCCGCCGCCGCTGACCTGGCCTCGCTGGAGCAGGGCGGGCGGACCTACGTCAGGCCGATCGTGCACCAGGGCGCGCTTCGGGGCGCTGTCACCCTCACCAAGGAGCCGGGCGAAGCCTTGACCGGGGCCGAGGACCGCCTGCTCAGCGATCTCGTCGGCCAGGCCGGCCTCGTCATCGACAACGTGGGCCTCGCCGCCGAGCTCCAGCACCGTCTCAATCAGATATCTGCCCAGGCCGAGGAGCTGCGAGCCGCAGCCAAGCGCATCGTGGCCGCCCAGGACCACGCTCGGCAGCGCATCGAGCGCGACCTCCACGACGGCGCCCAGCAGGGGCTTGTCACCCTGGCCCTCGGCCTGCAGACGGTGGCTGACCGCGCTGCGTCCATTGGCGACGCCGACCTCATGCGGGCAGTCGACAAGGCGCGACGCCAGCTCGCCGAGGCGTTGGCCGAGCTGCGCGAGATGGCCCGGGGCATCCATCCGCCGATGCTGACCGAGGAGGGTCTCGAGGCCGCACTCGGCATTCTGGCCGAGCGCTCGGCCGTCCCCGTGCACCTGGAGGTCGACCTGGCCCGGCGCCTGGTGCAGGAGGTGGAGGCCACGGCCTATTTCGTCGTGAGCGAGGCGCTGACGAACGCAGCGAAGCACTCGGGCGCCTCGCGCGTCGTGGTCGCCGCGCATGTCGACGATGGCCGGCTGCGGGTCGAGGTGAGTGACAATGGCCACGGTGGAGCGGACAAGGCCCGGGGAAGCGGGCTGCAAGGTCTGGCCGACCGCCTCGCAACCCTCAACGGGCGGCTGACGGTGGACAGCCCGGCAGAGGGCGGCACCCGGCTGTGGGCCGACATCCCGTGCGACTGATCCTGGCCGACGATGCGGTGCTGTTCCGCGAGGGGATGGCCCGCATCCTCACTGAGGCCGGCTTTGAGATCACCGGGCAGGCGGGGAACCCGACCGAGCTGCTCGACCTCGTCCGCCACGATGCCCCCGACGTGGCCATCGTCGACATCCGGATGCCGCCCGGCCACTCCAGCGAAGGAGTCGAGGCGGCGGTCGAGATCCGACGGACCGCGCCCGCCGTCGGGTTGCTTCTCCTCTCCCAGCACGTCGAGACCCACTACGCCGTACGGCTGATGACGGAGTTCGACGGCGCGGTCGGGTACCTCCTCAAGGACCGGGTCTCCGACCTGACCACCTTCGCCAGCGACGTGCGCCGTATCGGCAACGGGGACTGCGTGATCGACCCCGAACTGGTGGCCAGGCTGGTAGCGAAGAAGCGCGAGCGCGACCCCCTCGGTGCCCTGACCGAGCGAGAGCGGGCGGTGCTCGCGCTCATGGCGCAGGGACGCTCGAACAGCGGACTGTCGGCGGAGTTGTGTCTCAGCGCCAAGACGGTCGAGGCGCACGTGAGGAGCATCTTCACCAAACTTGACCTTCCTCCGGCGAGTATCGATCACCGGCGGGTGCTGGCGGTGCTGGCCTTCCTGCGCTCGTAGTTCTCTCCCGGCCGCAGCCCACAGCAGCGGCCCGGTTCGCTGTTCCAATCTCAACGGAAGCTTGTCAGACGCTCTCGTTCTCCGAGGTCAATGTGTCAAGTGCGCATGACCTGCAGTCAGATTGCCCTTCGACCGTCTCCCCTGGGCCGGTGGGCCATCATGGGTCTACGGTGACGACGACTCAGGTGCTCGGGCGGTGGGCGGCTCTGGCTTCAGGCGCTCTGACGGTTGGAATGGTTCCGCTCGTCCTGATTGCTGAGCGGGCCCCGGGGGCCAGCCCCGTCGGCGAGTGGATCATTGGTTGCTATGCGCCTGGCTTCGCTGCGTCGGGTTGGTGGCTGATCCGCCGGCGTCCGGATCTGTTGCTCGGGCCGATCTATCTGGTCGCCGGGCTGACGGCCGCCATCGCCGGGTTTTCTGCCGGGTGGGCTGCGGCCGCGGTGGCCCAGGGGTGGGACGGCGTCGACTGGGGTTTGTGGGTCTTCTCCTGGATGTGGATACCTCATCTCGTTCTGGCCCCGTACGCGTTGCTGATCTTCCCCGACGGTGCGATCGAGTCGTCCCGATGGCGGCGCCTTGCGCTCCTCCCACTGGTGTTCGCAGCGGTGGCGATGCTGGCTCGAGCCGTGTCCCCAGGGTCGATCGTGACCACGCCCGACAAGCCCGATGGGCCCCTCCCGGAATTGGTGAACCCGGTCGGGTCGTGGTTGGCGGGCGATGCCGTCGCTGCCGTCGCTGGGGCGGCGTTCCTTATGATGGTGGTGAGCATCTTCGCCGCTCAGTTCAGCGTGGTGGTTCGGTGGCGGCGGGCTGAAGGATTGCGCCGGCGTCAGCTTCGGTTGGCTGCGGCCACGGTGGTCCTAGGACAGTTGGCCACGGTGTTCATCTTCGCCCTACCCCAGGAGATCGGCCCGACGTTTGCGGTCGCTGAGACATTCCTGTTGCAGATGCTCATCGCCGGGGCGATATTGCGTTGGCGTCTCTACGACGTGGGGGTGGTGGTGCGCCGCTCGGTGCTCGCAGTGGCACTCTTGGTGGCGGCACTTGGCGTGTACGGAGCAATGGTGGTGGTGGTGTCGAACGCTATCGGCGGCTACGGGCCGGTGGCATCGAGCCTTGCGGCCATGGTCGCCATCTTCGTGTTCGGTCCTCTATCGCTCGTCATCCGCCGCGGCGTGGATCAGCTGTTCTACGGCCGTCAGGGAGATCCGTATGCTGTCCTCTCGTCGTTGACACGGCGCCATTCCCATGCAGCGGACCCCGAAGCTGCGCTCACGGCGATCATCGAAGCGCTGCTCGTTGAGCTCCGGCTTCCTTACGTCGGCGTCCTCTCATCCGAGGACGGGGTGCTCGTCGAGCGGGGCGCCCCGGAACCGGGCGATGAACCGCTTCAGCTCGTCTTGACCTATCAGGGGGAGGAAGTCGGCGAGCTGCGGGTGGGTCACCGATGGGCGACAACGCAGGTTTCCCCACCCGAGCGTGAGCTGCTCGACGACCTGGCCCGCCAGGTCGGGTCCGTGGTGCAAGCGGTCTCGATGCGACGCAACTTGATCCAAGCCCGGGCAAGCCTGGTGATCTCACGGGAGGAGGAGCGTCGACGGCTGCAGCGAGACCTTCACGACGGTCTCGGACCCGTGCTGACCGGTGTCACCATGAAGCTTGACGCCGCGGTTAACCACTTGCGGTGCGGCACAAGTCAGGCCGAGGAACTGATCGTGAAGGCCCGGGAGGAGCTGGGGATGGCCACGGTCGATGTACGTCGGATCGCCTACTCCCTGGGTGACCCGGCGCTTGAGACCATCGGCCTGGCCCGATCGCTCCAGGATTATCTTGATCGGCTCCGACATGGCAGCGCTATCGAGTTTGAGATGACTGTTGAGCACCTTCCGCCGCTGGCGGCGGCCGTCGAGTTGGCCGCCTACCGGGTTGCGGTCGAAGCCGTGGCGAACGTGATTCGCCACGCCGGGGCGACACGCTGCACCGTGAGACTCAGCGGGACCGATGGCCTTCGCGTGTGCGTCGCCGACAACGGGCGAGGCTTGGGGACCAACTGGCGCGTGGGCGTCGGTGTGCGATCGATGCGGGAACGAGTCAGTGAGCTAGGAGGGACGATTGAGATTCAGAGTGATCCGCTCGGCGGGACCACCGTCGAGGTCTCGATGCCGCTTCAGGAACGGCAGCCTTTGTGATGGGCCGCGCTGTTCGGATCGTCGTCGCCGACGATCACCCCATCGTACGTGAGGGTGCTCGAGCACTGATCGAGTCCATCGACGGGTTGGAGTTCCTCGGTGAGGCGGCAAACGGAGCGGAAGCCATCTCCATCGCCGCAGAGATGTCACCCGACGTCGTGCTCATGGATCTGCACATGCCGGTCGTGGACGGGATAGAAGCGACCCGGGTGATCACCACCTCGTCGAGCATCGCCGTGCTGGTCATCTCGATGCTCGACGATGATGCAAGCGTCTTCGCGGCGATGCAGGCCGGCGCCAGGGGATACGTACTAAAGGGAGCGGCTCCCGAGGACCTCGAACGGGCAATCCGTGCAGTGGATCGCGGGGACGCCGTGTTCGGCGCAGGAATCGCACAGCGGATCCTCGGCGCCCTCGCCACCGCCCCTCGGATCAATCCTGAGGTGGTGTTCCCCGAGCTCACGGACCGGGAACGTGAGATCCTTGATCATGTCGCCCGAGGTGAGGCGAACGGAACCATCGCCCACGTGTTGTCGCTGAGCCCACGCACCGTGGCGAACCACGTCTCCAACGTCTTGAACAAGCTCCAAGCCGTGGATCGGGCTCAAGTCATCATTCGCGCTCGCGAAGCCGGCCTCGGGAGCTGAAGCGCCCCGATGCGACGTCACGGGAGCGTCGTGCAGATCTCACGCCCACCCGTGATCGCAGACCGATGACAACGTGATGCCAGATCAGGTCCACTGGCGTCATGGTCCAACTCGCAATGCTCCTGTTTGGTTTTCCTATCGGCTACTTCATGTCCCGAAGTCAGCGGGCGGCACTCTTGGTCACGACCGCTGTGGCGTTGGTCCTCCTGATCCCACAGACGTTTTGGGTCAACTCGGACAACCCGAGTGACATCAACGGCGGCTACTGGCAGATCCAAGCCATCACCCTCGCCGTTGGACTGGGACTCACCCTGCTCGGGCGCAGGGTCCGGCAGAACCGTCGCGCAAGCACCGTCTAACTACGTCGAACGGTCCGTTTCCCATCGGTTTCCCTGCCTCCTTCGGCACCCGTGCGCATCCACCGATTCGGTGCCATCTCATGCGGCGCCCCATCGGACGGGACCGACCCCGGCTGGAGGAGCATGGGTCATGCGGGGAGTTTCGCCATGAGCAGTTCGTCGCCCGCACCGGCGGAGCTGGCCAGCATCAGCTTCGCCTTCCAGTGCGCCTAGGCCGGCCAAGGATCGTTGATCGTGATCCTCGCCGAGCCTGGCGGGGGCAAGAGCCGGCTGGTCGAGGAGGTCGGGTCGAGGCTCGCTTCGTCAGGAACGGGGCTCGTGTGGGACCGGGCGGTCGAGCTCCCCGCTTCCCGCCACGCGGCACCCGGGGGCCGACGGCGTGTCGCCTCACAACGCGATCCGGAGCGCCAGGCCGTCTCCGAACGCCGGCCATGTGTCGCAGTCGTAGGCGTTCTCGTTCAACGAGGAGAACGTCCACGTCACCGAGGGCATCTCTCGCCCAACGGAATGGCACCGATAGCTGGCGGAACTCTTTGCCCTTCCACGGCCGGGCCGGTCCCGGTTGCGTGCGTCGATCGCCCACGACATCTCGATGTTGGCTCCTGCGGAGGCGCACCCAAATGACTTCGCGCGGCTGATGTCGTCCGACACGACTCTCTGAAAAATACCGGTGTCGCCGCAAGATGGCGTCCTGCGCAGCGGCCTAGCTGCCGACCAGCTCCGTTGCGACGGCGGCGGTCGGGGGCCGATCGATACTACCTGGACCCGGACGAGCCGGCCGGACGATGGTGGGGCCAGGATCGTGGTGCCCTGGAGTTGGCGGTTGAGGTGCAGCCCGAGCAGCTCGAAGCGCTGTTCCGTGCCCGCCATCCCAGACCCGGTCGTCAGCTTGGTCGAGCCTTCGGGGCCAAATCGGCCCGAGGCTTCGACGCCACGTTCTCGGCGCCCAAGAGTGTCTCGGTGCTGTGGGCCTTGTCGCCCGATCCCTTGTCCGGGCCGAGGTGCTGGCGTCTCACGACACCGCGATGGTGGCCGCCCTCGACTGGCTGGAACGTCACGGCGGTGTCACTCGTCGCGGTCGCGACGGCATCCACCAGGTCGACACCCAAGGCTTGGTGGCGGCGCTGTTTCGCCAGCACACCAGCCGCAGTGCCGATCCCCAGCTGCATCGACCGAGGACCTCGACGCCCTCGTCGAACTGGTCCGGCGCTATCGTTGGCGCTGGTGTGCGATCCGACACAGCTTCTCGCCGTCGGCCGGGGTGGGATGTTCGCCCACTGGTGCGAGGCACTACCTACGGGGAGCGGGATCGTGTCCGTAGTCGGCATCTACTGATAGGCAAGTGGGCGCCACGTCACTTCCACTTCCACCGAACCCACGGGTTTCGTCGCTCGTGTCAGAGCCACCGTACTCACGCTAGAGAAATGGCACCGGAGCGAAAGGCCCGCCCAACGCCGCCTTCGACTCGATGCCGATGAGCTCTTCGAGCAGGGTGGCGTAGACAGATCGGAAGTCGGTGGTGAACCTCAGATCGCCGCTGTCGAGGTCGGTGAGGCTGGGGTTGTCGCCGTAGAAGCCGCCCTTCACCCGGGCGCCGGCGACGAACACCGGCGCCGCCGTGCCGTGGTCGGTGCCGCCGCTGCCGTTGGCCGCCACCCGCCGGCCGAACTCGGAGTAGGCGACGAGCGCGACACGCGATCCCTCGGTCGAGCCGTCGAGGCTCCTGAAAAACCCGCCCACCGCCTCGTCGACGTCGCCGAGCAGCCGGGCATGGGTCTCCTTCTCGTTGGCGTGGGTATCGAAGCCTCCCAGGCTGACGCCGTAGACCCGGGTCGGCGAGCCGGCCTTGACCAGCCGGGCCACCAGCTCCAGCTGGGGGATGAGCGAGTTGGCACCGCCGGCGCCTTCGAGCGACGTGGAGCCGCTGGCCGCCTCGTCGTTCTCCGCCTGACCGGCGAGCATGTGAGCGATGGCGTCGTCGACGGTCAGGAGATCGTGACCCGACTGGGACACCCGGGCGGCGAGTGGCGACGCCCCGGCCGACGGCTGGGCCACGGCGGCGAATGCGGAGCGTATGGCCGGACCACCCGGAAGGGTGAGCGCACCGACGGGGACCGCCGCGCCGGCCGCCTTCTCCCCACCGAAGATACGGGGGAGGGAGCCTCCGACCGACACCGCCCGCAGCGGATCGGCTCCGGTGGTGTCCAGCCAACGGCCGATCCAGCCGGTGACGACCTGGTCGTCAGGCATGGCGCTCTGCCAGATGTCCATCGACCGGAAGTGGCTGCGGTTGGGGTTGGGGTACCCCACGCCGCGCACGATGGCCAGGCGCCGGGCGTCCCACATGCCCTTCAGCTGCGTCAGATTGGGGTGCAGCCCCAGGCCGTCCCCCAGGGGGAGCACCTGGTCGGGCTGATAGCCGAGGGCGGTGCGGCCGCCGAGGTAGCCACCGTCCTCGTAGGGGATGACGGTGTTGAGCCCGTCGTTGCCCCCGTAGAGGGTGAGCAGCACGAGGATGCCGTCCTTCCCGGCGCCCGTCGCCGCCGCCGGGCCGGCTTGGGCCGACGGCCGGGGTGCCGAAGCGGAGCCCCCCGGCTGGCGGGCGAGAACGAGACCAGCGGCGCCGGCCACGCCGGCCCCCAGTCCACCGAGGACGAATTCGCGACGGGTGATGGGCATCGTCGGCTCCTGTCTCAGGCCAGCACGTACTCGGGAGCGACCAGGGCGATGGTGAGCAGCGCCTTCGGGTCGTCGGCCACCGTGGCCAGCCCCGCCGCCGTCGACGGGCTCCACCCGTCCACCGATAGAAGCCGAGCGACGGCCGCCGGCCGATCGGCGGCGGGCAACGATGCCACGGCGTCGAGCCTGGCTTTCGAGGCCACCGTGGACGCGAAGCGCAGCCGGGACAGTGCGAAGCTGGTGGTCAGCCAGTACCCGTTCTGGGGCCAGCCCCCGACGCTGGGCGGGGCGAAGGGCTGCTGGCCGAGAGACTCCAGGGTCTGGGCCGGGTTGGCACCCAGGCTCGCCGCCCGCAGGCCGAGCGCCCGCAGCGTGCCGGCGACATACTCGATCGGCTGCTTGACCAGGCCGGTGCGGGAGGCGGGGGCCACGAACTCAGGGTGGAGGAACACGGCCCGCACCAGCGCGCCCACGTCGAGGTCCTTGGCGAACCCCGCGGCCAGCTCACGGACGACGGGGTCGTCGGCCCTTGCGGGGCGGGCGAACCCGCTCCAAAGCTTGGACGCTACGTAGGTCGCGCCCGCCGGCTGGGCGATGGCCATGCGGATGACGTCCTCGCCCCCGAACCGGCCGGTCTGTCCGAAGACGGTCTTGGGGTCGCCGTCGTGCTGGGCCGCGACGAGGGTGAACACGCCGGTCTGGCGCCGGTACTGCCAGCCGGTGAAGGCGCGAGCGCCTTCCTGCACGTCGGCCTCGCTGTAGTTGCCGATGCCCAGGAGGAACAGCTCGAAGAGCTCCCGGGCGAAGTTCTCGTTGGGTCGGCCCTTCTTGTTCTCGTTGGCGTCGAGCCAGACGAGCATGGCCGGGTCTTTGGCCACCGCCTGGGCCAGGGCCTCGAAGCTACCGGCGCCCCGGGCCCGGAAGATCTCGTTCTGCCGGAACATGAGCTCCGGCTCCTTGACTTTCTGCACCGACGTGGCGAAGTGGTCGTGCCAGAACAGGGTAAGGCGCTCGCGCAGTGGGGTGGTCGACAGCACCATGCGGTCGATCCACCACTGGTTGAGCCGCCGCCCCTCCTCCCGGTTGGCCCGTTGCTCGGCCTGCTGGGCCTGGCGACGGCCCTCGGGATCGGTGGGCAGTTGGCCGGGCAGGGCGGGTGGGGTGAAGGTGGGCGCAGGCAGGTTCGCAGCATCGGCCACCGAGAGGTCGACCAGCTTGTCGACCGTGGCCTCGTAGCCGGCGGCGACCGCAGCGTCGAGCTCTTCGGGCCGGGCACCGAATGTCGCCCGCCGGAACAGGTGGGCGATCCGGCTCCGAGGGTCATCGGCGGGCACCACACCAGTGAAGCAAGGAAGTGTGAGGAAGCTGTGATACAGGCGTGAGCGGTCGTCGACTGCGATGGCGGACGTCCGGTAGAACGTCGCCCACCGCCGGACCCGTCAAGGCCCGGCGGTGGATGGATGCGACGCTGCTGGGTTCAGCTACTTCTTGCGCACCTGCGCGGTGACGGGGACGTCACGACGACGGGCCTGACGGACGAAGGCCACGAAGCCGGCGCCGAACAGGGCCAGGCCGAGGGCGCCAAGGCCGACGGTCAGGGCGATGATGCCGGAGGATGACGGCGAGGAAGCAACCGTGCTACCGGCCGAGGAGACGGCCGGGGTCACGACGGACTGGCCGTTGGCGCCCAGGATCTGGAAGCTGGCCCGGGCCGGGGTGCCGTAGCCGTCGACGCCCTTGGCGTCCTTCTGGGTGGCCACGATCACGTAGTAGCCGGGCTGGCCCTCGGGTACGGCGAAGCTCGCCGAGATGTTGCCAGCCGAGTCGGGCTGGATTCGAGCAAGCTCGGTGCCCTCGACGCCGTTCCAGCGCATGACCACGTCGGCCGCCGGGACGCCACCACGTGCCGTCCGGAACGAGGATCCGGTGACGGTCAGCTGATCGCCGGCCTTGCCCGCGGTGCTGGACAGGTTGAGGGTGGCCAGGTTGGTGCAGGCGAAAGCCGCTGCGCCAGCGATGACCGACGCAGCTGCGGCTGCGCCGAAGACGGTCGTTACCTTCTTGCGGACGTTCATAGGAAGTCGTACCTCCTTCTGTTGGGCGGGGCTACCGCCAGGACGAACATTTCGTCCTACGAAGTATGCGGGTGGGTAGCCGACGCGTGCAATAGGGCGAACGGCGCTCTACACGACACACATCTAGCGGCACCCGCAGGCCAGGAGAGGGAGGCGCCCGCCGACAGGCGTGGTTGGCTCGACACCCGTTCCGGTTTGCCGTAGAACACGCTTGTGCCGGCTCTGCGGTCCGACTTCGATGCCGCCCTCGACGCGTTGCTCCTCGCATCGCGGGCGGTGGTCGGCATCGCGGCCCGGACGCTGCCGGAGGACTCCGACGTCAGCCTCGTCCAGTTCCGCGCTTTGGTGCTCCTGGAGCGCGATGGACCGCTCAAGGCCGGCACGCTCGCCGATTTGCTCAACGTGAGCCCATCGACGGTGACCGGACTGTGCGACCGGCTGGCGACCAGACAGCTGATCGTCCGCCAGCCCGCCCCGTCGAGCCGACGAGAGGTCGTGGTCGAGCTCGCCCCGACCGGGAAGGCCCTGGTGGACAGCGCCATCGCCGCCCGCCGACTGGAGATGGCCCGGATCCTGAGGAAGATCCCACCCACCCGCCTCACGAGCATGGTCGAGTCCCTGCTCGTGTTCGTCGAAGCCGCGGGGGAGAGCCCGGAGCAGGCGTGGTCTGCGGGCTGGAGATCGGACCGCGCCGGGATCACGCCGGCGTAGAGCCGTTCTCGGGCCATCGGGAGGGATCGGGCGCCGCAGACCGGCGCGCAGTTAGCCGGCGGACATCGAGTCGAAGACCGTCCGGAGGTCCTCGACGGTGGTGCGGGGGTTGACGATGCAGATGCGCATGATGGCCTGGCTGTCGAGCGACGACGGCACCACCAGGGCGGTGCCGGCGTCGAACATGCGACGGGACCACGCCCCGTACTCCCCGGGCTCCCAGCCCCGCCGGCGGAAGGCCAGCACCGACAGCTCCGGGTCCGCCACCAGTTCCAGGTGCTCGGACGCCCGGATCATCTCGGCGCCGGCGGCCGTCAGGTCGAGGCAGGCCTGGACGGCGTCGCCGTAGGCCCTGGTGCCGTAGGCGGCCAGGGAGAACCAGAACGGCAGGCCCCGGGCCCGGCGCGACAGATGGATGGCGTAGTCGGAGGGGTTCCAGTCGTCCGGGCCGGCGATGTCGGTGTCGAAATCGAGGTAGCCGGCGGACTGGGTGTGGGCCCGGCGGGCCAGATCCGGCTCCCGGTACAGGAGGGCGCACGCATCAAAGGGAGCGAAGAGCCACTTGTGCGGATCGACGATGAGGGAGTCGGCGTGCTCGACGCCGTCGAAGCGTGGCCGGGCCGACGGGGCGGCCATGGCTGCACCTCCGTAGGCGGCGTCGACGTGCAGCCAGACTCCTTGGTCGCGGCACACCTCGGCGATCGAGGCGATTTCGTCCACGAGCCCGAGGTTGGTCGACCCTGCGGTGGCCACGACGGCGAACACCCGGTCGCGGTTGGCTTCCAGTACGGGGCGGAGGGCCTCGCCGGTGAGCTTGCGGCCGGGCACGATGATCAGCTCCACGCCCATCACCCCGGCCGCCGTGCGCATCGAGGCGTGCGACGACTCGCCGGCGATGAGCGCCCAGTCACCGTGGGGCGGCGGCGGCCGGCGGGAGGCCTCGGTGTGGCGGGCCGCCACCAGCGCCGACAGGTTCCCGAGGGTGCCGCCGGCCACGAAGCATCCGCCCGCCTCCGCCGGCATGCCGGCCAGTGCGCCGACCCACGCCAGGGCCTGGTTTTCGGCCCACACCGCCCCGGCGCCCTCGAGCCACGTACCGCCGTAGATGGAGCAGGCGCTCACCACCATGTCGGCGATGATCGACACCTCGGTCGGCGCAGCCGGAATGTAGGCCAGGTAGCGGGGGAAGTCTGTGGCCAGGCAGACGGGCTCGAGCACCTCGGTGAAGATGCGGAGCACCTCCACTGACCCCAGGCCTGCCTCGGTAATGCTCGGCCCCACTGCGGCGTCGAGGTCCGCACGGGGGACTGGGTGGCCGAGGGGGACTCCTGCTGGGTCGGCGTCGAGGCGCATCCTGTGCCGGGAGAAGGCCAGGGCGCGGTCGCCGAACTCCTCGTCGGAAGCGTCGAAGTGGTGCATGTCCCGGAACGACCCGGGGGCCTGGTCGCTCATGACCCGGTGATCTCGGTGAACCGCGCTTGGAGCGCCACCTCCTCGGCCGGCGTCGTGCCGGCCCAGAAGTACAGCCGGCGTTTGGTCTCGTCGTTGGGGAACAGCACCGGGCTGGAAGCCAGCGTGGCTGCCTCGCCGCCTTGGCGCTGCAGCGCCTCCTTCACCCCCACGACCGGGCTCACGTAGCCGACGGCCACGGTGATTCTCGCCGCGTTGGCCGGGTCGTAGGCGAAGTTCATCCAGTCGCCGGCGGCGGCCACGTTCTCGGCCCCTTTGGGGATCACCATGGAGTCGAACCACCGGATGCCGCCCTCGGCCGGGATGACGAACCTGAGGTCGGGCCGTTCGGCGTCGAGTGCGACGGCACCGCCCGACCACGACAGGCAGGCGGCGAACTCGCCGCTCTTGAGGGCGTCGACGTACTCGTCGCCGGTGAACTTGGTCACCTGTCCCGACCCCACAATGGCGTCGAGCCGGTCGAGGGCGGCGTCGGCCGAGGCCACCGTGGCCCGGCTGGGATCGTCGCCGTTGGCCAGCATGAGGAAGCCGAGTACCTCGCGCATCTCCGAGACCATCCCGATCCGGCCCCTGAAAGCGGGGTCGAGCAGGTCGGAGAATGACCTGATCTCCCGGCGAGTCAGGGCGGGGTTGTAGGTGATGCCGGTGAACCCCGCCTGCCACGGGAGGTGGAAGCGGGCCCCCGGGTCCCAGGCCGTGCCCAGCAGCGTGGGGTCGAGGTTGGCGTGGTTGGGCACCCGTTCCAGCGGGATCTCGTTGAGCAGGCCCCGCGACAGCAGGTCGGCCACCAGCCAGTAGGTGGGGACGATGATGTCCCAGCCGGTGGGCTCGCCGGCGTACAGCGTGGGCTCGAACACCTCCTCCAGGCCGTAGACGTTGTCGGCGTAGTCCTCGGAGTACTCCATCCGGGTGCCCGTCTGGGTGGTGAAGCGGGTCACGCTGCCGGGCGCGCCCGGGGCGTCGACGTCGACGTACAACGGCCAGTTCAACATCCGCAGCTCGCCGGTGCTCTCGCCGGCGTCGCCGCTGGGAGCCGAGCTCAGCCCGCCCCGGGAGCACCGGGGGAGGGCGGCGATCGCGCCCAGCGCCCCGGCCGTGGCCAGGAACCGTCGACGGGTCAGGGGGTGGTTCATGGTCACCTCAGCGGTAGCGGTTGATCCGGAGCTGGAAGCCCCAGAGCATGGCGACGAGGGCCCCGACCAGAAGAAGCAGTACCCCGGTGGGAACGCTGGCCGTGCGGCCGGCGGCCGAGCCGAGCCCAGTGAGGAACTGGTCGCGGTTCTGCCCGAGCACGGACTGGACGGAGAAATTGAAGCCGTTGAACGCGGTGTTGGCCGGGCCGACGGCGATGGTCCGGGCCGCGGCGGGGGATGGCGCAGCCCGGAGGGCGGCGACGGTGTCGGTGTACTGCTGCCAGCGCAACGCCAGCTCGGCGACCGCCGCCCGCTCCCGGGGCGAGTCGGCGGCTGCGGCCGCCTGCCCGATCAGGCCGCCCGGCGCGCCCCGAGCGTCCCCCCGGCGGATGGCCTCGACGACCCCAGGGGTGACCGTGGTCGCCGCGACTCGGCGGGCATCGGCGTCGGCCTCGGCCCGTTGGGCGGCATCGCCGGTGATGACGGCCAGGGTCTCGGCCGCCTTGGCCCCGAACCCGGCCCGGCCGAGTTGGGCGGTCACCACTATCGAGTCGTAGCCGTCGCGTCGTGCGTCGTCGAGAGCCGTCCCGCTGCGCTGGGCGGCGAGAGCGGTCCACGCCAGCGCGGCCAGCGACAGCACGGTGGCCACCACCAGCGGCACATTCAGGATCCGGCGGCTGACCCGGACCAGCATGGCCTGACCGGCCCCCAGCACGACCAGGGCGGCGGCCAGGACCAGCAGGGCGACCAGTAGGCCGCTGGGCCGGCTGTCCTGGTCCCGGCGGAGGCTGGCCTGGGCTACGTCGGTGAGGGTCTTCACGTCGCCCTGGACCACCTGGTCGGCGAGCCTCACCGCCGAGCCGAGGTAGGCGTTGGCGTCGGCGGACGCGCCGGGAATCCGGTTGGTGGCCCGGGCCGCCTCGATCAGGCCGGCGTAGCGGGTGATCTGGAACGAGACGCGAGCGAGCACCGAGCGGATGGACTGGTCCCCACCGGCCAGCGACGCGATCTCCTCCACCTGCTGGCCGGAACGGGCCAGGGCCTGCTCGTAGAGCCGGCGCTGCTCGGGGTCCTCGTTCTGCCCGGACAGAAAGGCGGCGCTGGCCGCAGCGTCGGCTTCGGCCAGGCTGGCCACCAGCTGCTGGGTGGCCACCAGGACCGGGCCGCTGGTGGATTCGGCCCGCTGGGTCGCGGACCGCATGCGCGACGTGGCGAAGGCGGCGGCGATGATTGCCAGGATCAGGGCGAGCGCAGTGGCCACCGACCACAGCCGGTAGCGGCCGGGCGTGGTGCGGGTGGCGGCCCGGACCCGCTCGGGAAGCGCCGGTCGCCCGACGGCGGCGGGAGCCGCCGGCGACGGTGGCGCCTGGAGGCTCACGGCGCGGCCTGCCGGGCCGAGAAGGTGATGCGGGTGAACGCCCCCAGCTGAACGTGGTCCTTGTCGTGCAGGGCGATCGAGACACCGTTGTCGAGAGGCTTGTCGGCGCCGTTCAGAAAGGTGCCGTTGGTGGACATCTCGTCGACGAGGGCCCAGGTGCCGTCGGCCTGGCGCCGCAGCAAGGCGTGCCGACGTGACACGCCTGGGTCGGATGCGCCCTCGGAGAGGTCGACGGCCGGGAAGAAGCCCTTCGACTCGCTGCGCCGGCCGATGACCACCTCGTCGCCGGTCAGGGGCACCTCCCGCGCCGACAGGTTGGCCGGGAAGGCCGGCTTGGCCCCATTGGCGTCGGTCACCTGGTTGGTGTCGAAGAACTTCTTGTCGGCCTCGATCACCGCCACCCATCCCGATGGTGCGCCCGTGGCCGGCGCCGGCGCAGCGGCCGGCGCGGCCGGCATCTGGCCGGTGGCGAAGTCGAGGCCGCACGACTCACAGAAGGTGTCGTCGACGGTACGGGCCGCGCCGCAGTTCGGGCACACCTCGACTGCGGGAGCCGGCGCCGGCGGGGCCGGAGCGGCGATCGCCAGCGGCGCACCGCAGGAATCGCAGTAGTCGGCGGTGGCCGAGTCGGCGCCGCACGTCGCGCACCTGGTGGTGGCCACGGTCAGTTCCCTTCGGGGGCCGGCGTGGCCCGCTTGACCTGGACGGTGCGGGTGGACCGGGTGTCGAGCTCCATCTCGGCCAACTTGCCGGCGTCGCGTTTGACCCGGATGGTCCCCGACGCCTCGTCCTCCACGTCGACGACGCCCCGCAGGACGCGCAGGGTGCCGTCGTTGCCCGACTCGGCGGCCAGCTGCACGGCCCGACCGAGCTTGATGGTGGCGGTGTCGATGTCGCCGTCCTTGCGGGCCTGGAGCCCCTCCTGGATGACCTGGGCCAGTTCGGCCTGGCCGGTGTAATGAGCCACCTGGGCGTTGATGCGGGTGGACAGCGCGGTGTCGTCGGTCCAGACGGCGCGCACCAGCCCCTGGGAGACGGCGTCGGCGCCCACCAGGAGACTGACCCGGGCCGCCAGCTTCTCGTCGCCGACGTTGCCGACGGGCACGTCGACGCACACGTGGTAGTCCCGGCTCTCATCCCCGCTCCAGGCACCGGTGGGGTAGGTGTTGGTGAGGGCGTCGACCGGTTGCGCCTTCGGGGTGAGGTCGTCGATGGTCGGGGCCACCTGCCGGACGAAGCGCACCGTCGAGCCCTTGGGCGCCCACATCCGCAGCTTCACGTCGGCCACCGTCTTGCCGATGGCCTGGTCGAGGAAGTCCAGGAAGTCGGCCTCCATGGCGGAGGGGTCGGAGATGACCTCGACCTCGCCGAGCAGTGCGGAGGTTATCTGGCGCAGCTCGCTCACACGCCAGCTCTCGCCGACGCCACGAGCGTCGCACTGGAACACACCGGTGGCCCGGGCGATGGCGCGGGGAAACTCGTTGCGGTCGTTGTCGTTGTTCTCGCCGTCGGTGAGAAGGTAGGCCAAGCGGATGGCGCCCTCGTAGGGCTCGACGATTTCGCGGGCCAGGTCGAGCCACTTGGAGATCTCGGTGCCCCCGCCCGTTGGCAGGCTGCGGGCCACGGCCGCGGCCTCAGCCCTGGTCTGGTCATCGGCCCGTGCCAGAGAGGTCTCGCCTCCAGGGGGGTACGCCTGCGCGGCGTGGTCGCCGCCGGCGACGATGCCGAAGAGCACGCCATCGGGCATGGCCTCGCAGGCGGCCGCCGCCGCCTTGCGGGCGGCGTTGATCTTGGTGCGGGGTTGCTCCATCGAGGTGCTGACGTCGACGATGAGGAGGACGATCTTCTCGACGTCGCTCACGGCCACGCCGCCGTCGCCGCCCGCCGCAGTCACCGTCACCACCGCATTGACCTCGGTGGTGCCTTCGGGCAGGAACTCGTTCTGGAAGACGCTGGCGGAGAACACGGTGCTGGTCATGACTGCTGTCCTTCCTCCTCCTCCGGGCTGACGCCGGGGCTTTCAGTGGACGGGGCTTCGGTAACGGGCGGCGCCGCGTCGATTTCGATTACCGCCACGGTGATGTTGTCGCTCCCACCCGCCTCGTTGGCGAAGCTGGTCAGGCGTTGGGCGACGGTGAGCGCGTCGCCCTCGCCGGCGGCGGCCCCGACGGCGGCGGCAGTGAGGGCGTAGTTCCACAGGCCGTCGGAGCAGAGCACGAGGCGGCCGGGCCCGGGGACGACGAAGCGTCGATACCGGGGCTTCCACTCCGGGTCGGCGTCCTTGCCCAGCCAACGGGTGATCATGTGGGCCTTCGGGTGCTCGTAGGCCTCCTCCATGGTCAGCGCGCCGGAGGAGATCTTCTCCTCGGCCCAGGAGTCGTCGACGGTGAGCATCTCCGGGTCGCCCTCGGCCGGCAGCCACATGCTCCGGCAGTCGCCAAGGGTGGCCAGGTCTGCGACACCGTCGTGCACGTCGCCGGCGAGGAACGTGCACGACGGCCAGCCGTACTCCCCCTCCGGCTCGCCGGGGACGCTGAGGACGGCCGCCAAAGCAGCGGAGTGGGCGGCCACCATCCGGGCTTCCGGATCCGCCGGGCCGTCGGGGGACACGATCACGGCCAGCGCCGCATCGCAGGCCGCCTGGGAGGCCTGGTCGGGGCTGACGGTGGTCGACACGCCGTCGCATACGAGTACGACGACACGACCGTCGGCGACCGACGCGGCGAAGGAGTCCTCGTTGCGATGGTGGCGGATACCCCGGTCGGAGACCACGCCGACGCCCGGATGGCTGGACTCCATGTGGTCCCGCTGAGCGGGCATCTTCATGCCGCAATCGCCGCAGTAGCCCTCGACCGCCTTGTCCGCCGACGCCCCGCAGTTCCGGCAAGCCGGACCGTCGGACGAGGCGGGCGGTGGCGCGGTCGGAGCCGTGCCCTCCTCGGCGCCGGCGGCCGGCGCGACAGGAGCGGGGCCGGTGTCGGGGAGGTTGGCGCCGCACGCCTCGCAGAAGAGGTCGCCGGAGGCGGCCGTCGCCCCGCACGCCGGACACGTCACGATGGTGGTGTCGGTAACAGTCACAGGCCCACACTCCCACCGGGAGAGTGCGCCTGTGAGTGCCTATCGGACCGGCCTCCCGGGCCGGTCACAGCACGGTGAGCGGACGTACGGCGTCGGCGCGGTCCACGAGGGCGTACCGCTCGGGCGCCGTGGCTGCGAATCGGGCCTGGCGGAGCAGGGCCCGTTCCAGGCCCAGGCTCAGGCCACGAACGGTGAAGGGCTGTCCGCCGAGGGAAGGAGGGAAGGCCACTCCCGCCTGACCCGTGCCATCGGCGAGCCGGCGCCGAGCCGCCTCGAACAGCTCGGCCTCGAGCTGGGCCCGCCGGCCGCCGTCGAGGGTGGCCTGGGCCAGCCGGGTCTCGGCCTCGGCGAAGCGGCCGGCGACCAGGAGCATGCGCGCCGCCTCGATCTGGGCTGCGGCTCTGGCCCGGTGCGAGGTCGGGATGCGGTCGAAGGCGGCCAGCGCCCCGGTCACGTCGCCGGCTGCCGCTCTCGTCCGGGCCAGGCCACGGGTGGCGGCGATGTAGCCCGGGTCGACCCGAACGACGGTGTCGTACAGGCGCGAGGCCACGTCGAGCTGACCGGCGCGCTCGGCGGCCATGGCCGCGGCCAGCTTGGGCGCCACCTCGCCGGGCACCTCCGATCGGCAACGGTCGAAGGCCGACGTCGCCCCAGCCAGATCCCCCGTCGCCAACGCCAGGATCCCCCGCAGCCAGATCGAGCGCCACTCCCATGGGTTCTCGGCCTCGATCTGGTCGAGCTGGGAGCGGCTGGCAGCCGCTCCGTCCTTCCCGGAGTCGATGGACGCGCGGGCCCGTCGGAGCCGGACCTCGATCGTGTCCTGCAGCTGGCCGGCGCCGATAGCCGCCTCGATCTCGGTGATGACAGCTCGGGGATCGGCGGCGGCCAGGTTGGCCAGAAACGCGGCCGCCGGATCGGCGGGGTCGATGGCCAAGGGCGGAAGGCTCCCGTCGTCGGGCGCGGGCCCGAAGACGGTGGAGGGCGTCGGCTGCGGCCTGCCCGTTTCGAGGGCCACGACCTCCCGCATCACTCCCAGCAGCTGGTCTCCCAGCTCGGCGGCCGTCTGGAAGCGGTCGTCGGGGTGCGGCGCGGTGGCCTTGAGCAGCAGTCGGTGGAAGGAGTCGAACTGGAGCGCCGGGTGCCCGGACGGGTCGGGAAGGGCGTGCACCAACTCCTTCTGATACCCCTTGAAGTCCAGGGTGAGCACGGCCAGGGTGCGGCCGATGGTGTAGATGTCGGAGGCCACCGATGGCCCGTCGGTGGCGATCTCGGGGGCCTGGAAGCCGACGGTGCCGTAGACGTCGGGGTTGGCGTCGTCGATGCGACGGACGGCGCCCATGTCGATCATCCTCACGTCGCCCCCGATCTGGATGAGGTTGTCGGGCTTGAAGTCGCAGTAGACGATGGTCCGGCTGTGTAGGTAGGTGAACGCCGGGAGGATGGCCAGCACGTAGGCCAGGGCCTGCTCGACCGGCAGCGGATCGGGTTGACCTCCGTTGGCCTCCTGCCGGCGCTTGAGGATCTGCTTGAGCGACGGGCCGCCGACGTACTCCATCACGATGTAGCCCGAGCCCTGGTGGGTAACGAAGTTGAAGATCTCGACGATGCCCGGATGGGACAGCTCTGCGAGGAACTGCTTCTCGGCCACCGCCACCCGCATGGCCGCTTCGTCGCCGGAGTCGAGCAGGCCCTTGAGCACCGACCAGCGGCCGTTGACCGCCTTGTCGCGAGCGAGGTAGATCCAGCCCAGCCCGCCGTGGGCCAGGCAGCCGGCCACCTCGTACTGGCCGCCGACGATGGTGCCCGGCTGCAGCTTGGGCTCGAAGTCGAACCGGTGGCGACACTGGCTACAGATGCCCGACGTGCGACCTTGCGGCGCGTCGGGGCGGGCACGGCCGACGGGCGCCCCGCACTTCGAGCAGAACCGCTTGTTCTCGGCCACCACCGGTTTGGCCAGGATCACCGAAGCCGGATCGGTGGCTGCGGCCGGCGGCACGTCGACGATCCCGGCGCCGATGGAGCTGGTGCGGCGGCTGGTGGTGCGCGACGTTCCGCCGCGGCGGGAGCCGGAGGAGCGGGCTGAGCCGGTCACCAACGTGCCGGCGGTGGCGCCGCCGGGCCTGGGGGCGACGGGGGCGGCCGGAGGAGCGGCCGCGGGTGGCGAGGCCGGCGCTGCCGCCTTCACCGGTCGCCTGGCCGGCGCCGCCTTGGTACCACAGGTGTCGCAGTACCCGTCGGTGGCGATGCGGCCCGTGCATCCGGCCTCGGTGCAGTTCGGACCCTTGGTCATCTCCGAGCTCCCGGGGCGGTGGCGTTGACGCCGCTGATGTAGTCGCGTACCAGACGCTCGGCCGCGACCAAGTCGCACGGCCGGCCATGAAGGGCTCGCTGGGCCTGCTCGTGCAGGTCGTCGAGCGCGGGGTGCTCGCCGTGGCCCACGGCCAGGGACTTGGCCCGGAAGGCCTGGAGCTGGCCCCGGAGCTCGTTTCGGCGGGCCAGGGGGGCGGAGTTGGCGGTGGCGATCCTCGCCACCTCGGCGTGGAGAAGGTCGGCCGTCGTGCGCCACGCGGCAAGGGCGAAGCCCGCCTTGTCCCAGAGACCGGAGGCGACGTCGTCGTCAATACGGGCCAGCTGTGGTGCCAGGTCGCGCAGCCGGGCGTCGTCGAGGTCGATCGGGGCCAGCAGGCCGGCCGGGGACGCCACCTTCTCGAGGGCGGTGGCGTGGCTGTCGGCGCCCTCGGCGGCCAGCCGCTCGATGTCACCGACCAGGCCCCGGGCCTGCGTCAGCGCCTGGGGGAGCTCGCCCTTGTGGCGCTCCACCTCCTGCACCCGGCTCCGGGCCACATCCAGCGCGTCGTCGGTGAGGGTGGAGGGGTCGGTGGACGGGTCGCTGGCCATGGCCTGGATGGCTGCGTCCAGCGACGTCCGCAGCCGGAGGAGCTCCGGGTCGTCGTGGATGCCTAGCGCAGTGGCCCGGACCAGCAGCGAACCAGCCTCCACTGTGACGACGTCGAGCCTGACCAGTGCCTGGCGGGCCGACGCTGCCAGCCGGCTCATGGCCGCGGTGGCGGTGGCGAGGCGCTTGGGCATGTCGGCCAGCAAGCCGTCGAGGCTCGACGCGGCGCCGGTCGGGAGCGTGATCGCTGCCGGGCCGAGCAGCTTGGCCACGCCCCGCTGGTCGCCGGCGGCGACGGCGGCGCTGAGCTCGTCGGAGGCGTCCTTGGCCAGGGCGTACTCCTGCCACAGCAGGGCCAGCCCGGCGGCGATCTCTGACGCTTCGTGGTCCCCGGCGTCGGCCTGGGCCCGCACGAAGGCGATGTCGGGTGAGGAGTCGGCCTCGAACAAACCGGTAGCCACGGAGGTCAGCGCCGACGCTACGTCGGCCGCCGTTCGGCGGGGGTCGCTGCTGGGGGCCATGGATCCCCTAGCTTCACCTATTCTTCAGGCTGAGGCGACCGGCGACGTGTCTACGGGCGCAACATGCTGCGGTAGGCCGCGAACCGACCCCGATTGGGGTCGAACTGACTGCGCGAAATCGGCGCTACGCCCGCTCCCAGCGAACACCTCGCCGTCGAGAGTCACCATGCCCGACAGCCGTGAATGCCGTCGGCGCGGACGTGTCGGGTGCCGCCATCGCCCCGAATGACGCCGACTCCCCCGCTGCGGTTGATACCTTGCCGACGTGCCCCAAACGAAGCGTGACCGGCAGAAGGCGCTGCGGCAGGCCCGCATGGAACGGGAGGCCGCCCGGGCCCGCACCCAGGCCCGGCGCCGGCGGTCGATCAGGCTGGGCGTCGGTGCCGTGGCGCTGGTGCTGCTGGGGATCTTTCTCGCCTCCCGTGGTGGCGACTCCTCCGATGTGGAGACAACCGACTCCACCGTCGGGGCCCAGGAGTCGAACGTCGATTCCGCCGCGGGCAAGCCGTGCGTACCTCTCGCCGACCCTCTCCCCGCCGGCGCGCCGAACGTGCCGGTGAAGATCGGTCCGCCGCCCACTCAGCTGGTGGTCGAGGACCTGAAGGTCGGCACCGGAGCCACCGTCGGCCCCAAGGACACCGTCACCGTCAACTACATCGGCGTGGCGTGCGCCACCGGCAAGATCTTCGACTCGTCTTACTCCCGTGGCCAGCCCGTCACCTTCGCGCTGAGCGGCGTCATCAAAGGATGGACCGACGGGATCCCGAATATGATGGTCGGCGGTCAGCGACTCCTCGGAATCCCGCCGGAGCAGGCCTACGGCAGCCGGGGCTCGCCCCCTGCCGTCGGCGCCGACGAGACGCTGTGGTTCGTGGTGGAGATGGTCGAGACCAAGCCGGCCTGAGCCTGCATTCGTCCCAACCGGCATCAGCTGAGATGTGCGAAGTCCTCCGCCTTCTTCGTAGGGCCCGCGACGACAAGGACCGCGCCCTGATCCAGAACCGTTTCCGGAGTCGCGTGGGTGAAGCGCTGTCCAAGTGGCTTGATGCAGACGACCGTCACCCCGTAGCGCGAACGGAGGGCGAGCTCGCCGAGGGACTCGCCCTCCATCTCCTTGGGCACCCTCGTCTCCACCAAGGCGAAGTCCTCGTCCAGCTCGAACCAATCAAGGATTCCCCCACCGACCAGGTGGGCCACCCGGTGACCCATGTCGTGTTCGGGGAACACGACATGATGGGCACCGACCCGCTCCAGGATCCGCCCGTGGGCTTTCGTCACCGCCTTCGCCCAGATTGTGGGTACGCCGAGGTCGGCCAACGCCGCGGTCGTCAGGACGCTCGCCTCGATGTCGGTTCCGATCCCGACGACTGCGTAGCGGAAGTCCTCAACACCCAGCTGCCTCAGCACCTCCTCGCTGGTGGCATCCGCCTGTACGACGTGTGTCAGCACATCGGAGTACTGCTGGACCTGAGAGGCGTCGGCGTCGACGCCCAGCACCTCGAAGTTCAGGTCGACGAGCTCCGCCGCGACCGCTCCTCCGAACCTTCCGAGCCCGACGACCAGGATCTGCTCTCCCGCCGCAGCGGGCTTGGTGCGCCGCCTCCCTGGTCCAGCGTTCCGTCCGGATCGTTTGTCAGCCAATGATGGGCCTTTCCTCGGCGTGCCGATACCGTCGGTCCCGGTCCCGAAGAACGAGCGCCGCGAACAATGTTGGCGGCCCGACCCGCCCGAGGATCATGAGGGCGATGACGATCAGCTGGGACGAGCTGGACAGCAGCGCGGTCACCCCTGTCGACAGCCCCACCGTCCCGAGCGCGGAGATCGCCTCGAACTGAAGGTCCTCTCGGGCCAGTCTGCTGGTCGCCAACAACATCATGGTGGCCACCACGACCGTCCCGACTGCCGTCAGGGCCACGGTCACAGCTTGACGTTGGGCCGGCGCAGGAATGCGGCGCTCGAACGCTACGACATCTGGATTCCCGCGAACCTCGGCCCACAACACCCAGCCAAGAAGGGCGAAAGTCGTCACCTTTATGCCGCCTGCGGTCGAGGCGCTACCGCCGCCGATGAACATGAGAATCTCCGTCAGCATGCGTGATGGTTCCCGCATGGCTGCCACATCCACGGAATTGAAGCCCGCCGTCCGGGGCATGACGCTGTGGAACAGCGCATTGATGACGGAGTCGGGCGCGGACAGCGCTCCGAGCGTTCGAGGATTGGTCCACTCGAACCAAGCGAGCAACGCCCATCCCGCTGTGATGAGAAAGGCGGTTGTTGTCAAGGTGAGCTTGGCGTGCAAGTTCCAGCGACGCGGAGTCCGAGGGTGACGAGCGACCTGGCTTAAGACCAGGAAGCCGAGACCTCCAACGACGACGGTCGCACTAAGCAGCAGAAGGACGACGGGATCCCTGTTGAGGCCCACCATGCTGTCGCTGAAGACGGAGAAGCCGGCGTTGTTGAAAGCCGAGACTGCGTGGAAAACGCCCAGGTACGCAGCTCGACCCAGCGTCTCGTCGTGACTGATCCAGAACCGAAGGCACAGAGCGGTTGCGACGACGGCCTCGACCACCAAGCTCAGCAAAGCGACGCCAAGGACGAGACGGCGGATCTCACCAAGGCTCATCGAGCGGGTCTCGGCGGCGGCGATCAGACGCTGACGCAATCCGAGGCGTCGTGAGATCACCAGCACGATCAACGACGACAGAGTCATGATGCCGAAGCCGCCGAGCTGGATGAGGGCGAGGATGATCCACTCCCCAAGCGCACTCCAATGCCCGCCCGTGTCGACGACAACAAGTCCGGTCACGCACACCGCCGAGCTGGCGGTGAAGAGCGCGGTCAGAGCGGAGGTCCGACCTGGCGCCGCGGAGGCAGCTGGGATCATCAGGAGCCCGGCACCTACCAAGCTGGCCGCCACGAAGGCAAGGACGACGTACTGGGCCGGGTGCCGCATCGCCAAAAACGACCGGCGGCGGTTCTGGGTTCCCATCCGGCCACACGCTAGGGCCGGACGAGGCTGCCGCTCGTCCAAGATGCGGACGTCACTCTGGGTCAGCAGGGCCCATGACGCCCCGTCACTGGTTGTCCCGCCCCGCGTCTGATGCCCTGTGAGGTGGAGCGCCGGGAGGCCGAACGTGCCGCGGGCGCCGAAGGCGACGACGATCCCGTCGGACTCGAGCTTGCACAGCTCTCGGTAGAGGTTCCCTGCGCTGAGCTCCCATGCGGGCATGAGGCTCTTGAGCCGCTCCACGAGCCCGTAGCCGTGGCTCGGCTGCTCGGCGAGGAGCAGGAGGACGCAGCCGACGATCAGCTCCTGGTGGCGTTGGGGGCGCGAGTAGGTCTCAGCTCAGGGCGTCCGTTTCCGACCGCCCGCAGCCAGTATCACGTGGCGCTGTCGAGCGCTCTGAGGAAGGACGGGACGAGGGCCACGGCCCAACGACGGAGGAGACAGGCATGACGACGGACAAGCCAGGATCATCCACTCGCGTCCGGAGGGCCCGCAGCCGCTGCGCCTGGGCTTTGGTCGGGCTTTCCGCCATTGCCGTGGTTTCCAGCGTCTCGGCCCCCCCGGCGGGTGCAGTAGCCGCCCCGGTCGCCAGTGCGGCGCCCCAGGCACCGTCGACCCCGCGTCACGACGGCGGGGGCCGCAGCTCCCCAAATGCGACCGCCGGACAAGCCGAACCCGGTCACCTGAACATGGCCATGCTCGCGGCTTTTGTCGGTCTGGGTCTGGCGATCGGGGTGCCGATCGCCGGCAGGGCCCGCCTCGCCAACGAGCGCTCTATCCGCCGATTCAGAGCTGAGCTCCGCGACGCTGACGTCTCCGACCGCTGTCTGGAGGCCATCCGGGTCGATCGAGATCAGGCCTTTGGGCGGGAGCCACCGTCGCCTGGAGCCACCGGCTCCTGACAAGGGTACTTTACCTTAGTACCATGACGAACCGCATCGAGAAGAGCCAGAGCGACCGCCGCCGCAACCGGGCCGAGATGCGGGATTCCCTCCCGGCGTTCGCGTTTATCGTGGCCGCGCTCGGCATCCTCATCCTGAGAGATCCCGAGGGCCTGTCTGCGGGCAACCTCATCTGGGCGTTCCTCCAGGTCGGCGCGGTCCTCTGGATGGTGTGGGTCCAGGCCCGGAGCTTGAGAAGGGCCGATGAGTACCAGCGCGTCCTCCGGCTCGAAGCCCTGGCGATTGGGTTCGCCGCTGTGATGGTCGTGTCCTTCGCCGCCGGGCTTCTCGACGCGCTCGGCGTCGGTAACCCAAGGCAATCTCTCCAGGTGACCACCATGGCCGGGGTCCTCGCATGGACTGTCGCCCATGGCTTGCGGACCAGGAAGGCCCGATGAAGAACCGGCTGCGCGAGCTGCGAGCCGTGCGACGGTGGAGCCAGGCCGAGCTGGCCGACCGCCTCGACGTGTCCCGCCAGACCGTCAACGCCATCGAGACCGGCCGCTACGACCCGAGCCTGCCGCTGGCCTTCAAGATCGCCAGTATGTTCGGCGAGCGTATCGAGTCGTTGTTCTTCCCGATGACGGAGCCCGCTACCGACCAGGACCACAACGTGTCCTGAACTGGTCGGGCGAGCGTCGCCGCCAGGTCTCGTTGAACGGGCTGTTCGCCAAGCACGGCGATGTTCTCGCCCACGACGTCCGCCGTTGGCTGCCGACGACGATCGATGGCCGGCCGAGCGACCTCAACGCGGTTGGGCGGGGTGTTTCCGGCGTCGGCGGAGCGTGATGATCACCCCGGCGAAGGCGGTCGCGACGACAACCCCGCCGCCAACCGCGCCGCGCTGGCCGCGACCGGTGCTGCGTCCGGCGGCGCTGCCCGGTTCCGACTCGGGGGCGACCACCACCGAGGCGATGAGCTGGCCGGCGGCCCTCGCATCAAAGGCGCGGACAGTGTCGCCGCCGATGGACTCGCCAAGCGAACCGATCGCCTGGTCAAGGACCTTCGCGGCGTCATAGGCTCGCGCCGCGTCGACGGACGGGTTGCGGCCATGAGCGGCGCGAAAACGAGACTCGAAGGCGTCGAACTGCCGGGTGGCACCGGGCGCGTCGGTGAGAACCACCCAATCGCGATTGCCGGCGATGCGGCCACCCGCTGCCACCACGACGAAGGCCCCTTCACTCCCCGGTGCGGCACGGACTACTGCGGCGGCCTCGGTCCCCGCCACGATCGCGACGACACGTGTCCCCCGCTCAAGCGCGGAGGTCAACGCCGGCTGATCGGCGGCAAGAACGTACGTGACGTGGACGTCGATGCCGCCGAGATGGTCACCTCCGTCTTCGCCGGGCGGATGGCTCACGTCCGGCGACTCGTCAACCGCCAGTTGGAAACCATCCCGAGCGTCGCTTGCGTCGGAAACGACGACCGCGACGGCGAGCTCATGGGCGAAGACCGGAGACGCGATCCGCACAGCCCACATCACGATTGCTGCCGTGGCCACAAGCAACCGCGCAAATGACCGGGAACAGGCCACCCGTGACGTGGTCACACCTCATTCTAGCGAGCCAGCCACCCGGTGGATTCGGCGGTGGGTTGCGCACAACACCGCCATGAGCGCCGTATGACCCATCAGTCCGTCGACGGGTCAAGCGTTCGGCGAACATCTAGGTTTGGGCGCCCGGCGACCAGGCGATTCAGGTGGACGGGGCGTCCTCTTGCGGGTCGTCGCCACTGGGGCGGGCGGGGGTGTGACTCCTGGGGCGGAGCTTGCGCACCTGAGCCCGGATCGCCGCCGAGTGCTCTCCGTTCTTGAGGCGGTCGAGAAAGCCGTCGGCCTCCTCCCGAGTGACGCTGCCGTCCTCCACCGCGGCGCCCAACCTCGCCCCCGCGTGCCTGACACGGATGCTGCGGATCACTTCGTCGACCTCGCCGGGCTGGTCAGCCGACCGCAGGCGCTCGGCCTCCTCGTCGCTCAGCCGTCCCGACTTGGCCATCTCAGTAGCGCGCTCGGCGAGACGCCTTCGCCATCCGCTCATGTCTGGGTTCACGTTTTCCTCCATACTCAGAGACCGGGTCCGTCGGCCATTCAGGAGCCTGCGGCCAGGGCGGCCGACTGAGCGCCGCCAGGGTGGTCCTCGCCGGCGGTGGACTTTCAGCAACGGCGATGAAGGCCATGCCCCAGATGATGGATAGCAGCGCCCAACCGACGCCAAGGCTCGATTCCTGGTCCCGGTAGGCCAGCGAGAGGAACCCGAGGCCGGCGGGGAGGAGCCCGGCGACCCACGCGCTGATCCGCCAGCCGGCCGGCCGCAAGCTGGCCACTACGCCGACTGCGAGGATTGTCAGGCCCAGGGCGGCCATGAAGCCGTAGTGGCCGAGCTGCCAGTGGACGTCGCCGCTGGCCAGTTTTCCGCTGGCGGCTGACATTGGAGGCGGTGAACACCAACAGCGGCAGGGCGGCCACGCCCACCATCGCGACCATCGCCCGGTTTGCCCGCGCCAGCGACCACGTTCTGGTTGAGGATCCCGCTGAACCAGCCAGCTTGGGCGAGGAGAAGGCCGTTCAGCCCGATGAGGGCGAGGGCCAACAGCCGCCGGGGACTCTCTGCTGTCGCCCTCGGTCGCCCGGCGGATGATCGACCGAGTCGTCCAGCAACCCCTGGCTGATCTCGCGGAGCGGGGCCAGCTCCTGACCCTGACCCCTCGCGAGCGCGAGGTGCTCACACTCGTGGCGCGAGGCCTGTCGAATCGAGAGATAGCCGCCGCGTTGGTCGTCGAGGACTTTTGAAGCCTTTTGGCAAGCGCTGTGCGCCGCATCAGCAGGTTGTCACCGTGCCCGTGAGATCGGGCAGATGCTTCGACGGCCGAGACATCAGATGGCCACGATCATCGGCCGGTGCGAGCCGGCGAATCCGAGGAGGTGACGAAGGTCGCCCGGATCCGAGGTGTAGAGAACGCGGGCCGCTGGGTGTGCTGAGACGAGCGCCACCGAGGCGTCGACAACGTCGTCCGTCTGTGCTCGGCCGCATAGCTCGCCGGCGGCCTTTGCACGCTCGTCGAAGCTTGCCGTGTCACAGTCAGCCAGTGCCCTGGCCAAGCGCGCCTGGCGAGGGCCGCCCCGCCGCCACGCTTGCGCGATCGCGCCCGCCGGCACCACCACGGGCACGTCACCAGCGACTGCTCGCGCCACCCGCACCCACATCCCCGTGTCGTCCCTGTCGAGCGCCACAAGTGCACCCGTGTCGAGCACGATCATCGGCCGGTCCCGGTAGAGGTGGACGGCCGAGTCTTGACCGGCAGGCCGGGTGGGATCGGGCTTTCGGTCAGGCCCATCTCGGTGCCCGCCTCGTCCCACTGCTTCTGCGTGATGCCTCCGGCCTCGGCGAATACTTCGGCCGCAAGCGCAAGCAACCGTCGTCGGCTCAGCCAGTGCTGGCCTGCGTCGGCCACCCACGCCGAGAACGACATTCCGTCGGCCCGAGCCGCGGCCTCCATCTCGGCGTACAAGTCGGGGTCGAGGCTGATCGTGGGCTTCACCACCGGCATGGAGGGAACGGTACCACCGTGGTCCTACTCGCAACCGACAGCTGTCCCGATTACCCGATCAAGTCGTCATTCGCGGTTCGGAGCGCTGGGCATGCCGGCAGAGCCGGTGGCGACGCCGTCGGCGGTGGGGGCGGCCGCAAGAATTTGATTGCATTCGGCTGAGGTCAATGAGATAGTTATCGAAGTTCGGTGCACCTCACTGCAACGAATATTTCCTCCACCACCTCACGACTGGAGCCTGCATTGGCCGGGACCATCACCACCCTCGAAGCGAGCGACAACCACTACGTCCTCGGCGAGTCACTGCGACCGTTGCTCACCCACGACATGGGGTCGTCGATCGAGATCTTCGACACCAGCGGC
>JBBQRO010000023.1:0-36688 GCA_038214685.1 Acidimicrobiales bacterium
GCTCGTCGCAGATCGGGCAGTCCTCGCTGCGAGCCTCGCCGACGTTGCGGGCGGCGCGGAGGAGCTCGGGGTGGGCGTCGCACACGTCGAGGCGGCTGAGCCGACCCCGCTTGAACTCATCCAGGGTGTGCTTGCGCACCAAGCGGTAGTCGACCTCGCCCGGGCGGGCGGCTTGGCCCGCTCCTCGTGCCTGCAGCGACTCCGGCCCGAAGGTCACGCCTTCGAGGGTAGCGCCGGACCCGAGGGCCGGTCAGGCAGGCGCCTTGCCAACCGGCGACGTAGTGCGCATACTGGAGTCGATATATCGAACCGATATGTCGGAACGAAAGAGTGTGTGCGGTGCTCGAGCTGGCCATCCTGGGATTGCTGAAGGAGCAGGAGCTCCACGGCTACGAGCTGAAGAAGCGGCTCACCGACGCCCTCGGTGCGTTCTCCAGCGTGTCGTTCGGCTCGCTCTATCCGGCCCTGGCCCGTCTGGAGGCTGCCGGCGCAGTGCGGGTCGTCACCGTCGCCGCCTCCGACCCGGTGGCTCCGTCGCCCGTGGTGCCCATGACCGGGTCGATCGCCGGCGAGGCCGCCGCCTTCCGGGCCCGCCGCTCCACCGCCCGCCCGGTCCGCCCGTCGCGGACCCGCAAGGTCTACGCCATCACCGATCGGGGCGAGCAGCTCTTCGAGGAGCTGCTCGAGGCCGACTCGTCGAGCGTCGACGACGACCGGGCCTTCAACCTCAAGCTGGCCTTCTGCCGCCACCTGCCGCCCGAACGGCGCCTGGGGCTCTTCGAGCAGCGCCGGGCCCTGCTGGTCGACCGACTGGCCAAGGCCCGCACCAACCACCGCAGCCGCAAGGAACGCATGGACCTGTACACCCAGTCGCTGGTCGACCACGGCACCGAGACCACCGAGGCTGACATCTCGTGGCTCGACCGCCTGATCGCCCTCGAACGCAAGGGAGGACAACCCTCATGAACCCAATCCGCCTCGCCATCGCCGGCGTCGGCAACTGCGCCAGCTCCCTGGTCCAGGGCCTCACCTACTACCGCGACGCCGATCCGGCCGACGCGGTGCCCGGCCTGATGCACGTTGTGCTCGGCGGCTACCACGTACGTGACGTGGAGGTGGTCGCCGCGTTCGACGTCGACGCGGCCAAGGTCGGCCTCGACATCGGCAAGGCCATCTTCTCCGGCCAGAACAACACGGTTCGCTTCGCCGCCGTAGGCGAGCTGGGCGTCACCGTGCAACGGGGACCCACGTTCGACGGCCTGGGCAAGTACTACCGCCAGACGGTCGAGGAGTCGCTCGACGACCCGGTCGACATCGCCGCCGCCCTGCGGGCGTCGGGGGCCGAGGTCCTCGTCTCCTACTTGCCGGTCGGCTCCGAAGTGGCCCAGAAGCACTACGCCACCGCCTGCCTCGAAGCCGGCGTGGCGTTCGTCAACGCCATTCCCGTGTTCATCGCCTCCGATCCCGAGTGGGCGGCCAAGTTCACCGAGGCCAACATCCCGATCATCGGTGACGACATCAAGAGCCAGGTGGGCGCCACCATCGTCCATCGCATGCTGGCCCGTCTGTTCGAGGACCGCGGCCTGGTCCTCGACCGCACCTACCAGCTCAATGTGGGCGGCAACATGGACTTCAAGAACATGCTCGAGCGGGAGCGGCTGGAGTCCAAGAAGATCTCCAAGACCCAGTCGGTCACCAGCCAGGTGGAGAACGGCATCGCCGCCGACGACGTCCACATCGGCCCCAGCGACCACGTGCCGTGGCTGGAGGACCGCAAGTGGGCCTACATCCGCCTAGAGGGCCGCAACTTCGGCGACGTGCCCCTGAACATCGAGCTCAAGCTCGAAGTCTGGGACTCGCCCAACTCCGCCGGCGTCATCATCGACGCGGTGCGCTGCGCCCGCCTAGCCCTCGACCGGGGCATCGGCGGTCCCCTGCTCGGCCCGTCAGCCTGGTTCATGAAGTCGCCACCCGAGCAGTACCACGACGACGTCTGCCAGCGGAAGGTCGAGGAGTTCATCGCCGCCGGCTGACCCTCCGGGTGTGGGCGATCCGGTGTCGTATTCGACCGCGAATCACCCACACTGGAGCGGCGGTGACAGTATTCGCGGATGCCCAGTGATACCCCTGCGACGTGGAACCGGCTCATCGAGGGCGGTCGGGGCGGGGTGCTCCCGGGCGTCGACGCCGTGACCTACGGGCCCGACATCGGCACCGAGGACGACTTCCGGCTCCTGGGCGGCAACCTCACGGGAAAGCGGGTGCTGGAGCTGGGATGCGGGGCGGGCCAGAACCTGGTGGCCATGGCCAAGCAGGGCGCCCATGCCATCGGGCTGGACTTCTCGGCCGAGCAGCTGGCCGGCGCCCGGCGGCTTGCCGAGCGCGAAGGCGTGAAGGTCGAGCTCCATACCGGCGACCTGGCCGAACTGGTCTTCCTGCGGGCCGAGAGCATCGACGTGGTCTTCTCGGCCTACGCCCTCGGGCTTGTGCCCGACATGAACCGGGTCTTCCGCCAGGTACACCGGGTGCTCAGGCAGGGCGCGGCCCTGGTGTTTTCCCTGCCCCATCCCTCCGCCCATCTCATCGACGACGACGACCCGCTGCAGCCGCTGCTCATCCGCCGTTCCTATTTCGACAGGACCAGCGTCAACTATGACTGGGAGGGCCTGCCGCTGTCGGCCCACCACCACACGTTCTCGGACCTCTTCACCGGGCTGTCCCGGGCCAACTTCCGGGTCGACACCGTGCTGGAGCCCGAGCCCACGGCCGACGGCCACCGCACGCCCCACTGGCGCGACGCCTACCGATGGGTGCCCCGGACGCTCGTGCTTCGCGCCCGCAAGGAAGGGGTCTGACCGCGGCGTTGCGGGCGGCTGACGTGCTCCAGAGCATCCACGCCTCCCTGGAGCGGGGCGGGTTCACGGTGACACAAGACTCCGTGGCCGGGCGGCGGGCGACCATCGGCCGTTCCGCCCGGCTGCGGCTCGGACCCAGGCGCCACCTGTTCGTACTGGTGGCCGTGTTCAAGGCGGGCATGGCCGGCCGGGAGCACCTCGACCGGTACCTCGACGAGGCCGGCCAGTACGCGGCGACGGTGAAGACGGGCCGGGCCTCCGGAGCGGCGGCGGTGGCGGTGGCCGTGGTCGAGACGATCGCGGACATGGCCTCGGTCGAGTGGGCGCTGGCTCCGCCTTCCCGCCCTCCGGCTGGGCGGTCGCCTGCCTTTCCTGTCCTGGTCGACCTGCTGGCCGGACGGGTGACCTCCCCGGAGGCGCCGGCCGACCTGTGCCGGGTGGTTGGGGAACACGTGCGGCCATCCATGCGGTTGGTGTAGAGGCAAGGTAGGATTGGGCAGATCCTGTGACGTACCGGCCGCCTAGGCGGCGACGACGCACGATGCGGGCGAGGCTCCTGAGGTGGGGTACCCGCCCGGCATGAAGCAGAGCAGGCGCGGAGAAGAGCGGCAGTGCCGACCTCTCCCTCCGCAACGAAGTGCCGGAGGCACATGCACGACGTAGCAGCAGAGGAGCAGGGCCCGAGCGGCCCGCTGAGCGGAGAACAACGCCCGAGCGGCCCGCTGAGCGGAGAACAACGCCCGAGCGGGGAGGCCCGCCCGAGCGGCGGTTCGAGAGGGGAGGCCCGCCCCGTCTCGGAGCACGAGCTGGGGTGGGCCATCGAGGCCGAGGCCGCCGGCGAGGCCACGCCGGCCCAGTACGCCATGCTCGAGGCCCACCGGGTCGAGTGGCGCACCGGCCTGGCCCGGCTGCTCCGGGAGACCGAGGCCAACCTGGTCAAGGTCCGCGCCCTGGCCGGTCCGGAGCGCGACCAGGTGGTGGCCGACTTCGAGCGGGAGCGGTCCCTCCTGGCCTCCGCCCTCGGCCGGTTGAACGGGGTCAAGCCCGAGGTGGTCGACGACCGCACCCTCGACGGCCCCGGCGAGGTGCGACTGCAGGCGTCGTGGTCCGACGGTCGGGTGGTGATGTGGGCGGCGGGCCCCGGCACCGAGCCCGCCTCCGACGAGGAACTGGGCCACCGACTCGCCCAGGTCGACGCGCCGGGCGGCGGTTGGTGGCCGCATGATCCCGTGGCCCTTCCCGCCGGGCCCTCCCAGAGCCGGGAACGGGCCTCGGCCCGCGCCATCGGCATGCCTCAGGCCCTGGGCTGGCTGGTCACGGTGGGAGCCAAAGACCGCCCCGAGGGCGTGGGGGCCAGCGTGGTCTGGCTGGGCCGGGTGGCGGTCTGGGCCGTCGACTTCGTGGCGCGCGGCGCCATCATTCCCACCCTCCAGAGCACCGGTTCGTCGTTCGCCGTCCAGTGGGCGCCCGCCCTGATCGACCGGGCCAAGCTCGACGCCCTGTCCCGGGCCATGCCCGGTCCCGTCGCCGCCCTCGACCGGGCCGACGCCCGGACGCTGACCATCGACGTCCTGGGCGCCACAGTCGACGCCATTGTGCGCGACGCCGCCGGCCGCCTCGAGCTCCCGGCCCCGCCGCCCGTGGTCCGCACGCCTGCCGACGTCGCCGAGGCGGTGGTAACCAGTCTCGACGGGTCGCCGTTCGACGCCCCCGCCCGCCTGGCCACACCGCTCGTCGAGCGCCTTGAGCGGTGGGCAGAGGCGGTGCGCGGGCCGGTCGATGCCCGGCTGGTCGTGCAGCTCGACCCGCCCGACAAGGGCGGAGCCTGGTTCCTCTCCGTACTCGGCCCCGGCCAGGATGGCCGGCTCGTGCCGCTGGAGGTGGCCCTGGTCGACGGTCGGTCGAAGCGGCACCTGGCCGACGAGACGGTGCGGCTGGAGCGGCTCCTCCCCGTGCTCAACCGCCCGGGTGGCCAGCGCCGGGGTGAGGTCGTGCTCAGTCAGGACGAGGCGTTCGAGCTCATGGGCATCACCGGCCCGGCCCTCGCCGCCGCCGGTTTCGACATCCGGGTGCCCTCCCTGTCCCGCCGCAAGCCCCGGCCCGCGCTGCGGCTCACCGCTGAGCCGGTCGACGCCTCGGTGGTCGGCGCCCACCAGCTGGCCGACGTGCGTTGGTCGGCTGTTTTCGACGACGTCGAGCTGACCGCGGACGATATCCGTCGACTGGCCGCCGAGGCGCGCCCGCTGATTCACTCCCGGGGCCGCTGGGTGGAAATCGACCGGGTCGACCTCACCGAGGCCGCCGCCGCCTTGGCGGAGCGGGCCAACCGCACCCGTCTCACCGGGGCCGAGGTTCTGCGCCACGCCGTCGGGCTGGAGAGCTCGCCGCTGTCTGGTGGCACCAGCGTGGGGGGCACGGGTTGGGCCGCCGACCTCCTGGCCCGCACCAGCACTGTGTCCAAGGAGGCCGTCGCCGAGCCCGAGGGCTTCGCCGGCACCCTGCGCAGCTACCAGGCCGAGGCCCTGGCCTGGCTCGGCTTCCTCGACTCCGCCGGCCTGGGCGGCTGCCTGGCCCTCGACATGGGCTTGGGAAAGACGCCCACGGTGCTCGCCCACCTGGCCCGCGCCTCGAAGGGGTCCGGCCCCACCCTGGTGATCGCCCCGCCGGCCGTCGTCGGCAACTGGTCGGCCGAGGCGGCCCGGTTCGCCCCCGGTCTCCGGGTGGTCATCCACCACGGCGCCAGCCGGGCCACCGCCGCTGAGCTGCGGACCAAGGCCGAGGCGGCCGACCTGATGATCACCACCTACGGCACAGCGGTGCGCGACATCGACGCCATCAGCGGCTTCGAATGGGCCCGCGTCGTCCTCGACGAGGCCCAGGCCATCAAGAACCCCTCCAGCGACGTGGCCCAGGAGCTGCGCCGAATCCAGGCCCGGAGCCGCCTGGCCCTCACCGGCACCCCGGTCGAGAACGGCCTGGGCGATCTCTGGGCCATTCTCGACTTCACCAACCCCGGCCTGCTGGGCGCCCGGTCGGCGTTCGTATCTCAGCTGTCGGCTCAAAGCAAGGACGGCCGCCCGAGCGGCGAGCACGCCCTCCGGGCCCTCAACGGCGTCCTGGTGTTCCGCCGCACCAAGTCCGAGCCCGAGGTGGCCGCCGAACTGCCCGACAAGATCGACGAGCTCGACCACTGCACTATGACCCCCGAGCAGGTCGGGCTCTACCAGGCTGTCATCGACCGTCTGGTGCTGGCCAACGCCGACGAGCGTCGCCAGGGCGACATCCTGGCCGCCATCACCGCCCTCAAGCAGATCTGCAACCATCCCTCGGCCTACCAGGACGACGGCCAGTCCCTCGTCGGGCGCTCCGGGAAGCTGGCCCGGCTCGAGGAGATCGTCGACTCCGTGTTCGCCGCCGGCGAGAAGGTGCTGGTCTTCACCCACTTCGCCGAGTGGGGCAAGAAGCTGGCCGACCACCTCACCGCCCGCACCGGCATCCCCGCTGGCTGCTATCACGGGGGCCTCTCCCGGGGGGTGCGCGACAAGATGATCGCCGACTTCCAGGCCCGCAAGGGCCCGGCGGCCCTGGTCCTGTCGCTCAAGGCGGGCGGTACCGGCCTCAACCTCACCGCCGCCAGCCACGTCGTGCTCTACGACCGCTGGTGGAACCCGGCGGTCGAGGACCAGGCCCGTGACCGGGCGTGGCGGATCGGCCAGGAGCGCACCGTGGTGTCCCACCGCTTGGTGTGCCCGGGCACGGTCGACGAGCGAGTGGAAGACGTCGTCAACGGCAAGCGCCACATCGCCGACCTGGTCCTGCCCCGGTCCAGCTCCCTGGCCGACCTCGACCCGGACCAGCTTCGCGTCGCCCTGGGCCTGCGCCCCGACATGGTGCTCACCGCCGAGGCGGAGGAGACGGCCACCAGCAGCGGCGATCGGGAGGAAGCGGCATGAGCCCTGACGGGCCCCGGCGCAATCACAACACCAACAAGCCGCAGCCCCGGCGCAACAGTCAGCCCCGGCCGCCCGCCGAGCCCACCCCGGCCGAGTTCTGGCGCATCGCGCCGAAGGCGGCGGTGCCGGCTCGGATCACGCCGGCGGCGGATCCCACCGCGCTGGTGCGGTCCCTGGGCCGCCCGCCGCTCGAGCACACCGGCGCCGACCGGTACCTGGCCGGCGTGGCCCAGCGGGCCGCCGGCCTGGCCACCGCACTGGCCGTCGCCGCCGACATCCTGGCCACGACCGACGACGACTAATTTGCCTGGCGGCTCTCCGCCGACTGAGTTGCCTGGCGGCTCTCCGCCATTGGTCGACGTCCTCGTCATCGGCGGGGGCCCGGCCGGACTGAGCGCGGCCACGTGGGCCGCCCGCTACCGCCGGTCGGTCCTGGTCGTCGACAGCGGCCAGTACCGCAACCGTTGGGCCGACGAGTCACACGGCTACCTCAGTCGCGACCCCACCGACCCGATGGCCCTGCTGGAGCAGGCCCGCGCCGACCTGGCCCGCTACCCCGAAGTCACCTTCTGCGACGGGGAGGCCACCGCAGCTCGCCGTGAGGTCGACGGGCGCTTCGTGGTGACCGTCGACGGCAGGGAACTGGTCGGGCTCCGGTTGATCCTGGCCACGGGCGTCGTCGACCAGTTCCCCGAGGTCGCCGGCTTCTTCGACCACTACGGCACGAGCGTCTTCCACTGCGCCACCTGCGACGGCTACGAGGCCCAGGGTTGCAAGGTGGTGATACTCGGTTGGGGCGAGCAGGTCGTCGCCTTCGCCGTGGGCCTCCTCCAGTGGGCCGCGTCGCTTACCGTGGTGACCGAAGGTCGGCCCCTCGAGGGCGACGGTCGTCACCGTGCCGTCCTCGCTCGCCACGAAATCGGCCTGGTGGAGGACGACGCGGTGGCGCTGATGGGCGACAAGGGAGACCTGCAGGGTGTCCGCCTGCATGGCGGCGACGTGCTCGCCGCCGACCTTGTCTTCTTCAGCATCGCCCACCACCCCCGGCTGGAGCTGGCCTCCCAGATCGGCTGCGACTTCGACGATTCCGGCTGCCTCTGCGTCGACCGCGACGGCGCAACGACGGTCGACGGCTGCTACGCCGCCGGCGACATCACCCCCGGGTTCCAGTTGGTGGCGGTGGCCGTGGGCAAGGGTGCGGCCGCCGGCGTGGCCTGCGCCATCTCCCTGCAGGGCGAACAGGGAGCGCCCGAGTCGGCCGAACCCGCGCCCGACGCCGCTGCCGAGCTGGGGGGGTAGGGCCTACCTCAGACGGCGGCCATGTCGGCGAAGGCCTTGGACGACGTGCGGAGGCGGAGCTTGGCCAGGGCCCGCCGCTCCACCTGGCGGACGCCCTCGGCGCTCATGCCGCACGTGCGGCCAACCTCGGCCAGGGTGCGGGGCTGGCCCCGGTCGAAGCCGTAGCGGAGGCTGACGACCCTGCGCTCGTCCTCGCTCAGCGTGCCGAGCAGCCGGGCCACATGGGCGGGCAGTGAGGCGGCGATGATCTGGTCGATGGCCGGAACTGCGTCGGGGTCCTGGACCACGTCGGCCAGGGTGTGGTCGCCCTCGGCGGAGAGCGGCTCGAACAGCGACGCCGGGTGCGGCGCCAGGCGCAATGCCTCGGCTACCCGGTCGCAGGCCAGGTCGCACTCGGATGCCAGCTCCTCGACCCGGGGCGAGCGGCCCAGCTCGGACTCGAGGTGGGCTTTGGCCCGCTGCACCCGGCTGACGGTTTCGCCGGCGTGCACCGGAAGCCGGATGGTGCGGGCGGTGTTGGCCACCGCCCGGGTGATGGCTTGGCGGATCCACCAGGTGGCGTAGGTGGAGAACTTGAACCCGCGCCCGAAGTCGAACTTCTCCAAGGCGTGGATCAGCCCCAGGTTCCCTTCCTGCACCAGATCGAGCAGGGGGAGGCCCGAGGACTGGTAACGCTTGGCGATCGACACCACCAGGCGCAGGTTCGCCTCGACGAAGGCCGTCTCGGCCTTCTCGCCGGTTGCCACCTCGGCCCGGAGCCGGCTCGCGACGTCCGGGGCCAAGGCGTCGGCGTCGGCCAAGTCGGCGGCGGCGCGTCGACCGGCGTCTATCACGGTGCCAATTCGTTGCTCATCGTCACGGGTGAGCAGCTGGTGCCGGCCGATTTCGTTCAGGTACAGCCGCAGCAGGTCGGCGTCGGCTCCGTCTCGGCCCGTGGACTTTTCCCTGATCGGCATGCTCAGCTCCATCACTCGAGGTGATCCGAACGGTTGTTCAACCTCAGCAACAGCCAGCTTGTTCCTACCCTCGATGGCTCAGCGGCAGTCAACGCAGAGGTCGGAGCCGGCCACGAACTGCCCGAGCGACTTCACCATCCGGCACGACGGGCACACCCGGGCCGTCGGCGCCGGTTCGGGCTTGGGTGCCGACGCAGCTCGGGGCGTGGTGGCGCGAGGGGACCGGGGCGCCGGCGCCGCCCGCACCCGGGGGGTCGGTCCGGGGCGACTGGGCAGGGGCGGCGGAACGGGGAAGGGGGGATCGTCGAGGAGCAGCCCGGCGTCGAGGAAGGCCTCGTCGACAGTGGCCGGCACCGGCCCGTACCAGTTGTCCGTCTCCAGGCGGGTGGGGATGCGGCCCTCCATGCGGACGTAGTCGTTGGGCTTGGCCCCGCCCGGGAGGCGGTAGCCGACCACCCAGCGCTTCCCGTTGGTCCAACGGGCCAGGAAGAGGTCGGGGGAGCGCCAGACACCCACCGCCAGCTTTCCCGGCGCATGCGAGGCGGCCCCGACTGGCGACGCGGCCTGGGCGGTGCCGAGGACGCGCAGGACGGCCGATCCCGGGTCACCGTTGACCGGCTCGATGAGGCGGATGGTCCGCTCATCCACGTCGAAGGCGATCTTCCACTCCTGACCCAGTTGTTCGACGGCGTCGGCGATGTCGGGTTCCACCCGCCCATCCTGCCGTTGCGCCCCGGTCCACGACGAACTGGCCGTCCGACGATGAGTTCACCGCGCCCGCCAGGTCGTACTCCCGCGTGCAGATCTCCTGGGCACCCGAGCCGTGACCGTGGTCATAGACTTTCCGACCATGGCCGTCCGTTCCGACGCTGCCGGGACCGGGTTCCGAGCGGAAGACCTGGAGCAGTACCGTCGGGAGCTCACCGGCTACTGCTACCGGATGCTGGGTTCGGCGTTCGAGGCCGAGGACGCCGTCCAGGACGCCATGGTCCGGGCCTGGAAGGCTATGGACAGCTTCGAGGGCCGCTCCGCGGTCCGGTCCTGGCTGTACCGCATCGCCACCAACGTGTGCCTCGACATGCTGCGGGGCCGCCAGCGCCGCGCCCTGGCAATGGACCTGGGGCCGGCGGGCACGGCGGACTCCTTCCGCGGCGTCACCCGGGCGGAGCACGCATGGGTCACGCCGATACCCGACGGTCGAGTGGTCCCCAACGACGGTGACCCGGCGGCCGTCGCCGAGGCCAAGGAGAGCATCCGTCTGGCCTTCGTCACCGCGCTGCAGCACCTGCCCGCCCGCCAGCGGGCCGTGCTCATCCTGCGCGAGGTCCTGCGCTGGCGGGCCACCGAGGTGGCCGAACTGCTCGACACCAGCGTGGCGGCGGTGAACAGCGCCCTGCAGCGGGCCCGGGCCACCTTGTCGACGCTCGACACCGGTGAGTCTCGCTCCCGGCCGGTCACCGTCGACCAGCAGGCAATGCTCGATCGCTACGTCGACGCCTTCGAGCGCTACGACATCACCTCGCTTGTCGCCCTGCTGCGCGACGACGTGGTCATGTCCATGCCGCCGTACGACTTCTGGCTGCGCGGACCAGTGGAGATGGCCAAGTGGTTCCTGGGCCAGGGCATCGGCTGCGAGGGTTCCCGGCTCCTCACCGTGGAGGCCAACGGCGCAGCCGCCTTCGCCTCCTACAAGCGCGATCCGGCCGGCGGCCACGCCCCCTGGTCCATTCAGATCATCGAGATCTCAGGCGACAGGATCGTGGGGCACCACAACTTCCTCGACACGGCACTCTTCGCCGCCTTCGGCCTCCCCGCCCACCTGTAACACGTCGGCCAGGCCGACCAGATCGAGGAGGGCGGTCAGCTCGGCGCACGCGTCGCGCAGCCAGATCGAGCAGCCCCGCCGGCGGGCCTCCAGCTGCAGGCGGGCCAGCTCGTCGACTACCGAGATGTCGAAACCGACGGCGCAGACCAGCGGCCAGCGGCCGACAGCGGCGCCGCCCCGCAGGAGCACTACCTCGGCGCGGGCATGGGTCGGGACCACGCGGGTAGGACGAGGACGGGGCGCCGGAATCATCGCCGGCCGCCGAGGCGGTTCTCCGCGCCGCCCGACGGACAGATGGTGGCCTTACCCGGCGGCGGCCTGGGCCAGTAGGAGGTCGGCGAGGCGGCCGATGGCCTCGACGGCCGGGGAGTCGGGGCAGGCTTCGAAGGGCGACCGGCCTTCGCGCTCGGCCTGGGTCAGCCCGGGATCGTTGGGGACCCGGATGGCCGGGAGGAGTCCGGGGTGGTCGGGCTCGTCGCGGAAGCGGTTGGCCACGATCGTCATGCGCCGGTCACCGACCATGGGCAGCAGCCGGCGGGCGGTCATGGCCGACCGCCATGCCGGCCCGACCACCACCACCACGTCGGTGCTGAAGTCGTGGTAGTTCTCGAAGGGCGTCGTCGGCCCGGCTTCGAGGTCGGCGATGACGTCGGTGTCGGCGGCGCTGAAACCCTGGAGGATCTGCCGTACCGCGGCGACGGAGCGGCGAGCCTGGTCCTTGTCGCTGAGCGGCCGCCCGGCCGTTGTGTCGACCGCCCCGATCTTACCGAGACCGAGGAACCGGATGCCCTCCGGCCCCACCGCGCCGAAGCGCTCCACCGCTTCGTCGGGCGTGAGACCGGCGGCCAGTTGCCAACCATACGGGGCGGCCGGCTGCTCCTCCAGCGCCTCCGGTGGAAGGCCGGCGTCGGTCACCGGAACGCCCAGGCTGAAGGCCAGTCCGGGGCAGGTGTCGAGGTCGGCGGCGAACACCTTGCGTCCCCTGTGGGCCAGAGTGCGCGCCAGGGTGGAGGAGAGCACGGTCTTGCCCGCCCCGCCCTTGCCGATGAGCGCCAAGCGCAGGCCGAGGCGGTTGCGGGCGTCGGCCAATGCGTCCGGGTCGACCGTCGACAGCTCGTGCGCAGCGTGTGCCTCGACGCTCTGCAGGGCGGCGACGTGGTCGGCGAACGCAGCAGCCAGCGGGTCGGTGCGGGATCGGGTGGGCGGGCCGGCGTAGCCGAGAAAGCCGCGGGCCTGGCGCTGCACCCCCAGCCAGTCGAGGGGCCGGCTGGCGGTGCCCACCAACCCCTCGAGGATCGACATCCTCCGCTGGAGGGTGTCGAGCACCCAGGCCTGGCGGGCGGCGATCTGGGCGTCGGTCGGCGGCATGAGCGGCGACTCTACCGACGACCGTCCGGCGACGACGCCGACCGGTTCGGTGGGACCGAGCCCTGCGGGCCGTGGGCGGCAGCCGAGGGCTGGAAAATAGCGCCCCGACGGGAATCGACAGCCTAGGGTTGCGACGGCTCTCGTTGGGGATCTCGATGCTCATGCGGTCGGAGCCACGACGTCGCCGTAGACGAAGATTCACTCGTCAACGCCGTAGGCGGCACCTGTCAGAAGGTCCCGTTGAAAGCCGAGGGCGTGCGATCACGGGCATTCAGGCAGGCGATCGACCGCCCGCCCATGCGGTCGACCTCGTGGGCCACGGCGATGCTGGAGACCGTCGCCCGACCTACTCCTTTCCCCCACATTCAACTGAGCGGACATGGTCGCCGCGGGCCCCCGTGTGGTGACGGGACCGGTCGCTTCAGCGACTCCCGGCGTAGTTCGCCCAGCGCCGCTAGTCCTGCCTTCCGCACATGGCCCGCCAGTACGGCCGTCCCAGCCACCGAGTGTGCAATGTTGTGGCTCTGTGACGGAACATTGCACACTCGGCAGGCGGCAAGTCGTCAATTCGAGTGCTAGTTGGCTGGTGCTCTAGTGCAGGAAAGAACCGAGTACATCTACCACCTCGCACTTCGTGACGCCTGGGAGGCTGCGGTCAGCCACGGGGCGCCATACCGCCGATCCACGGTTGATCGGTCACTGGAGGACGAGGGATTCATCCACTGCTCGTTCCGCGACCAGGTCGAGGGGGTGGCCGATCGGTTCTACCTCGAACGGACCGATGTCGTCCTCCTTACGATCGACACCTCGATGCTCGGTGCCGAGGTCCGCACTGAGGGGGAGGGTGGGTACCCGCACATCTACGGCCCGATCCCGATCGAAGCGGTTGTCGAGGTCGCACCGTTGGCGTGTGGTGAGGATGGCCGGTTGCTGGTGGGCGAGCACCTCGGCTGACCCGTCGCCACGGGGCGTTGCTGCGTCCGGCTCACCCCGCCAAAACGGGACTCAGCGCTGGCGCGACGCCCACCAGTGGTCGAGGCGCCGGCCGGCCTCCTCCTCACCCAGGGGGCCTTCCTCGAGGCGCAGTTCGTACAGGAACCTCCAGGCCTGCCCGACTTCGCGACCGGGGCCGATGCCCAGGTGCTCCATGATCTGGTTGCCGTCGAGGTCGGGGCGGAGGCGGTCGAGCTGCTCGCGCTCGCGCAGGTGGGCGATGCGCTCCTCCAGCAGATCCATGCGCTTGGCCAGGTCGGCCGCCTTGCGGGCGTTGCGGGTGGTGCAGTCGCAGCGGGTCAGCTCGTTGAGCTTTTCCAGCAGGGGGCCGGCGTCGGTGGCGTAGCGGCGGACCGCGCTGTCGGTCCACAGGTCGTCGCCGTAGCCGTGGAAGCGTAGGTGGAGCTCGACCAGCCGGCGGACATCGCCGATCTCGTCCTCGGGATAGCGCATGGCCCGCATCCGCTCCTCGGCCATGCGGGCGCCCACCACTTCGTGGTGGTGGAACGACACCCCGCCCTTGCCGAACGAGCGGGTCTTGGGCTTGCCGATGTCGTGGAGCAGAGCGGCCAGGCGCAGGACCTTGTCGGGCTGGGTCTTCTCGACCACGGCAATGGTGTGGGCCAGCACGTCCTTATGGCGGTGGACCGGGTCCTGCTGCAGGGCCAGGGCGGGCAGCTCGGGCAGGAACTCCTCGGCCAGGCCGGTATTGACCAGGAACCACAGCCCGGCTTCGGGCGACTCGACCACCAGCAGCTTGTCCAGCTCGACCCTGATGCGCTCGGCCGACACGATCTCGAGCCGGCCCCGCAGCTCCTTGACCGCGGCGACGAGGTCGTCGTCGGGCAGGAAGTGGTACCCGCTGATGAAGCGGGCGGCCCGCAGCATGCGCAGGGGGTCGTCGGTGAATGACTCCAGGGGCGGCAGGGGCGTGCGCAGGCGGTAGGCGGCCAGGTCGTCGATGCCGCCGAAGGGGTCGATCAGCTCCGCATCCGGCAGGCCCGAGCGGCCGGGAGCGGGGAACAGCGAGAGCGCCATGGCGTTGACGGTGAAATCGCGCCGCGAAAGGTCGGCCTCGATGGCGTCGGAGAATTCGACCTCGGGCTTGCGGGAGTCGGGCGTGTAGGCCTCGGCCCGATGGGTGGTGATCTCGTAGGTCCGACCGTCCTTCCTGATCCCGATGGTGCCGAAGCGCCGGCCCTGGTCCCAGACGGCGTCGGCCCAGCCCTTGACCACGGCCTCGATGTCGTCCGGGCGGGCGTCGGTGGTGAAGTCCAGGTCGGGTGCAACCTTCACGCCGAGGATGGCGTCACGGACGCTCCCCCCAACCAGGTACAGCCGCCAACCGGCGTCGGTGAATCGCCGGGCCAGGGGCGCGGTCTCCTCGAGGAGGGCGCGGAGTCGCTCGGGCACCTTCACCCCCACAAGGTACCGGCAGGCCCTTTGGCCACCTTCCGCCGGTACGATCGGTCGAGGAATGACCACCGTTGCCGCCGATGTCCTGCAGTGGGGCTGGGAACGGGCGCGGACCGGTCCGTGGCGTGGCGACGGCCGGATCGCCTACCTGGCGCCATTGGCCCCCGCCGGCGCCCCGTCGGTAGATTTCCTCTACCGCTGCCTCGACACCCTCGCCGCGCGGGGATTCACCCGAGTGGTGACCAGCGCCCTGGCCCCGGCCGAGCAGGGCGGGTTCCTCGCCGTCGGCTTCGAAGAGTACGAACGTCTCCACCTCCTCAGCCACGACCTCGCCGACGTGCCCCGCCCGGCGAAGGAGCCGGCCCAACTGCTCCGGCGGGGCCGGGGCCCGGACTGGCCGGCGGTGCTGGAGGTCGACGCCTCGGCGTTCTCGCCGTTCTGGCGTCTCGATGCCAGCGGCCTGCGCGAGGCCATCGACGCCACGCCGGTGACCCGGTTCCGGGTGGCTGCGCTCCGACGGGAGCCGGCCGGAGTGCTGGCCTACGCGGTCACCGGGCTCAGCGCCGACCAGGGCTACCTGCAGCGGCTGGCCGTCCATCCCCAGCACCGCCGGTCCGGACTGGGCCGGGCCATGGGCCTCGACGGGCTGCGTTGGCTGCGGCGCAAGGGCGTGGCCGAGGCCGTCGTCAACACCCAGCTCGGCAACGAGCCGGCCCTCGCCCTTTACCTGTCGCTGGGGTTCCGCCATGAGCCCATCCAGCTGTCCGTCCTCCACCGGGGGCTCTGATGCGACTACGGCTCGGAGCTGCGGCTCTCCTCGCCCTGGCTCTGGGCGCCGCGCTCGGTCCGATCGCGGTCGCCCAACCCGCGCCGGGTCGGGGACGGATGACCTTCGTGTCCCAGACCCCCTGGGTGGCCCCCGGCGGCGACTTCCTGGTCCGGGTGCGGGTCGACCGGCCCGCCGGGGCGTCGAACCTGGAGTTCGCCCTCACGGTCTTCCCCGCAGTTGCCACCCGGTCGGGGTTCATTGAGACCCTGAGCGACCGGATGAGCGACTCTGCCCTCGTGGCTCTGCAGCCTGTGCCCCTCGCCGGACTCCGTACCGAGCCCAATGGCGACGTCATCGTCACGGTTCCCGTCCGCGACCCTGCGCTGCCCCGCGACCCGGCACGCGTCCTCCTGCCGCCTCGCGACGGGGTGTACCCGGTGCGGGTCGAGCTGCGCGACCGGCTGGCCGGCACCGCCGTCGACCGGTTCGTGACCCACCTGCTGCACACCCCCGAGCTCCACTCCACCCCCAAGCTCGGGGTGTCACTGGTCTTCCCGGTCCACGCCCCGCCCGCCCTGCAGCCCGACGGCAGCCGCCAGCTCCCCGACGGCGACACCCTGACCGCCATGGCCCAGGGAGTGGATGCCGTCCGGTCGAGCCCGTTCGCCCTGGCCCCGACCCCCGAGACGGTCGCCGCCCTGGCCGCCAGCACCGATGGCAAAGCCAAGGCTCTCCTGGCCTCGCTGAAAGCCACTGCGGCCGAACGGGCCACCCTCACAGGGTCCTTCGTGCCCGCCAACCTGGCCGCCCTGATGGGCGCCGGCCTCGACGGGGAGGTGGCCAGCCAGATGGCCCGGGGCTCGGCCGAGCTCACCGACACGCTGGGCGGCCGCCTCGACACTCGCACGTGGCTGGTCGAGGAGGCGCTCGACCCCCACGTGGTCGATGTGCTGGCCGGCCGGGGTTTCGACAGGATTCTGGCCTCCGAGGGGTCGCTGGCGCCGATACCCGACCAGCAGCTCACCCTCACCCGGCCGTTCGTGCTCACCGGGCGCCAGACCCGCGTGCAGGCAGTGTCGGCCGACGCCGGCCTGGCCGCCCACTTCAACGGCGCGGCCAACCAAGCGCTGTCCGCCTTTCAACTGCTGGCTGACCTGGCCGTGATCTACCTTGACCGGCCCGGTGACGACGAGCGCCGGGGCATGGCCGCCATCGCCCCGCGCGACTGGCGCCCGTCCCGGCAGTTCCTCGACGTGGTGACCAACGGCCTCGCCGTGTCGCCCATCCTGGAGCCCATCACCCTGGACTCTCTCTTCAGCGGGGTCCCCACCGCCCAGGACGATGCCGGCGCGAACCTGGTCCGCAAGCCCGCCGTCCCCACCCTGGGGAGCCTGGCCGAGGTGGCTGTCGACCTGGGCGATTCCCGCCGCAACCTCGATTCGCTCGGTTCCGTGCTGGGCTCGGGCAATGCCACCTCCGCGGTGATCGAGGAGCAGCTCCTCGTCGCCGGGTCCTCCGACTTGAAAGCCCTCCGCCAACGCGAGGCCTACGTCGCCGGCGCCGACCGCCAGATACAGGCCCAACTCGACGCCATCGAGATGCCCGAGGGCCGGTCGTTCACCCTGACCGCCCGCACGGGCGAGATTCCCGTGACCTTCAAGAACAACACGGGCAACCCCGTGTGGGTGGTGGTGCGGATCGAGAGCGACAAGCTCGACTTCCCGGCCGGCACCGTCCAGGATCTCGAGCTGACCCGGCTCAACACCACCCAGCGCTTCCCGGTGGTGGCCCGGGCGTCGGGGGCGTTCCCCATCCGCATCACCCTGGAAGCCCCGGACGGGCATCTGGTGGTGGGGCAGGCCCGCATCACGGTACGGTCAACCGCCGCATCGAGCGCCAGCCTGGTGGTGGCCATGGGGGCGGCCACCTTCCTGGCCGTCTGGTGGGGGCGCAATGCCATGAAGGGTCGCCGAGCGAGAGGTCTGGTGCCAGAATGACCGTCAGGATCGTCACCGACAGCAGTTGCGATCTGCCCGATGGGCTGGTGTCCGAGCTGGGCATCGACGTGGTGCCCCTCACCATCCGCTTCGGCACCGAGGAGCTGGTGGATCGGCGCGACCTCACGCCCGCCCAGTTCTGGGCCCGCTGTGGCACCTCGGCCGAGCTGCCGTCCACCGCCGCCCCGGCGCCCGGCGCCTTCGAGGAGGTCTTCCGGGCCGCAGCGGCGGCCGGGGCCGAGGGCGTGATGTGCGTGGTCCTGTCCTCCAAGCTCTCGGCCACCGGCGAGTCGGCCCAGGCCGGGGCCCGGGCCGTGGCCGACGTGGTGCCGGTCAAGGTCGTCGACTCGCTGTCGGTCAGCCTCGGCCACGGGATGATGGCGGTCCAGTCGGCCCGCCGGGCCGCAGCCGGCGCCACCCTGGACGAGATCGTCGCCCTGGCCGAGGACATGGCCCGGCGCACCAAGATCTTCGCCAGCCTCGACACCTTGGAGTACCTCAAGAAGGGCGGGCGGATCGGGGCGGCCCAGGCCCTGGTGGGCTCGATCCTGTCGATCAAGCCGGTGATCGAGGTGGTCGACGGCAAGGTGGAGCCCGGCCCCAAGCAGCGCACCCGGTCGCGGTCGCTGCAGTGGCTGGCCGACCAGGTCGGGGCCCAGAAGGGCGTGGAGAACCTGGCCATCCTCCACGGCGACGCGCCCGACGTCGACACCCTGCTGGGCCTGCTCAACCCCCATTTCCCCCGCGAGCAGATCGTGATCGGGCAGCTCGGGGCCGTGGTCGGGGCCCATACCGGGCCCCGGACCATCGGGGTGGCATTCCAGACCGCCGCCGGGGCCGGTACCGTGTCCTAGGTGTCGGACGCTGCACCCATCGGTGGTGCTGGGCCAACTGGTAAGTCGGTCGGGGTGCACTCCGAGCGCGTCCTGGCCGGGCGCTATCGGCTGAGGCGGCTCATCGCCAAGGGCGGGATGGCCGAGGTCTGGGAAGCGGTCGACGACATCCTGGGCCGGCCCGTGGCCGTCAAGATCCTCCATCTCCACCTGGCCGCCGACGAGTCGTTCCGCGAGCGCTTCCGCCGCGAGGCCATCGCCGCCGCCCGCCTGGCCCACCCGAACGTGGTCGCCACCTTCGACACCGGCACCGACGGCGGCGTCACCTTCATCGTCATGGAGCTGGTCGACGCGCCGACGATGCGCCAGGCGCTCAACGACGACGGGCCGATGGCGGCCGGTCGGGTGGTCCACGTGGGCGCCCAGGTGGCCGACGCCCTGCACTACGCCCACAAGGCCGGCGTGGTCCACCGCGACATCAAGCCGGCCAACGTCCTCATCTGCTCCGACGGGCGGGTGAAGGTGGCCGACTTCGGCATCGCCAAGGCGGTGGAGGACGCCGAGCCCGACCGCCCCAGCCCCTCCGATGCCCTCACCGGCACCGGCTCGATCGTGGGTACCGCCCAGTACCTGTCGCCCGAGCAGGTCGACGGGCGCGCCGTCGACGGCCGGGCCGACGTCTACGCCCTGGGCGTGGTCCTCTACGAGATGCTGTGCGGTCGGCCCCCCTTCACCGGCGACACCGACATGGCCGTCGCCCTCAAGCACATCACCACCGATCCGCTGGCCCCCCGCCAGGTCCGGGCGGGCATCCCGCGGGCTCTCGAGGTCGTCGTGCTCCGGGCCCTGGCCAAGGCCCCCGACGCCCGTTTCCAGTCGGCTGCCGAATTCCGGACCGCACTGCTGTCGGTGGACCTGGGCGCCGGCGACCCTACCGGCGTGGTGGCCGCCCCGCCCCTCCCCCCGAGGGACCACGCCCCGCCCCGACCCGACCACACGCCGCCCCGGGGCGTGCCCCCCACGTTCGTGAAGAGCGAGCGCCGGTGGCTGGTCCCTTCGGTGGCAATCGTGGCCGTGGCCCTCACCCTGGGTGTGGTCGGCGTGCTCTTCGCCCGCTCCGACACCGGGCAGCGCATGATCGACGGCAGCACCACCCAGGAGACGCCTGCCGGCCCGACCGCCATCCCGAAGCCCACGCCCCTGGCCTTCGACCCGCCGCCCGGCAGTCAAGCCGAGCACGACGACGAGCTGCCCTTCCTGGTCGACGGCGATCCCGCCACCCTCTGGAACACTGAGAACTACAACACCAACCTCTTCGGCGGCCTGAAACCGGGCGTCGGCGTGGTCCTGCAGCTCAGCGGGGCCGTCAAGCTCGAGGAGCTCAGGGTGACGTCGCCCCGCGGCGGTTGGGCCGCCGAGGTGCTGGTGGCCGCCACGCCCCAGGCCACCCGCCAGGCGTGGGGCGAGCCGGTCGCCACCAAGAAGGGGATCGCCGCGGGCACGACCACCTTCGACCTCGGCGGCCGCACCGCAGGCGCGGTCCTGCTGTGGATCACCGACCTGGGCGCCGGCGAATCGGTGGTGAGCATCGGGGAGCTCCGCCTCACCTAGTGCCGCGCCTACCCTCCGGGCATCGAACGCCGCGATTCGGAGCAACTGACGGACTTGGAGCTGGTGGAGTCCGCCCGGGACGGCGACCGTGCCGCCCTGGACTCCCTGCTGCGCCGCCACCACCACCGGCTCTTCGCCCTGTGCCGGCGGATGACCGGTGACGACGCCGACGCGGCCGACGCCTGCCAGGAGGCGCTGATGGCCATTGTGCGGGGCCTGCACGGCTTCGACGGGCGGTCGGCCTTCGGCACCTGGGCCTACCGGGTGACCACCAACGCCTGCCTCGACGAGCTCCGGCGCCGCCGGCGGCGCCCCGAGCCGGGCCTGCCCGAGGGGTCGGCCGAGGTGGCGTCGCCCCTCGACCACATGGAGGCGTCGACCACCCGGGTGGACCTCGACCGCGCCCTGCAGTCCCTCCCCTCGGACTACCGGGCCGCCGTGGTGCTGCGCGACGTCTGCGGGCTCTCCTACGACGAGATCGCCCAGACCCTCGGCATCCCGGCCGGCACCGTCCGCTCCCGTATCGCCCGGGGGCGTAGCGCCCTGATCCCCCTGCTGAGCTCAGGCCGGAACTCCGGGCCCCCCACCGAGCGTCCAACCACCAGATGACCGACCGACACGCAGACTTCGAGGCCCTCAGCGCCTACGTCGACGGGGAGGCCCCCGAGTGGGCCGACCACGTCGAGGCCTGCGCCCCGTGCCGGGCCACCGCCGCGGAGTTGCGGGCCCTGGCCGTCGTCGTGGCCGCGCCGGTGGCCGCCCGGTCCCCCGCCGATATCGACCGCGACATCGCCGCCGCCCTCGCTGCCGTTCCGACCTCTACCTCCGCCGCCTCCGCCCCTGCGCCCAGGCCCGCCCGCCCCGCGCCCAGTCGCCGCTCCGGCAATCCCTGGGCCCTGGGCGCGGTGGCCGCAGTCGTCCTGGCCGTGCTCGGCATCTCGGGCGTGGTGCTCAGCAGCTATCGGGAGTCCGACAACTCCACCACGGTGGCCGGCCCGGCGTTCCAATCCGAGGCCAACCTCGACGCCCGCACCGGCCCGGAGGCCGGCGGGGGGGTGGCCGGCGCCGCCCCATCCCTACCGCCGGCTGATCTGGGCGACGTGGGCGACGCCGCCACCCTGCGCTCGCGCGCCCAGCCTGGGTTGGCCCCCGGGCCGGCGAGCGCCGGGTCGACGATCACCGGGAGTTCGGGCGGGAGCGCGGGTGCGGCCACAGGCAACTCGGCGACGAGCGACGGGCGATCGTCCTCGTCGGCGAACTCCGGCGCAGCATCCAACGCCACCGCCGGCGCGGTGTCCGGTGCGACCGGCTCCGCCGTCGCTGGTAGCGGGCTGACTCCCACAACCACCCTCAACCAGGGCGCCGGCGCCACGGTGGTCGGCACCCGACCGTGCGAGGAGCAGGCCCGCACCCGGGAGCCGACCCTCGGGCCGGTGGTCTACTTCGCCACCGCCCGCCAGGGGGCCGTGGCCGGGTTCGTCCTGGGCTTCGGCCCGGCCCCGGGGTCGGCACCCGCCCCCGTCACTCTGTTGCTGCTGGCGCAGGAGGGCTGTGCCGAAGTGCTGAGGTCGGTCGGGCCCTGACCGCGCCGGCGGCCCCGGCGAGGGCTACGGCCGCCCACCCCTTCCACCCGACCGTCCCCAGGCGGTGCCCGGTGGCGATCCAGCCGGCTGCCAGCAGCGCGCCGGCGGCGATCGCCCCGGAGCCGGCCGCCAGCAGCGCGCTCCCGGCTCTGGCCACCGCCACCGCGGCCTCGGCCACGAACAGCCCGGTGACCACGCCGGACCCGATGACGGCCCAGCCGTCGAAGCCGTACTCCCCGAGCACGGCGGCGGCCACCACGCCGACCGCCGCGCCGGCCACGAGGGCCAAGGACTCACGAACCATGCCCGAGGGTAGGCTCCCAGAATGGCTCAGGAGGGCACTGACTGGACCACCGACCTGCTCGACCGGCTCGACCACTACATCGACGTCGTCCGCAGCAACACCACCGACCGCCTGGTCAAGGTCGCCCGCCTGCTGGTCTTCGGCCTGATCGCGGTGATCGTGGGCTCGATGGCCGGGATCGTGGCCCTGATCGCCCTGGTACGCATCCTCGACGTGGTGCTCCCCCGGGAGGTGTGGCTGCCCTACGTGGTCCTTGGGGCAATATTCCTGGGCCTGGGGATGTTCCTCTGGTCGAAGAAGACGGCGCCCACTGCTTCGCAGGACCTCGGGCGGCCGTGACAGGAGACGTGTGACCGAGACTTCCGTGACCGAGATCCGAGATGTGATCATCATCGGGTCAGGCCCCGCCGGCCTCACCGCGGCCATCTACACCGCCCGGGCCAACCTGCGCCCCCTCGTGTTCGAGGGTGCGCTGTCCTCCACCGGCGACCAGCCCGGCGGCCAGCTCATGCTGACCACCGACGTCGAGAACTACCCGGGTTTCGTCGACGGCATCCAGGGCCCGGAGCTGATGGGCGCCATGCGGGCCCAGGCCGCACGTTTCGGCGCCGAGTTTGTCACCGACAAGATCGACCGGGTCGACTTCAGCTCCCGGCCGGGCCGGGTGTGGGTGGGCGACGCCGAGTACCAGGGCCGGGCCGTGATCGTCGCCACCGGGGCCCGGGCCAAGATGCTCGGCCTCGACAACGAGCTGCGGCTGATCGGCCACGGGGTGTCCACCTGCGCCACCTGCGACGGGTTCTTCTTCCGCGGCCACACCATCGCCGTGGTCGGTGGGGGCGACTCCGCCCTGGAAGAGGCCACCTTCCTCACCAAGTTCGCCGAGAAGGTCTACGTCATTCACCGCCGCGACTCGCTGCGGGCGTCGAAGATCATGCAGGAGCGGGCGTTCAAGAACGAGAAGATCGAGTTCCTCTGGAACTCGGTGCCCGTCGAACTGCACGGCGACGAACGCCTCAGTGGCGCCACCGTCAAGAACGTCAAGACCGGGGAGGCGTCGGAGCTCGACATCACCGGGCTGTTCGTGGCCATCGGCCACCATCCCAACACCAACCTCTTCGTGGGCCAGCTGGCCATGGACGATGCGTCCTACCTGCTCACCCACCGGGGCACCCACCTCAACGTCGAGGGCGTATTCGCTGCCGGCGACGTCCAGGATCGCACCTACCGGCAGGCCGTCACTGCGGCCGGGTCGGGCTGCATGGCCGCCATCGACGCCGAGCGGTGGCTGGAGAGTCAGCCGCACGAGTCCGACATCAACCAGACGCCCACGGAGTGGTGAGGGTTACCCCCCGGAATGCCGCCGGCCCGTCCGGCGTTCAACTGTTCGACACCCAGGAGGCAAGAGGCTGATGGCAGGCAACTACATAACGCTCACCAACGAGACCTTCGACGAGGAGGTCGGCGCCTCCGAGCTTCCCTTGATCGTGGACTTCTGGGCGGAGTGGTGCGGGCCGTGCCGCATGGTGGCTCCCGTCCTCGAGCAGATCGCGGCCGAGAATGCCGGCAAGCTCCGCTTGGGCAAGCTCAACGTAGACGACGCCCCCGCCGTCGCCCAGCGCTTCAACATCATGAGCATCCCCACCCTCATGGTGTTCAAGGACGGCGAGATGAAGAAGCGCATCGTCGGCGCCAAGGGCAAGGGCCAGCTCCTCGAAGACTTCGCCGAGTTCCTGTAGCTGCGAGGGCGCCCGCGCCATGGACGTGCGCATCGTCGGGTTCAATCTGCCGGGTCGTGCCTGGTGCGAGTACGACAACGTCCACGTCGGAGTGCAGCGGCGGGCGGAGGTCGTCGACCTCTTTCCCGGCGACGCGGCCGAGGCCATCTGGAGCTTCTCAGTCGACGTGGTGCCGGCCGACGGGTCGTTCCGCGGCCCGTACGTGCAGGGCCGCAGGGGCGACCGGTTCCTCTACCTCAGCTGGGGCACGGTCGACGATGACCGGCGCTTCACCATGTTCCGGCGGGCCAAGCTGATGCTCGACGCCGTCGATCTGGCCGTGGCCACAGCTGCGGCCGAGCCAGGGCACCTCCTTCTGGCCACCCTGGCGCTGACCGGCGGCGACGGCAGCCCCCGTTGCGCCGCCCTCCGGCCGCCGGCCATCAGCTGGACGGCGTCCCCGGCCGGCTGAGGGCGGATACGACCTCGTCCATGGGTCCGGCCCTGAGGCGCCCCGACCTACGGGCAGCCACCGCCCGGGGTCGGCCGGTCGCGAATCGTCGGGTCGACGACCTCGATGTGGACGTGGGGCCAGGCGGGGTCGGTGGTCCGCACCTCGTCGACCTGGGACTCGAACGGCAGCTGCGTTGCCCGGGGAGCGAGCACCGTCTGTCCGGCCACTACCTGGTCCCCGGCCCGCACCGTCACACCGTCGATGTGGAGCATCTTGACCTCCCAACCGGGGCGGTCGTCGGGCTCGATGACCACGTAGTCGTCGGAGAGCTTGCAGTAGAGGACGTAGGTGCCGGCCCGCGTCACCCGCCCGGTCACCGGCGCCCGGATCTCACTGGCCGGGTCGACCACCACGTCGGCTGCGCCCCGGGCGCCAGTGTCACGCTCGCGATCGGGGAGGGTGATGGCGGCCACTGCGGTCGGGAGGGCCGTCAGCTGGAGGGCGCCGTCGTTGTTCGACTGGTGGAAGGCCACGCGCTCCACTCGGGCGGAGGGATGGGTCAGGGTCAGGCCACCGACGGTGGCGAAGGGCGTCCGCGCCTCCTGGGTGACGGCGCGTGGGGGCGACACCGTGGTGATCGTGGAGGCGACTGACCCCGAGGTGGCCCGCACGGCCGTGCCGGCTCCGCAGGCGGACGAGAGCAGCGCGACGGCAATCGCGGCCAAGCCGCGCCGCCTTCGGGTTCGGGGCATCGCCTCCCACGGTAGCGGCCGGGGGCCCACCTGTTGGGCTCGGTCACGCCGTCCCCCTTTCCGGGGTTCGATCTCCAGTCATAGAGGCGTGTCTGCCGTCTGGCGTCACTGCGATCTTTGGGCCATTGGCGCCAGGGTTTGCCCGCCCCATTGCCAGGGAACGAATGGGTCCTACCCCCAACACAAGGAGGGAGGTCCCGTGTACATCGGCCTGGGCACGCTCATCCTGATCATCATCCTGGTCCTGATACTCACGTAAGCACCAACGAAGGGTGGCAATGCCGTGGATACTGAAGTCGAGTTCTTCTTCTATCTGGCGGCGGTGGTCTGCTTCGTGCTGGCTGCTGCCGGTGAGGGCTGGAAGTTCGGGAGCCGGGGTCGGCGTGGTCTGGCCCCCCGACTGGTGCTCGTGCCCCTCGGGCTGGCGCTCTGGCTGTTCCCGCTGATGTGGAACACGGGCCAGGCCGCCTTCTGACGCCCTCCAGCTAGAAGTCGCCACCACCCCCGAAGTCGCCACCCCCGAAGTCGCCGCCACCCCCGAAGTCGCCGCCTCCGAAATCGCCGCCTCCTTCGTTCCCACCCCCGTCGTTCCCGCCGCCGCCGTCGTGGCCGCCCCATCCCCCAAAGCCGCCGCCCAGCATCTGGCCCAGCATGAGACCGGTGAGCAGTCCGCTGCCTCCGCCGAACCATCCCGCGCCCCCATGCCAGGGCATCCCGCCATAGCCCACGTAGACCGGCTCGCCCCGTTCGTCCACGTCGATCGCCGGTTCGTCGTGGCGGCCGGGACGGGTCAGGCTCTCAGGAGGCGGCGGGGGCTGGCGGCCGTCGATCCGGGCCCGGGCCCGGGCCATGGCGTAGCGCCCCTCGTCGACGACCCGTTCCACCCGAACCAGGTCCACCTGGTCGTCGGCGTACTCCATGGCCGCCAGGGCCGACTGGTAGCGGGTGACGCCCGCGTCGTAGTCGGGCCGGGCGTCGGGGTGCAAGGTCACTTCGGGTTCGAGCTCCAGGACGTCCTGGCCGAGCACCGACAGCTCGGCCCGTAGCAGTTGACGGTCGGCCTCCATCTCCTTGCTCTCTACCTGACGGCGCTTCTTGGTCCGGCTGCGCGACCAGATGAAGAATCCGCCGCCGCCGATGGCGAGCAGGAGCAGGAGGCCGCCGCTTCCGCCCCCACCGCCTCCGTCTCCCGTTTCAGGTGCGGCACTGGAGGCCTGGTTCACCCGGTCGACGAAGGTGTCCAGGACGGCACCCACACCGTCGCCCGACCGGGCCTGGAAGGAGGCAGTGGCCAGAGTGCCGGCCCGGCCGGCCGGTAAGACGTTGCTGCCGGCCCGGAAGCTCGAACCGGCGACGACGGCGTAGGTGCCCCGCAGGCCGACACGCTCGGCGAGGACAGTGGGGAGGCGGTTGACGTCGCCGCCGGCGTCGCTGACCGCAGACGCGGGGAGGACGGCCACGAAGATCGGGCTGTCACCTCGCCGGATGAGCGCGCGCAGCCGGTCGGCGTCGACCTGCCCGGCCCGCTCCGCACCGCTGTCGACGAACACCGGGTTGCTCTTCAGGGCGGACGCGGCGGCGTCCACGGTGGTGGTCTGGGCTCCGGCCGGGCCGGCGAGGGCGAAGGCGATGGCAGGAAGCAGGAGGAACAGGGTCCGGCGCACACGACCTGTCTACCCCTCCCGGCTCCGCTCTACGACCTCGGGCGCATCGCCGAGCCCTACCCGGGACGGGATCGACGGCCAGCGACGGGGCGCCGACCCGGATGCGCCCGGCGTCCCTCACTCGACCCACGAAGCGAAGAACCGCCCGCTCTTGGGATCGCGGCCAGCGACGTCTGGAGGGTCGGTCGACCCGGTCGACGATCACCATGTCGCTGCGCTGCACAGGGTTGACGGCGAGCATCGGCGAGTTGCGGGCGATGATGGGATCGCGGTCCCGGCTGTCCAGCACGTCGCCGGTTGGGGCGACGGTGATCTCGTCGACGTTCGCCGCGTCCCCGTCCCCGTCGCCGCCTGCGCATGCGGCGAGCAGGAGCGCCAGCCCGGCCTTACGCCCGCCATCCTGGTCCGCAACCTGGGGCCGTCCATCCTCGGACAGCGACCCACCCGCGCCGTAGGGCAGGGCGTCACGGTCGCCCCATCCCGGTCTTCCGCCGCCGCCGGCCAGAAGAACCTCAGGCGGTCAGGCGTGCACCCGGATGGTGCCCGTACCCTCGGTCACCGTGCCGATCACCGCGGCGGCGTGGCCCGACTCCCGCAGGGCGGCCACTGCGTCCTCAGCCCGACCCGCCTCGGCGCCGAACAGGAGGCCGCCGGAGGTCTGAGCGTCGGCCAGGACGATGACCACTGCGTCGTCGACGCCCTCGGCCTCCAGGCGCTCGCCGGCCCAGGCCAGGTTGCGCCGGCTCCCCCCCGGGACCAACCCCTCGGCCACCAGCTCGGCCACGCCAGGCAGGACGGGAACGGCGCCGGCGTCGAGGTCGGCGTCGACGTGGGAGCCCTCGGCCATGCTGCGCAGGTGGCCCAGCAGCCCGAAGCCGGTGATGTCGGTGGCCCCCGTTGCCCCGGCCTCCAGCGCCCGGGTGGCGGCCTCGCGGTTGAGGCGGGTCATGGACGCGACGGCGGCGGCGACCACGTCGTCGGGGGCCCTGCCCGCCTTCATGGCCGTGGCCACGATGCCGGCGCCGAGGGCTTTGGTGAGGACCAGGGTGTCGCCGGGGCGCAGGCCGGCGTTGGTGAGGATGCGGTCAGGGTGGACCTCGCCTACCATGGCCAGGCCGAACTTGGGCTCGGGGTCGTCGACGGTGTGGCCGCCCACGGTGATCCACCCGCCCTCGGCCGCCGCCTCACCGGCGCCCTGCAGCACTTCGAGCAGCACCTCGGTGCCGAGCTCCTCGGTGTTCCAGCCAACCAGGTTGATCCCGAGGATCGGGCGCCCGCCCATGGCGTAGACGTCGCTCACCGAATTGGCGGCCGCGATGCGTCCCCACACCCGGGGGTCGTCGTGGATGGGGGTGATGAAGTCGGCGGTGACCACCAGAGCCCGGTCGGCATCGAGCCGCCAGACCGCGGCGTCGTCGCTCGTGGCCGTACCCACGAGTAGGTCGGGATGGCTGGGCAGTTCGAGGCGGCGCAGGACCTGCGCCAGCTCGCCAGGGGCGAGCTTGCAGGCTCAGCCCGCGCCGTGGCTGAACTGGGTGAGCCGTCTGGGGGTTGGTGCTGCTGAGTCGGAAGCCACTGCAGCCGAATCTACCGGTGGCGGCGCGTTGACTACGCCTTGCGGGCCTGGTCCCGCAGGTAGGTGTAGATCGTGTCGGTCATGCCTTGGACCTTGTGCTTCTTGCGGGCGTGCTCGCCCACCTTGGCCTTGAGCTGGTCCTCGGAGTTGGCTCGAACGACGTAACCGCAGCCCTCGGCTCCGGCTTTCGCACAGCTGTGCTCGTACATCAGTCTCTTCTCTCTCTCACTCTGGTCTGTCGGTGTGTGTCGGCGTCGAGTACGACGGATGACCACGCGGAGATGGACCGCCCCCTCTTAGGGATACTCGCCCGACCGGGCGAGAGCGGGGCCAGCTCAGCGACGTGTCATGCAGGACCCTCCTCCCACTCTGGCTCGGTGGGCTCGATTGCCGATCGCAGCATTTCACACGATCAGGCCTTTCGATAGGCCCGGTTCGCCGAGTCGACGAGCACCCGCGCCCAGACCCGTTGCGCCGCCGCCACGATTCGCGCCACAGCAGTTCCCGCGCTCCTGTTCTGTGTCGTCGAGCCGCCGCCGCTCATGGCGGCGGCTTCGGATGCCGCTCCCGGGCAGTGGAAGCCACCGTCACCCGCCCGTTGTCGCCCACCCGCTCCCTGGCCTTGGGGGCCACAGACTGCCGTCGCCCTGGCGGCGTGCGGCGTCGAGTGTGCAGAAATGGTCGTCAGGAGGCGACACTTCTTGCACACTCGGTGGCGCGAATGAGCATCCTGGTCGACGCCTCGACCCGGGTGCTGGTGCAGGGGCTCACGGGCAGCCAGGGCCGGTTCCGCGGCCTGCGCAATCGGACCGGCCCGCTCGGGCACGCGTCGGCGAGGGCGACGCGACGTGAATGGGACCTCGGGCCCCGACATTCTGAACGGCCCCGGGCTTACACCTGCCGGTGCCGGGGGGCCGGCACCGGCACCATGGCGGTGACGGCTACCTGACGTCGATGCCGGGGATGGGTTCGCCGGTCACGCCGGCGCCGCCGCCCGCCCCGGCGGTACCTCCGGCCTCGGCCATGGCGCCGCTGTTCTTGATGTTCGACCTCGTAGTGTTGATCGCGCCGGCCCCCGCCTCAGGACCTAGCTCCTCGTCCTCGAGCGGTGTGCCCATCGGCTTCTCACCCATCGTTGCTCCTCTCGTCACACCCGATTGGAACCCGGCAGGGCGACATTTGCAAGGAGTTCCCGCCCGCCGGCCAAGCCGCCGGCCTCGATGCTTTGAGGTTCTCTCCCGCGACCACGTGTTTGCCGTGGCAAACGACACGGAGTACCTACGGCAAGAAGCCGAAGGAACGGCCGTTCAAGAAGCAGTCGGGTGAAGCTCAAACTGACCATGTATTCCGCTCCGGGGAGAAGGCGCAGGCGGCCAAGTCGGTTCAGCCGGCAGTGGGCCAAGCACGCCGCCAAGCGGGAGGGACCGTTGCGGGTGGACCGCAGAGCGCGCCGAAAGCCGTTCCCCCTGCGGGACCCGCCAGCGAGCGTCGCGTGGGCCGTGGCACGAGCTGAGGTGGCGTGGCATAGTTTGCGCATGGATGCCACCCTCGTTCTAGGTCAGCAGGGTCGCCTGGTGATACCGGCGGACGTCCGAAACGCCCTTGGACTCGCGACCGGGGATCGCATCCATCTTCACGTCGCCGGCCATAGGCTGGTGTTGGAGCGCCAGGAGGACGCGGCGGCAGAGCTACGCGGGCTGGCCGCACACGTCCCACGAACCCGGTCGCTCGTTGAAGAGCTCCTGGCGGAGCGTCGCATGGCTGCCGCCGCCGAATGACGGTCCTGGACGCGTCAGCCGTTCTCGCGCTCGTGCACGACGAGCCCGGCGCCGCCGTCGTCATGGATGAGTTGAGTTCAGGGATTCTCGGTGCAGCGAACCTGGCCGAGGTCATCGGCAAGCTTGTCGATGTGGACGCCGACGTCGTCCGGGTGCGTGAACTTCTCACTGCAGCCGGGGTCACGATCGAGCCCGTCCTAAAGGAGGACGCCGAGCTGGCTGGTTCGATGCGAGCCCTCGCCGGCGGACGAGCTCTGTCCCTGGGCGATCGGTGCTGTCTGGCACTCACCGTGCGCAGCACGCCTGCACAGGTCCTGACTGCCGACCGAGCCTGGGCGGCACTCGACCTGCCGATTCGAGTGCGGTTGCTCCGGTAGCCGATCGCCTTTCGGAACGGCAGTTGCTGCGGCCTGCGCTGGATGAACACGCGTTGGCAGCATCAGCGGTGCTCATTCGGCATCGCGTCGTGAGGATGGTCTCTGACGGGTGGGCGCTCGCCCCTGGAGGCAGCGGTCCCGACTCGGCAGCGGTCTACCGTCGGTCCCGTGCGCCGCTGGTCCGCCGTGGTCGGGGTTGTCGCCCAGGTCCTGGTGATGGTGTTTCTCTACCTCCCCGCCGGGCTGATCGTTCCAGGGGCTGCGTGGGTCGTGCTCAACCTGGCCGGCGTCGGCCTCACGGTGATGGCTGTAGCGGGTGTGCGTCGTCACCGGAGATGGGTGCCATTGGTGCCGGCCGTCTCGATCGTGGGCTGGGTGGCCTTCGTCACCCTGGGCGGAGCCCTGTTCGGCTGGCAGGCCTGATTCGCACCAGCCTGGCGCATTACTTCCCGCCGGCCGGCCGAGGGAGGGGAGCGCGGCCCCGGGTCTCCATGCTCAGACTCAGGCCCCGAGCAAACCCCGACATCTCGGAGCCGTCGTGAGCCACTACGAGTGAGAACACTTGAACTCCTCCTCGGTGAGGGAATCGAGTGCCGGGCCCGACTTGGGGCGATCGCCTCCTCGGCGCCCTGGCTGCTGCTGCTGACCTCCTCGGTCGGATATCCGTGGTCCAGAGGTCTAGGGGCGTGGTTGCCAGCATCGCCTTTAGCGATGGTCGCAGAGCCAGTCAACCACCGTGGCCCACGCCGATGAGCGGGGGTCGATCAGGTCCATGTGGGCCACCGCCGGCGTGACCAGGTCGACGTCGTCACCTGCGGCGCACGCCGCCGCAGCGTACCGGTGGGCCATGTCGACGGGCACGTGGCGGTCGCCCTCGCCGTGGACGAGGAGTTGCGGCACGCCGAGCGGCAGCCTGGCCATCGGCGAGGCGATGGCATAGCGGTCCGGGACCCGGTCCGGGCGACCGCCGAGCAGCTGGGACACCGCGCCGCCCCCGATCCCCCGCTCTGCCGCATCCAGCAGGTCGACCACGCCGGCCAGTGACACCGCTGCGGTCACCACCACGCCCGGCGACGCGCCCGGCGCCCCCGCTGGCAGGCCGGGTCGGCTGGCGACCCACAGGCCGAGCTGCCCACCGGCCGAGTGTCCGAGAGCGGTGACCCGCAACAGGTCGAGACCGGCGATCCCGGCTAGGGCGTCGACACCGCTGGCCACGTCGTCGAAGGTTCCGGGCCAACCTCCGCCCAGACCGATCCCGCGGTAGTCGAGGTTCCACGCCGCGAAGCCGGCGGCGGCCAGATCGGCGCTGACATCGTTCATGATCCGTCGTCCGTACATCGCCTGCCAGAACCCGCCGTGCAGGACGACGACGACCGGATGCGGGCCGGCCGTAGGCGGGAGGAACAGCTCCCCGGTCTGGACCCGGCGGCGCCCGTACCGGAGGGTTGACCGGCCTCGCCCCCGCCGCACGACCCAACCGTACCGGCGTGGACGACAACCGGGGTCCCGCAGGGGGAACCGCTTCCGGCACGCGCTCGACGCGGCACCTGAGCCCGCCGGCTGGGAGCCGCCGGGGCGGTGGGTCCGTGCGGTGGTCACGACCCTTGTCGCCGGCGCCACCGTGGGCCAGAACGGCTCCTGGCCCCGGACGGAAGGCCGGAGGCCCGACCGAGTTGACAGCCACTCAGCTCCGGGCGGTATCGCTTGCGAGCTTCACGTCGTTGATTCGGATCGGAGCGGCGGGCAAACGCAGGACGAAGGTGGAGCCTGTCCCCTCGGAGGACCGAGCAGATGCTCGATCCTGCGTCCAGCGCGATCGGCCTCGATAGCTATTCGGTCAGCCAATCGGGCTACCACTTCGGCATCGGTCTCGCCGACGAGCGCCTCCCCAAGGCCAAGGGCGCCGATCGGAGTCCGAAGCTCGTGGCTAGCGTTTGCGATGGCTGCTCCGAGATCGACCAACGCCACCGTGGGATACGACGTCTCCTATCCGCGGTGCGGTGGGCCATTTCCCGCCAACCCAGCGTTCGGAATCGTGGGCGTTCCACCGGGTACCAGTGGGGGCAGATCACGGACGGCGGGAACCTTGGCGCAACAGTCCCGAACTGGGTCGCCGGGGCTCAACGCCAAGCGGGCCCCCGCGATGTGCTCTTCGAGCTTTGGTGGCGGGAAGGTTCGGCTCGTCCAGAGCCTGTCCGCCGGGTTCGACGCAAACCACGTCTGTCCCTGACTCGACGAGATGGGCCAGAGCGACGACGCGGGCCTCACGGCGACCGGGTCGACGGACTGAGTGGGGCTCCGGCCGATCTTGCCCCAGGCGTCGGGCGAAGGCTGCCTCCACGGCGGCGACCACCGGGTCGTGAGGGGCGTGGAGGACGGCATCAGCCATCAAGGGCGCATCGTCCTCTTTGAGCAGATAGCCGAGGGAAAGATGTGCCAGCGCCAGCCTGGCGACCAGGGCGCCCCAGGCAGGCGGCGGGAGATCGACTGCCCGCTTGGCGAGCATCGTGGCAAGGAATTGGCGGGCGCGCTCGGCGTCACCCTTCAGGAGGAGGCCGTCGACGGCTTCGATCATGGTGTTCAGTTCGGGCCCGTGGTCCCCTCGGGACGCCCGGCCACCCCGCCACTCCTCGGCGATGGCCCAACCGTCACGGGCGATGCCTTGGCGGCGGATGGGGGCCAGGAGATCCAGGGTCCAGAGGATCGCGAACGTTCCGAGGCCGGCCCGCCAGCCGCCCAGCACCCCGTGCAAGGGACCGGACACGAGGAGACCGGCAAGGGCCAGCGTGATGACGGGCCCACCGGCGAGGGCGACGATCGTCCTCCCTGCCGTCTCGCGCCCATCCGGGGCCTCCCATTCGGTCCAGCCGTCCAGGTCTGCAGTCACGCCGATCCCGGTGACCCGGTACCCGACGAGCACGCTTGCAAGAGCGTGGCCGCCCTCGTGCACGAGTAGCAGAAGGGGAACCGACAGCACAACGAGCACGAACACGAACGCACCGTCGCTGACTGGACTGACGCCGTACCCCAGAACCGTCGCCAGAAACGTGGCCGCGAAGACGCCGAGGACCCATGACGCCCGCGGGGTGGAAATCGGCATCGCGCGGCTCCTTGCGCTGACAGGGCTCGTCGTCCTGCGGTATCGGCGCCCCGGCGACCGCCCTTTACCTCGGAGGCAGCGGGGGCTCGATAGCGTGACGCGACTGCGGCCAAACCACCAGCCGGCGCGGACCCGACGGTGACCCGCGCCGGGAGGCCGGCGATCAGGGATTGGCCACCTGACTGAACGCGGCCCCAGGCAGACAGGCCGACGAGCTCGGCGTAGGGGCGAAGGAAAAGAAGTCGCGCCTCGGCGCGACGCTAGCTCAGGCCTTCTTGAAGGTCTTGATGATCTTTCCGTTGGCGTCGGAGGTGTAGACGACGACCTTGCGCTTCCTTCCATGGAAGGTCGGCAACTCGGTGATCTGGTAACCGCCTGCCGAGGTACGCATCGGGGCCGACGGAGCCGCCTGGGCGTCGGGCTGCGGTGAAGAGTTTTTGGCGCGCTTCCGTCCGAACATGAGTCGATTGTGCCGCCCTTCCCAGGGGCCGTCAAGGGAGCCCCCGCTCAGGCCGGCGCCTTGAACGAGTCCTTGAAGGCCTGGAGCACGGGTTGCAGCCGGTCCCAGTCGCCGGCCCTGGTCTGGAAGTAGAGGGCGAACCCGTACCGCGGGGTGATGAAACCGAGGTTGGCGACCCGGAGGTCCGCGCCGCCCGAGCTGTAGGTGAACTCCCATATTGCGGCCCGGTAGCTCGAGCACTTCGAGGCCGGCGCCACCGGGCCCCGCTCGCCAACCAGCTCGGACAGGTTGGGCGCCTCGACTAGTTCCATCACGATCACTGGGTGCCCGTCGTCGTCGATGACGTCGAACACGGTGATCGCCCCCGGATGGTCGAGCCGGGCCGCGGCTCGGGCCTCCTTGAGAACCTTCTCCCGCAGGCCGGCCGGTCCTGCGGTCGGCGACGACCTGGGCGAGACGGTTTTCCGGCACTGCCCCCTGAACTACCCAGGGCGGTGGGTCGGCTATGCGACCTTGTGCGAGAACCGGCGCTTGGGCTTGGCCGACTCGACGGCCAGCGGCGGCTTGAGCAGCACGTCCTGGCCGATGACCCATCCCTCGCCAGAGTCCTGCTCGCTGAGGTGCTCGATGATGGCCTCGCCGGCCGACTCGGACAGGTTGCAGTGCCAGTAGGGGCGGGGGTCGTCCATCCCGGCGGTGGAGCGCAGGGCGGCCCACAGGACGTGGCCGACGAAGTCGCTGGGCACCAGGCTCCCGTGCTCCCAGGCCGCGTGGCCGTCGAACACCAGGGGAACCGACCAGCTGGTGAGGCGCAGCGGGTCCCGGAAGGCGATGCCACCCTTGGGATTGGGACGGAACGGCACCCCCAGTCGGCGGGTCAGATTCTCGGCCAGGTCCTCCAGAATCGCTGTCTTGGTGGGCATGGTGTACATATCGACCGACCCGCCCGAGAGCCTTAGTGGTCCCAGGGAATCATCGTCGGAGAATATTGTTGAAGATTGAACGACACGATCTTGCGAGGAGAAGACAACGATGCCTGCCGTCACCGTCGACAACGTTCTGGCCCTGCCCAAGCTGGCGGTGGCCGAGGCACCCGCCGTCCGCCCCGTGCGCTCGGTGACCACCGCTCCCACCGGCTTCGAGGGTGAGGGTTTTCCGGTGCGCCGGGCCTTCGCCGGCGTGGCCAAGGCCGACCTTGATCCCTTCATCCACATGGACCAGATGGGTGAGGTCGACTACGCCCCAGGCGAGCCCAAGGGCACGCCCTGGCACCCCCACCGCGGCTTCGAGACCGTGACCTACATGATCGACGGTGTCTTCGAGCACCAGGACTCCAACGGCGGCGGTGGCACCATCACCAACGGCGACACCCAGTGGATGACCGCCGGCGGCGGCATCCTTCACATCGAGCGCCCGCCCGAGACGCTCGTGGCCAGCGGTGGTCTGTTCCACGGGCTCCAGCTCTGGGTCAACCTCCCGGCCAAGGACAAGATGATCCAGTCCCGCTACCAGGACATCCGGGGCTCGTCGGTGGCCCTCCTGGGCTCGCCCGACGGCGGCGCCCTCGTCCGCCTCATCGCCGGCGACCTGGGCGGCCACCAGGGCCCGGGGTCCACCTACACCCCCATCACCATCGTCCACGCCACCGTCGCCGCCGGGGCCGAGGTCGACCTGCCCTGGCGCCCCGACTACAACGCGCTGGTGTACGTCCTGGCCGGCGCCGGCACGGTGGGGACCGACCGCCGTCCTGTACGCACCGGCCAGCTGGCGGTGCTCGGGGCGGGCGACACCATCCGGGTGGCCGGTGACCGCGCCCAGGACAGCCACACGCCGGCCCTCGACGTCTACGTCATGGGCGGGCGGCCCATTCGGGAGCCGGTGGCGCAGTACGGCCCGTTCGTCATGAACACCAAGGCCGAGCTGATCCAGGCATTCGAGGACTTTCAGGCCGGGCGGCTGGGCTCCATCCCGCCGGCGTAGGCCCGCAGCCGGCCAGGTGTTTCGGGCGACGTCAGCCCGATGGCATCCAGGCCGGCGGCGAGCAGGGCCTTGTGGCCGGCGTGGCCCTTCCGCGGGACGTGCGAGCTGAGCAGAAGCACGGGGCCGAGCCCGTGGGCGACGAGCACCGAGGACCGGCCGATGGCCCGCCACACCTCGTCGGTCCGGGCCAGGCCGGCCTTGGTGACGGTGAGGGCGCCGGAGACGTCGACCGACCACCGCCGGCCGTCGGCACCGTCGACCACCAGGTCGACGGTCAGGCCGAGCCAGGTGATCTTCATCTTCCGCTGGACGACGGTGAACCCGGCCGCCACCAGCAGGTCCTCGGCGACGCCGGCCGCGGCCTTGGCCGCAGGCTCCTGCGGCTGGGCGGGGGGCAGCTCCATTGGCGCCTCGTCGGCCACCCGCCGGCGGGCCAGCTCGACATAGGCCGGGTCGGTGTCGTACCCGCAGTACCGCCGGCCGGTGCGCACAGCCGCCACCGCAGTGGAGCCGGCGCCCAGGAACGGGTCGAGCACCAGGTCGCCCCGGTAGGTGTAGAGCTCGATCAGTCGCTGGGGCAGCTCGACGGGGAACGGGGCGGGGTGGCCGACCCGGCGGGCGCTCTCGGGCGGCATGCGCCACACGTCGAGGGTGGCCTCCATGAACTCGTCGGTGGACAGCGAGCTCTCGCCCCGGCGGGCCCGGTCGAAGCGGCCCTTGCTGGCCACGATCACCCGCTCGCTCACGTCGCGCAGGACGGGGTTGGTGGCCTTGCGGAACGACCCCCACGCGCACGATCCCGAGGCCCCCTCGGCCTTGACCCACACGATCTCGCCCCGCAGCAGCAGGCCGAGGTCGTCCTGGAGGATGCGGACCACGTCGGCCGAGAGGCTGCGGTAGGGGCGGCGGCCGAGGTTGGCCACGTTCACCGCCATGCGGCCGCCCGGCTCCAGCACCCGCTTGCACTCGTCGAAGACATCGCGGAGCATGGCCAGGTAGTCGAGGTAGGTGGCCGGCACGTGGCCCTCGCCGAGGGCGGCCTCGTACTCCTTGCCGGCGAAGTAGGG
>JBBQRO010000024.1:0-36614 GCA_038214685.1 Acidimicrobiales bacterium
CCCGCAACTCGTCGAGCAGCCCGACCAGCTGCGTGATCCCCGCCAGAGCCCGACCCCCAACGCCGGCCTCATCAGCCTTGGCCAGCGCGTCGATGAACGGACGGCCCCGACTCGTGGCCCAGGCCTCCAGCCGACCCAGGCTGGTGTCGCCCACGCCCCGCTTGGGCACGTTGATCACCCGGCGCACCGACACCTCGTCGGTGGGGTTCACCACCGCCCGCAGATAGGCCAGGGCGTCCTTGACCTCGCGCCGGTCGTAGAACCGGGTGCCGCCCACCACCCGGTAGGGGATCTTGAGCCGGACGAGCTGCTCTTCGAGCACCCGGCTCATGGCGTTGGTCCGGTAGAAGACGGCCATGTCGCCCCAGCGCTGGTTCTCCGTCTCGTGCAGCTTCATCATCTCGTGAGCGACCCAGGTGGACTCCTCGTGCTCGTCCTCGGCGAGGTAGCGCCGGATCAGCTCGCCGCCCACCTGCTCGGTCCAGAGTGCCTTGGGCCGGCGCATGGCGTTGTTGGCGATCACCGCGTTGGCGGCGTCGAGGATGGTCGAGGTCGACCGGTAGTTCTGCTCCAGCACGACCACGGTGGCGTCGGGGAACTTCTCTTCGAACTCGAGGATGTTGCGGATGTCGGCGCCCCGGAAGCGGTAGACACTCTGGTCGCTGTCGCCGACCACGCAGATGTTGCGGTGCTTCCAGGCCAGCTGCACAACCAGCTCGTTCTGCGCCCCGTTGGTGTCCTGGAACTCGTCCACCAGCACGTGGGCGAAGCGGTCCTGGTAGTACTCGAGCACGTGGGGGTGGGCCCGGAGGAGCTCGACAGCCCGTACCAGCAGGTCGTCGAAGTCCATGGCGTTGGCCTCGACCAGCCGGCGCTGGTACTCGCCGTACACCTGGGCGATGCGCTTCTCGAACGGGCCCCGGGCCCGGTCGGCGTAGGCGTCGACGCTCACCAGGTCGTTCTTCGCCGCGCTGATGGTGGCGTGCACGCTCCGGGGCGGGAACCGCTTGGGGTCCAGATTCTGGTCGCGGATGACGTAGGTGGTGAGGCGCTCGGCGTCGGCCTGGTCGTAGATGGTGAACGACGACGAGTACCCCAGGTGGTGCCCATCGCGCCGGAGGATGCGGACGCAGGCCGAGTGGAAGGTCGACACCCACATCTTGCGGGCCACCGGCCCGACCAGGGCGGCCACCCGGCCCTTCATCTCATCCGCCGCCCTATTGGTGAACGTAATGGCCAGGATCTCGAACGGCGACACGCCCTGGTCACGGATGAGCCAGGCCACCCGCGACGTCAGCACCCGGGTCTTCCCCGACCCGGCGCCGGCAACGATCAGCAGCGGCCCCCCGGGATGGGTGACGGCCTCCCGCTGCACCGGATTCAGGTTGGCGAGCAGGTCGGGAGGCGGCATCGGCCCCTCAAGGGTACCGACTCTGGTTTCCTGTCCGCCGACCTCGGGAACGCACGGCCCATGCGGGCAGTGGTGTGGCACGGCAAGGGCGACGTCCGGGTGGACAACGTCGACGACCCGAGGATCTCCGAGCCGACCGATGCCATCGTGCGCATCACATCCACCGCCATCTGCGGATCCGACCTGCACCTGTACACCAAGCTCTGGCCGGTGATGGACGAGGGCGACATCATCGGCCACGAACCCATGGGAATCGTCGAGGAGGTCGGCGCCGAGGTCCCGAACCTCAAGCCGGGCGACCGGGTGGTCGTGCCGTTCAACATCTCCTGCGGCTGGTGCGACCAGTGCTCCGAACAGCTGTACTCCCAGTGCTCCACCACCCAGAACAAGAGCCTGCGTAAGGGCGCCAGCCTGTTCGGCTACACCAAGCTGTACGGCCACGTGCCCGGGGCCCAGGCCGAGTACCTGCGGGTGCCCCAGGCCCACTTCGGCCCGATCAAGGTGCCCGAGGGAGAGCCCGACCACCGGTACCTCTTCCTGTCCGACGTGCTGCCCACGGCCTGGCAGGCGGTGGAGTACGCCGGCGTGCAGCCCGGCCAGACCGTCGCCGTCCTCGGCCTCGGGCCGATCGGTCAGATGGCGGCCCGTATCGCCGTGCACAAGGGGGCGGCCCGGGTCATCGGCATCGACAAGGTGCCGGAGCGCCTGGCCATGGCCGGCCGCCACGGGGTGGAGCCCCTTGACTTCTCCGACGTCAAGGACGTCACCGACGCCATGTTCGAGCTCACCGACGGGGCGCTGTGCCATGCGGTCATCGACGCGGTGGGCATGGAGGCGTCGGGTTCGCTCATGGACTCGGTCCTGCAGGCGGCCAAGGTCCAACCCGACAAGCTGGCCGCCCTCCATCAGGCCATGGGGTGCGTGCGACGGGGCGGGACCCTGTCGATCAGCGGCGTCTACGGCGGCCCGTTCCCGATGTTCCCCCTGGGCGATCTGTTCGACAAGCAGGTCACCATCCGCATGGGCCAGGCCAACGTGCACCGCTGGGTACCCGACATCCTGCCCCTGCTGCGCGACGGCGACCCCCTCGGCGTCGACGACCTCGTTACCCACGAGCTCCCCCTCGACCAGGCCCCCTACGCCTACGACATCTTCCAGAAGAAGGAGGACGGCTGCATCAAGGTGGTCCTGGAGCCCTGACCACCGCCGAACTGGTGACACGAGGTGTCGGATATCGCACTGGGTGTCACCAGTTCGCCCGGGGCGCTACTCCCACTCGATGGTGCCGGGGGGTTTCGACGTGATGTCGAGGGCTACCCGGTTCACGCCGGGGACCTCAGCGATGATCCGGCTGGAAAGGCGCTCGAGGAGATCGTGGGGCAGGCGGGCCCAGTCGGCGGTCATGGCGTCGTCGCTCACCACGGCCCGGACGATCACCGGGTAGGCGTAGGTGCGCTCGTCGCCCATGACCCCCACCGTGCGGATGGCGAGGAGGACGGCGAAGCTCTGCCACAGCTCGGCATAGACGCCGGCCCGCTTGATCTCCTCGATCACAATGGCGTCGGCCTGGCGGAGGATCTCCAACCGTTCCGGGGTGACGGTGCCGACGATGCGCACGGCAAGACCGGGCCCGGGAAACGGCTGGCGCCACACGATCTCCTCGGGGAGGCCCAGCTCCTCGCCCACAGCCCGGACCTCGTCCTTGAACAGGTTGCGCAGGGGCTCCACCAGCTCGAACTGCATGTCGTCGGGCAGACCGCCCACGTTGTGGTGCGACTTGATGCGGGCTGCGTCCTTGGTGCCCGACTCGATGATGTCCGGGTACAGCGTGCCCTGTACCAGGAAGCGGGCGTCCTCGAAGTCGGCCGCCACCTCCTCGAAGACCCGGATGAAGGTGTTGCCGATGGACTTACGTTTCTGCTCCGGGTCGTCGACATCCTTCAGGTTCTCGAGGAAGCGGTCGGCGGCCTTGACGTGGACCAGGTCCACCTGGAACTGCCGGCGGAAGGTGTCCTCCACCTGCTCGGACTCGCCGGCCCGCATGAGCCCGGTGTCGACGAAGACGCACGTGAGCTGGTCGCCCACCGCCTTGTGCACCAGGGCGGCGGCCACCGCCGAATCGACGCCACCGGACAGCCCACAGATGACCTTCTCGTCGCCCACCTGGGCCCGGATGTTCTCGACCGCCTGCTCGACGATGGAGGTCATAGTCCAGCGGGGCAGGCAGCCGCAGACGTCGTAGAGGAAGTGCTTGAGCACCTCCTGGCCGCGGGCCGTGTGGGCCACCTCGGGGTGGAACTGAACGGCGTAGATGGCACGATCGACGTCTTCGAGTGCGGCGATCGGCACTGCGCCGGTGCGGGCCGTGACCCGGAAACCCTCGGGGGCCCGCACGATGGAATCGGCGTGGCTCATCCACACGTCCTGCTCCGACGGCAGTCCGGCGAACAGGTTCGAGCTGGCGGTGACCTCGAGGGCGGTCCGGCCGTACTCGGCCACACCCGTGCGAGCCACCTCGCCCCCGAGCTGCTGGGCCACGAGCTGGGCGCCGTAGCAGATGCCCAGGACGGGCACCCCGCTGTCGTAGAGGGCCGGGTCGATCGAGGGGGCGCCCGGCACGTGGACCGACGCCGGCCCGCCGCTGAGGATGATGCCCGCCGGCTGGCGGGCCAGCATCTCGGCCAGCGGCATGGTGCGGGGCACGATCTCGCTGTACACGTGCGCCTCGCGCACCCGCCGGGCGATGAGCTGGGCGTACTGGGCGCCGAAGTCGACGACCAGGACGTTGTCGAAAGCCATGGATCAGCCTACCAGTCAGGCCGATTTCGGGCCCGCGGAACGGTCGCTCCCGAGGGTGGGAGATTCGCGCTGGTGTGCGGCACCGCATCGCCCACACCGGCTGCGGATCAGGCCCGGCTCCGTACCAGTTCGGCCAGGTCTCCGACGGTCGTGACGCCCGACAGGTCGGCCTGGGTGAAGATCACGTCGTAGTCGTCCTGCAGCTCGATGGCCATCTCGACGAGCCGGTAGCTGTCCGATACGAGGTCGGCCAGATCCACGTCGGGCCGCACCCGGGAGTCGGGGACACCGAGCGTGGCGGCAACGCTGCGGAGGATCTCATCGGTGGTGGGGGCGGTCATGTCACTCTCCTTGCTCGGGACGGAGGAGGAAACCCAGCCGTTCCTCGTGCTCGGCCAGCGTGTGGGCGTACACCTCGCGGTCGGCCTCCTTGTACCGGCGGAGGGTATCGGCGACGGTGTCCTTGCCGAAGCGGTCCTCCATGCCGGTGAGCGCGTCGCGCACCCATTGCACATGCCACCGCTCGTCCTGCATGATCCGGTCGATCGTCTCGGTCACCTCGGGGCGCACGCCCGGAACGGCCAGGTGCTTGGCGTACTGGTTGATCACCCGGCGCTCGAACACGAGGGTGATGGCCATGATCTCCATCATGTTCACGGGCAGGCCGGCCGCCTCCAGGTACTGGTCCTGGTAGGCATCGGAAAGCTTCATCGGCGGGCTCCCCAGGCGCTCGAGGCAGTCGGTCCAGTACCAGGCGTGCTGGGCCTCGTCGGCGAAATGCCTGGTGAGATCGTGCTGGATCGGACTGGGCTTGAGGGCCCGGGCCAGGCGGCCGAAGAATAGGGATCCGTTGATCTCCGACGTCCGGTAGTACGACAGCACCCAGTGCTCGTCGTCAGGCAGCGGCATCGCACACCGCCAGGGTCAGCCAGCCCTCGGGCCGGCGCCGGCTCAGGTACTCGAACGTCCGCCCGTGGCGGTCCCGGGCAACGCCACCGAGCGCCAGGGCGTCCTCCACCTCATAGTCGAGGAACACCGCCCCGTCGTTGGCGGGGGTGGCCTTGAACAGCGCTTCCTTGACCGTCCACAGGTGGAGCAGGTCGCCCTGTTCGTGGGGGTGCAGGTAGAGCCGGGCCGCCCGGGGGTCGATGGTCTGCCAGCCCTCGAGATCGACCCCGAGGCCGGCCTGTGGGCCGTCACAGCGGGCGGCAACGGCGACCCCCGCCGAATGGGTCAGGGACACCGAACGGTTGGGAAACGTCACCGAGGAAGTGTCGCCGATGCCGAGCAGCGCCTTGAGGGCGGCCCGGCCCAGCAGCCAGTCGTGGCGGCGCAGACCGCCCGGGAGCCGGGCCAGTTCGCCCGGGAAGAGTTCGGTCAGGGCCGCTGGCGTCGAGGTCACGACCAGATCCACCTCAGCCCACCTCACGGCGCCCCCATCTCGTGGCTATCAGCCACTCGCACGTCCGCCGGACGAGGTCGGCCGGATCGGGCGACCGGTACCTGTCGCCGAGTGCGGCGCGCAGGCGGCGATTGTCCACCTCCTTGGCGACGAACAGCTGGCGGGCGAACGGGACCACCGACTGCAGGGACTGGCGCACCAGCCCACCGCCGAACGCCTCCACGCCGCCGGCCAGCAGGTCGAACGTGTCGCGGTCCCCCAGCAGCGGGGGCAGCACCCGTCGGCGACGGAAGCCCTCGTCCGCATCGAAGGCGGCGGCGACGACCTCGAGGGCCTCCCCGAGGGTGAGGGAGGACCCCGAGGTGTGGGCCAGGTGGTAGACGCCGGTCGCCGCTGGGTCGGTGGTGAGGGCGACGATCGACGAGGACACGAAGTCGCCGGTGACGAGGTAGAGCGGGGTGGCGCCGTCGCCGGGCACGAGGGGCAGAAGGCCGTGGAACCAAAGCTTGAGCGTCTCGTGGAAGGCGTTGTGCTGGGTCACCCGGCCCGAGCCGTCGTCGGCGACGACGGTGGCCACCCGGAGGATCCGCCAGGGCAGATCGCCGCCGGTCGACTCCACCAGCTGCTCGGCCTCCCACTTCGACCACTCGTAGTCGTTGGCGAAGCCGGGCCCGTCGTCGTAGAGCCGCTCGTCGACGGGCCCCTCTCGGAGACCGGTGGCGTAGACGGTGCTCACCACGCCCAGGCCCTCCAGTCGGGGGCAGGTGCGGGCGAAGTCGATCAGCTTCCTCGTGCCCTCGACATTCACCGCCCGAGCATCGTCCCGGTCGACGTCGAAGCGGGTCAGAGCCCCCGAGTGCACGATGTGGGTGATGATCGCCGGGTCGATGGCGGCGAACGGCTCGGGAGCGGCCAGGTCGCCGATGGCCCGGCCGTGGGCCACGACCTCCTCGCCGGCGGCCCGGTACCGGTCGGCGACGAGCGACCCCACGTAGCCGCCGGCGCCCGTGATCAGGACGGCCACGGCCCCTCCGGCCCGAAGTGGTGGATGAACGCGGCCAGCCAGCGCTCGATGCCGAAGGCCACGCACGCGGTCCTGACCGGCTGGCCGTCCCGGGTGATGTCGAACGCCCTGCCGAAGTGGTCATGATGGAGATTGGTGGAGGCGATGGCCAGGCGGGCGTCGAAGATCAGCTCGAACTTGGTCGGGTCGACCTGCTGCATCAGGTACTGGGGATTCAAGGACGGCCGGAAGAAGGGGTCGCTGGCCTGCACCCACGTCAGCGGCAGACCGATGTCGGCCACGAAGCGGTCGAGCTCCTGGGTCGTCTCGTCCACGAACGACCGGGTCTCCTCGGCCGTGCCCATGCACACGATCTCGCGCATGGAGAAGCTCCACTGCCGTTCCAGCGGCATGTACTCCACCTCCCGGCGGAAGCAGGTGTTGCGGGTGGTGAAGTAGCGCGGGCGATCGAGCTCCTCTCCGGCGCAATGGTCGTAGAGGTGGTAGCAGGCCGCCGGCGTCAGGACGTCGCGGATGGGGGCCAGGTCGGTGGGCTCGACGACGCCGTCGGCCGAGACGGGCGGGCCCTCGGTGAAACGGGCCAGGTTCGCCTCGTTCTCGTCGAGGCAGGCGGGGAACGTCGCCAGGTGGGGGAACGACCGGAACCAGTCGATGCGCTCGAGCACCGCGGCACTGAGGAGCGGGGGGAACCGGTGGTCCTCGGCGCCCCAGTGCGCGGCCATGGCCAGGAACCGCCGGTCGAGCTGCTCGGCCAGCTCCAGCAGGGGCCCGTACAGCACGGACTGGCCGTTGGGCACCCACCGCAGCCCTGCGATCCCGTCGATCATTCGAAGAACGCGACGGCGATGGCGTCGATGCTGGCGAAGACCCCGGGCTTCAGCCGGGTCGGGTCGACGGGGGCCTGTCGCAGCTCTTCGATATACAGGAGCAGGTCGGCGACCTGCAGCGACGTGAGGTACCGGCGCTCGATGATGCGGGTGCCGTCGGCCGGCTCGCCGGGCGGCACGTCGGGGTTGCGCTCCCTGATCCAGGCCCGCAGCGCATCCCGGGCGTGTTCCGGGCTCATTCGGCGAGCACGCCGGCGGCGATCAGGGGGCGTAGGCAGAAGTGGGTGATCGCGTCACGATGAGCCCGGGCGGCCGGGTGGTCCCACGCGTCGCGGGCCACGGCCCATGGGTCGTCGAGGCCCGCGTCCCGGTAGACGTCGGGGCTGTAGAACTCCCGCCAGGTGGCGTTGACGTAGGCGCTGAGGTGGGATCGGACACCGGCCACCACCTCGGGCGACCACGTCGGGGCCCATCGCCGCCACAGGTCGGCGACGATGCGGCGCCCGAACACCAGATGACGCGTCTCCTCGGCATGGTGGTTGGCGTTGATCTGGCGGGCGACGCCGGCGAGCCGCTCGTCGCGCCCCATGGTCAGGTTGTAGCGATCGACGACCTCCTCGAAGATCGAGACCTTGGCGAAGAAGAGGAGGTCCTCCTCGCCCTCGGCGTACTCACGTGGGAAGGCCACCTTGCGGTCGGGATAGACCTTGCCGGCGTACCGGGTGCAGAAGGTCCCGAACCAGATGCTGTGCTTGTTCTCCTCGTCGAGGAAGTGGTGCAGGTACTCCGCCACCTCCTCCAGGCCCGGCTGGTAGAGGCGGTGGGCGAGGCCCTCCATCAGGATCTTCTCGCCGTGGATGTTCAGGCTGAAGAAGTTCACCGCCTCCCAGAAGCTCAACCTCCTCCGGCCCGGGTCGTCAAGCGAGTCCCACGACGGGGTTCCGTACAGGGAGACCAGCTCGGGCGATGTGAACCACTGGTCGCGGTCCAGATCGTCGGGCCAGACGATGGCCTCATAGGGGTTCTGGTAGGCCCGCTGCGACGCGGCGCTCAGCCGGCGGACGGTGTCGGCCAGCTCAGTCATCACTGGTCCGCTCGAGCAGGACGCCCTGCCAGTTCATGCCGTAGCCGGCCATGGTCAGGAGGACGCGCTGGCCGGATCGGACGACGTCGCGTCGGTGCAGCCAGGCCAGGTTGACGATGTTGTCGCCGCTGATGACGTGGGCCACGTCGGCCAGCGACGGGCAGCACACCTTGGCCGGGTCGATGCGCAGCAGCCGGCACAGGATCTGCCAGGCCTTGGCATCGGTGTTCTGGGGGACGACCCAGTCGACATCGTCGATGCCGAGCCCAGCCTTGCCGAGCAGCTCGGTGACGAGACGGTGCGTGTACGCGAAATAGCTGCCCACCGTCTCGTCGTCGTCGGCTTCGACCATGGCCCCGTTGGTGATGTGGTGGGCGGCGACCAGGCGGTAGGCGGCCGGGCCCCGGGAGACGACGCAGGCCGCAGCGCCGTCGGAGATGAGGCTGTAGGCCTGTTCGTAGCTCGCCCCCGGAGGGAACCGGTCGGCGCTCACACAGAGGACGCGGGACAGCGACTCGTCGGTGGCGAGGAGGCCATGGGCGATCCGCAGTGATCCGAGCATGCTCGTGCACGCCTGCTGGCCGAGCCCGACCACGAATGCCCGGTCGAGGCCGAGGTCGGCCTGGAGACGGCTGGCCGGGAAGTCCATCAAATGCTTGACGTCGGCCGTCTCGGTGAACCGCTCCGGCGGGCCCAGGTTGGCGTTCGCCGGAATGCAGGTGGCGTACACGATGGCGTCGACGTCGCCCAGCTCGCCGTCGATCGACAGCACCGCCTCCCGGGCCAGGTCGTACGCTGTCTCCCCCTCGGCGCAGACGTGATGCCACCGGAAGCCCGACTCGACGAAGGCGGCCGCAGGATTGTGGGTTCGACCGGCGGCCGCGCTGTCACCGACGTCGTGCTTCACGCTGCCCAGGGCGTAGCCGAAACGGTCGACGAAGGCCATCACTGCGTACCGTCGAGCCAGCGGGCCACCTCGGCCCGGCGCAACGACCGCTTCACCGTGCGAGGAAGGGGGCCCTCGTGGGCCCGCACCATCGTGGGTCGCTTGAACGGGCTGAGGGGGGCGCTCAACCGCCGCACCTCGCCGGCGGCCTCCTCCTCCGACATCCGGCCTTCGGGCACGACGACCGCACAGACCTGCTCGCCCCCGTACGGGCCGTTCGTGGCCCGCCAGCCAACCACGCACACCTCGGCGAAGCGGTCGCCCTGGGAGAGGACCGTCTCCACCTCCTCGGGCTGCACCTTCTTGCCGCTGTCGAGCACGATCAGGCTCTTGATCCGCCCGGTGACGAAGAGGTAGCCCTCGCTGTCGAGGTGGCCCAGGTCTCCGGTGCGGAGCGAGCCGCTTCGGTCAAGCGCCTCCCTGGTGGCATCCTCGTCGTCCCAGTAGCCGAGCATGACGCCCGGGCCTTCCACGAGGATCTCGCCGTCGGCGCTGATGTGCACGGTGGTGCCGGGGAGGGGGCGCCCGACCGAGCCCGACCGCCGGCCGCCCGGGCTGTTCATCGACACCGCCGGTGCGGCCTCGGTGAGCCCGTACCCCGGGTACACGGCGATGCCCAGTCGGTCGAAGAAGTCGACGACCTCCGGGTCGAGCGGCGCGCCGCCGCAGTACACGGTCGAGAGTGGGCCGAGGTCGACGCGCGTCGCCCCCTCGATGTGGCGCCGGAGCAGGTGGAGAACCATTGGCACGACCACCATCCGGGTCACGTGGCAGTCGGCCAGCATCGAAGCGAGCTCGCCGGGGACGATCGTCCGGGCCACGAACGTGGTTGATCCTGCGGCCAGCGCCGGGAGCAGCCCGCAGCACAGTTCGAGCAGGTGGTGCGGCGGCAGGACCGACAGCCACCGGGTATCCCGGTCCGGTCTCTGCACCGCGCTCGACGCCTCCACGACGTAGGCCAGATTGGCCAGGGACAGCGTCACCCCCTTGGGCTCCCCGGTCGTCCCCGAGGTCCAGACAATGACAGCTGGATCGTCGACGGTCCTCGCCACCTCCGGTTGGGTCCCGACTCCGGCCGTCGCAGGATCGAAGACCGGGATCGTCCGGTCGGGCCACCGGCCCGCAGTCGACACCGCCGCGGCCAGGCCCGACCGCCGGCACAGAGACCCCAGTTCCCCGGCGGTCAGCTTGGTGTCGAGGAGCACGGCGACGGCGCCGGCCCGCAGAATCCCGAAGAAGGCGACCGCCCAGTCGCCGCCCGGCTCGGCCAGCAGGGCGACTCTGTCGCCTGCGCCCACGCCGACCTGGGCCAGAGACGCGGCCATGGCCCGCGACCGGTCGTCGAGGGCGCGGTAGGTCAGCTCCGACCACCCCCCGCCGGAGCGCGTGGCGATGGCGACCCGCCCGGCGATCGCGACATCGCCGACATGCACCCACCGCCGGAGGAGGTCGTCGGCGTTCGCGGCAACTCCTGGTGCCTGCGCTGGCGCCGACCGCATAACGCCAAGTGTAGGAGTGCCGTGGTACAAGAGCACATGGTGGACCGGCTGCGGCTTCCCGATTCGGTTGTCGACAAGCTGTACTTCGCCCAGGTGCGCGAAGACCCGGTCCTCGAGATCGAGGCACTGGGTCCCGGCCCGGGCCGAACCATGGTGGTCGTCGGCTCGGGAGGCTGCACCGCCCTGTCCCTTCTCGCCGCCGGGGCGGGCCGGGTGGTGGCCGTCGACCTCAACCGGGTGCAGACGTCGCTCACAGAGCTGAAGGCGGCCACCGTCGCCGCTCTCCCCCCGGCCGAGGCGGCGGCCTTCCTCGGCGGCGCACCCATGTCCGCCGCGGGCCGCGCCGGCTGCTACCAGTTGGTCGCCCCGATGCTGGGCGAGGAGGCCAGGACCTGGTGGGACGCCCACCCCAGGCAGGTGGCGGGAGGGGTCCTGAACGCGGGCGTCACCGAACGGTTCATCGGCGGCGTGATGTCCGCCATGCGGGTGGCCGTCCATCCGCCCGGCCGCATTCGCCGCCTGCTCGCCTGCCGGACCATCGAGGAGCAGCAGGAGCTGTTCCGTCGGGAGTGGGACACCCCCCGCTGGCGGCTCTTCTTCACCGTGCTCCTCAATCGCGCCGTCTTTCGCAAGACCTACCATCCCGCATTCTTCGAGCACGTCGAGAACCCCAGCTTCGCCAGGCACTTCCGAAGCCTCGCCGATCACACCTTGACCCAGGTCCCGATCTCGACGAACTACTTCCTCCACCACATGCTCACCGGCCTCTACCCCGCCGGCGAGCCCAGAGGACTCCCGCCCTACCTCGCCGCCGACTTCTCCCCTGACGGGCTGACCCTCGTCGACGGGTCCTATACGTCGTACCTCCGCACCCTGCCCGAAGCCGGCGTGGACGGGTTCGCCGTGTCGAACATCCTCGAGTGGCTCACGCCGGAGCAGGCCGACGAGCTGTTCGCCGAAGTCGTGCGCACCGCGGCGCCCGGTGCCCGGTTCGTGTTCCGCAACTTCGTCGGATGGAACGAGGTGCCCGAGCGGTGGCGGGAGGTGGTGGTCGAGGACCGGGCCGTGGGAGACGCCCTGATCCGGCGGGACCGCAGCGCAGTGCAGCGGCGCATCGCCGTCTGTCGGGTAAAGGGGTGACCACGGCGTCCCCGCAAGGCAGCGCCCGGGAGGCGACCCCCGCCGACAACGACGCCCTGGTCGAGCTCTCGGTGGCCTGCCCGATGGAAGGCGACATCGGCCTGGCCGTCGATCGGGCTCCCGACTTCTTCGCCCTGAACCGGCTGGAGGGCCCAACGTGGCGGGTGGGGGTGGTCGACGGTCCTGACGGCCGACCGGTCGGCTGCATCGCCGTCGCCGGGCGCGACGTCTACCTCAACGGCCAGGGCTGCCCGGCCATGTACATCAGCGACTTGAAGGTTCATCCTGCGCACCGTGGCCGGGGGGTCACCGACGCCCTCGTCGTCTGGGCCCGTGACGCGTGCGTCGCCGCCCAGGGGCCGGACACCCTCGCCTTTCTCACCGTCCTGGCCGGGAACCGCGCGATGCAGCGGCTGATGGAGGGCCCCCGTGGGCTTCCGGTCATGACGCAGGTCGCCACGTTCCGGTCCCACACCATTCCGCTCCTGTGGCGCCGGCGCCCGCCCGGCGATCAGGGTCTCACCGTCGCCGGCGCCACTGCGGGCGACCTCGGGGAGATGGCCGCCCTGTGGGCGCGACTGGCCCCGGACCGTCAGTTCGCGTCTGTCCACGACGCGGACTCACTGGCGGCGTGGATCGACGCCGCCCCCGGCCTGGTTCTCCCCGACTACCTCGTCGCCCGCCGGGCCGCCGGCGACCTGGCCGGGTTCCTGGGGGTTTGGGACCAGTCGGGCTTCAAGCGGTTGCGGGTCACCGGCTACTCCCGCCGGCTCGGTGCGGTCCGCATGGCGTTCAACGCCGTGGGCCCCGTGGTGGGCGCCACGAAGCTCCCGCCACCCGGTGGCGCCCTCCGCAACATCACTGCGGTGCAGGTGTGCATCCCGCCTGAGCACCCGGCCGTCCTGGGGGCCCTGGTGCGCCACGCCCACAACGCCTTCCGGGCCCGTGGGTACTCGTTCCTGAACGTCGGCCTCGACGTGACCGATCCGCTGGCCGCCGGCCTCCGGGGGCTACTGGCCCAACCGACCGACGTGTGGGTCTGCGTCGCCACCCTCGGCGGCCTCCCGCCTCCCCTGGACGGCCGACCCACCTACCACGAGCTGGCCCTCGTCTGACGGCCCGACCTTTCACCCCACCGGTTCGGGGTCGTGCGCACGAACCGGGCGGTACCGGCCGTTCACTTCTAAGCTTTGAGCGGATGCTCAAGCGGTCTACCCCGGGCCTTCTCGGTGCGACGATCGCCCTGCTCGTGGACGGGGGCTACATCGCAGTCATCGTGTCTGAGGGCAACGACCCGGTCGTCGGCGTGGTGCTGGTCTTCGCGCTTCTGATCGGCGGCGCCGGCCTAGCGGCCGGGATCGGCTCGGTCCGCCGCCAACCGCACGTGCGGACGGCCTTGCTCTGGCCGGCCACGGCCATACTGCTGGCCATCGGGCTGCTGGCTGTGTTCTCGGTCGGGCTTCCGCTGTTGGTCGCCGGCGGCCTTACCGCCACCGCCGCTCGCGGGGCGACGAGTGCAAAGCCCTAGCGCGACTCGCACGCAACCCCGTCGCCGTCGGCGTCGAGCCCGTAGACGTCCGGGCCCACGACCCTGAAGTTCTTGGCGCTGACGTAGCCCGGCCCGTTGCCAGACCCTCCTGCGCAGTCGACGTCGGAAAACCCGGTGGGAACGCACGCCCCGGCATAGGAGGCATGGCACCCTCCGGCCGGGGCGGCGGCGGTCGTCGGCGGGAGCACGGTGGTCGGCGGGAGCACGGTCGCCGGCGAGGACGCAGGCGGGGTCGCGGCCGGCACAGCCCGGGTGATCGGTGCGGCGGTGACCGTCGCCGGCGCGGTTGCCGTCGCCGGCGCCGTTGCCGATGGCGGCGCCGTTGCCGTTGCCGACGGGCAGGCCTGCCACAGGCCCCGGCTGGCGATCCGAGCCTCGGCCACGGCCGCCCGGAACTGCTCGGCGTGGGCCACGTTGGGAGGTACCGTGAGCTGTAGGGCGAAGCCGCTGCGGGCCATGGCCAGGTTGACGAACACGCCGTCGGTCAGCTTGTACACGTAGGCCAGGGTGCGCCCGAACCGGTCCAGGCGCTCGACGTCGTAGACGAGCCGAACGCCCGTCCCCACGGGCAGGAGCTCGGTGGCGTGCCGGGTCGCTTCCGGCCCGAAGCATTGCACCGGGCTGCCCGGATCCACCGTCTCGGGCGTGTCGACGCCGATCAGGCGGACTCGCGTGCCGCCGGTGACGATGATGGTGTCGCCGTCGACGATGCGGACGACCGCCGTGTCCTGGCCGGCGGGCACACCCGGAGGAACCAGAGAAGTGGTCGGCGGCGCCACCGTGGTCGTCACGGCAAGTGTGGTGGCCACATCGCCGACCACCTCGCTGGTGGTGGTGGGACCATCGGTGGGCGTCATCCGATCGGCGGCGATGGTCTGGTCGACCTCCGAGGTGAACGGCGACGCCACGACCACCAGCGCCGCGCCGGCCACGATCAGCTGCACCCAACCGGCGAGAGCACGGAACCGGCCCCACACCCTGCCAGCGACCGATGCCACGAGTGGTTCCCCCTCCGTCTCGCCAGTCATCGACCGGCTGACGGTCGGCCTTGAGCCCTCCGAAGAAGGGCCTCTACCTCGGCGGAGGCTGGCTCAGGCCCCCATACCGATGGCCTGGGCGATCTGAAGGCTCTTGCCCTCGGTCTGCAGGGCGGGGGCCACCATGACCTCGGCCTTCTGGAACTCCTTGACCGTCTCGTAGCCGCAGGTGGCCATGGAGGTCCTCAGGGCGCCGAACAGGTTGAGCCGCCCGTCGTTCTCATGCGCCGGACCGGTGAGGATCTCGCTCAGGGTGCCGCGGGTGGTGGTGCGGACCCGGGCCCCACGGGGCAGGGTGGGGTGGAAGGTGGCCATGCCCCAGTGGTAGCCCCGACCAGGGGCCTCGTGGGCCGCAGCCAGGGGCGAGGCGATCATCACCGCGTCGGCGCCGCAGGCGATGGCCTTGGCGATGTCGCCGCCCGTGCTCATGCCGCCGTCGGCAATGACGTGCACGTAGACCCCGGTCTCGTCGAGGTGGCGCATGCGGGCGCCGGCGGCGTCGGCGATGGCGGTGGCCTGGGGGACGCCGAGGCCGAGCACGGCCCGGGTGGTGCAGGCATGACCCGGCCCGACACCGACCAGGATCCCCACCGCGCCGGTGCGCATGAGCTGGAGGGCGCCCTTGTACGAGGCGCAGCCTCCGACGATCACCGGGATCTCCAGCTCACGGACGAAGGTCTTGAGGTTGAGCGGCTCCACCGTCTTGGAGACGTGCTCGGCGGAGACCACCGTGCCCTGGATGACGAGCAGGTCGAGCTCGGCCTCGAGGATGGCCTTCGACAGTTGGTAGGTGCGCTGAGGGGTCACCGACGCACACGAGGTGACGCCGGCCGCCTTGATCTCGGAGATGCGCCGCCCGACCAGCTCCTCCTTGATGGGCTCGGCGTAGATCTCCTGCATCCGCAGGGTGGCCTTCTCGGCGTCGAGGGTGGAGATCTCGTCCAACAGGGGCTCGGGGTCGTCGTAACGGGTCCAGAGTCCCTCCAGGTTGAGCACGCCCACCCCGCCCAGATGGCCGAGGGCGATGGCCGTGGCCGGGCTTACCACCCCGTCCATGGCCGAGGCCATGAGGGGCAGCTCGAAACGGAAGGCATCGATCTCCCACGAAATGTCGCAGTCCTCGGGGTCGCGCGTGCGACGACTGGGGACGATGGCGATGTCGTCGAACCCGTAGGCCTGCCGGCCCGACTTCCCAATGCCGATCTCGATCTCTGCCATCCGTCGACCTTACCGGGGCCGGAGGCCCTGCAAATCTGGGTGGGACGGGCGCGGTCTAGTGCAGGTCGGCCGACGCCGCCAGGTCGGCCTGCGCCTCGGCGGTGGCCTCGAGGAACTCCCGCATGCCGGCGATCTTGAGGTTGCTCAGGACCCGTCCCGGCGGGGTGTCGCCGCGCTCCCACTCCATCCACGCCACCAGCAACTTGGTCGGATCGGGCGGGGGTCGTTCGTCCACGGTCCTCACACTACCCTCGCCGCATGACAATCGAGATCGAGGTCAGCTCGGCCCGGTGCATGGGATCCAAGACCTGCACCCACGCCGCCGAAGGAGTCTTCGCCATGGCCGGCGACATCGCCAGGGTCGTCGATCCCGGCGCCGCCCCGCTGGAAGACATCCTGGCTGCGGCCGAGGGCTGCCCGACCGGGGCCATCACGGTGAGGACCGGCGGCTAGAGAGCCGAAGGGATATCCCACTTCTCGACGAACTCGCCGTAGGGCATCTTCGCCAGGTCTTCCTGCAGTACGGACAGCAGGACCGATGCGTCGGCGCCGCCCTCGTGCCAGGTCTTCACGGTGCGACCGGTGGCCACGTCGATGAGGACGACGTCGACCGGTGGCCAGCTGCCGGCGGCCCCAAGATTCACCAGCTCCCCCAGCAGGTTCCCGGCAAAGGACCGTGCCCGCTTCCCGGCCGACAGGCTGGACGCGCGTGTTTCGGCCCGCAGCCTTCCGCCCGCCACCTGGTCGTCCTCCGCCACGCAAAACTCTAACCCACCGGGCCCCGAATCGAGCAGAGGACGGTCGGCAGGCCGCTGCGGCTGCCGACCGTCCTCGTCGTGTATGTCCTAGCGACGCATCGAAGCGAACGAGCTGGCCTGCGCAGCCCGGTTGGGCATCGGGATGGGCGGCTCGTCCTCGGGCACGTCGGTGATCAGGCACTCGGTGGTGAGGGCCATGGCCGCCACCGACGCCGCGTTCTGGAGGGCGGAACGGGTGACCTTGGCCGGGTCGATGATGCCGGCCTTGAGCAGGTCCTCGAACTCGCCGGTGACGGCGTTGAGGCCGACCGAGCCGGTCTCGCGCTCGACCTGGCGGACGGTGATCATGCCCTCCAAGCCAGCGTTGAGGGCGATCCAGCGCAGTGGCTCCTGCAGGGCCAGGGCCACAATGTTGGCCCCGGTGGCTTCATCGCCTTCGAGGGACAGCTTCTCGATCGACTCGCGGGCCCGGACGAGGGCGGTGCCCCCACCGGCGACGATGCCCTCCTCGATGGCGGCGCGGGTGGCCGAGAGAGCGTCCTCGATGCGGTGCTTCTTCTCCTTGAGCTCGACCTCGGTGGCCGCGCCGACCCGGATGACGGCTACACCGCCGGCCAGCTTGGCCAGCCGCTCCTGCAGCTTCTCCCGGTCCCATTCGGAGTCGGAGTTCTCGATCTCCCGCTTGAGCTGGGAGACGCGGTTGTCGACCTCGGACTGCTCGCCCCCACCTTCGACGATGGTGGTGGTGTCCTTGTTGATCGTGACCTTGCGGGCCCGGCCAAGCAGGTCGAGGGTGACGGTCTCCAGCTTGGTGCCGACCTCGGCGGAGACGAGGGACCCGCCGGTGAGCACGGCCAGGTCCTGCATGGTGCTGCGGCGGCGCTCACCGAAGCCGGGGGCCTTGACCGCGGCGGAGGTGAACGTGCCGCGGAGCTTGTTGACCACCAGCGTGGCCAGGGCCTCTCCGTCAACATCCTCGGCGATGATCAGCAGGGGCTTGCTGGCCTGCATGACCTTTTCGAGGACGGGGACGATGTCGGCCACGGCGCTGATCTTCTGGTTGATCAGCAGGATGTAGGGGTCGTCGAGGACGACCTCCTGGCGCTCGGGGTCGGTGACGAAGTGGGGCGAGAGGAAGCCCTTGTCGAACTGCATGCCCTCGACGAACTCGAGCTCCATGCCGAAGGTGTTCGACTCCTCGACAGTGACCACGCCGTCCTTGCCGACCTTGTCGATGGCGTCGGCGATGAGCTCGCCGATCACCGTGTCGGCCGCGGAGATGGACGCCACCTGGGCGATCTCGGCCCGATCGTCGACCTCTTTGGCCTGGCCCTTGATGTTCTCCACCGCAGCGGCCACGGCCGCCTCGATCCCCCGCTTGAGGGCGAGGGGCGACGCCCCGGCGGTGACGTTGCGCAGGCCCTCATGGACCATGGCCTGGGCCAGCACCGTGGCGGTGGTGGTGCCGTCGCCGGCGATGTCGTTGGTCTTGATCGCCACCTCGCGGACCAGCTGGGCGCCCATGTTCTCGTAGGGGTCCTCGAGCTGGATCTCACGGGCGATGGTGACGCCGTCGTTGGTGATCGTGGGGATGCCGAGCTTCTTCTCCAGCACCACGTTGCGACCACGGGGGCCGAGGGTGACCTTGACGGAGTTGGCCAGCTTGTCGACCCCGGCTTCGAGCGAGCGGCGAGCGGCGTCGCCGAACTTCAGCATCTTGGGCATCAGCGCCTACTTGCCGTCGACGATAGCCAGGACGTCGCGGCTCGAGAGGATGAGCAGGTCCTCGCCGTCGACCGGGACCTCGGTGCCGCCGTACTTGCTGTAGTACACGGTGTCACCGACCTTGACGTCGAGGGGGATGATGTCACCAGACTGCTCGGACCGGCGGCCGGGACCTACGGCCAGCACCTCGCCCAGCTGGGGCTTCTCCTTGGCGGTGTCAGGGATCACGAGCCCGCTGACGGTGGTCTGCTCAGCCTCGTTGGGGCGGACGACGATGCGGTCGTCGAGGGGCTTGAGGTTCATGTCGGTTCGACCTCCATAGGACGAAAGGGGAGTTAGCACTCTCATGTGTCGAGTGCCAACGATAGCCGGGTACCCGGAACACGGCAACCGGCACGCCGGGAAAGGCAGGGAGGATCAGGTCAGGCGGAGGTTGGGCTGGGCGCCCACGTCCAACGGCGTGGGGCCGTCGGACCGGTAGCGCCACCAGGCCGCGGCGGCCACCATTGCCGCGTTGTCGGTGCACATCGAGCGGCTGGGCAGGAAGCAGCGCAGCCCCTCGCTGGTGCAGAGGTCGAGCATGCGCTCCCGCAGCAGCGAGTTGGCGGCCACCCCTCCGCCCAGGCACAGGCCGGTGGCGCCCACTTCGGCCACCGCCCGCTTCGTCTTGGCCACCAGCACGTCGACCACCGCAGCCTGGAACGACGCAGCCACGTCGGCCACAGGCGTCTCGGGGTTCTCCCGGACGTAGCGGATCACTGCCGTCTTCAGCCCACTCAGGGAGAAGTCGTAGCCCTGGGGCATGGGCCGGGGGAACTTCACCGCAGTGGGATCGCCGGTGAGCGCCACCCGGTCAATCGCCGGCCCCCCGGGGTAGCCAAGCCCCATGACCCGGGCCACCTTGTCGAACGCCTCGCCGACCGCATCGTCCACCGTCGTGCCGAGGAGCCGGTAACGGCCGTGGCCGTCCATGGCCACGAGCATGGTGTGCCCGCCCGACACGAGCAGCACCACCAGCGGTGGCTCCAGGTCGGGCTCTTCGAGGAAGCATGCGTAGAGGTGGGCCTCCATGTGGTTCACGCCGACGAAAGGCAGCCCCCAGGCCAGGGCGTAGGCCTTGGCCGCACTGATGCCCACCAGCAAAGCGCCGGCCAGCCCCGGCCCCACCGTGGCCGCCACCGCGTGGAGCTCGCGACCCTCGATGCCCGACTCAACCAGGGCCTGGGCCACGGCGGGGGTCAGGAGCTCCACGTGGGCCCGGCTGGCGATCTCGGGCACGACCCCGCCGTAGCGGGCATGCAGGTCCACCTGGCTGGACACCACCGACGACACGACCGTGTCGCCGTTGGCCACCACTGCGGCGGCGGTCTCGTCGCACGACGTCTCGATACCGAGCACGAGGAACTGGTCGGGCATCTCGCTCACCCCGCTCACCGTAGGCCCTCGCTCACCAGGGTCACCCCCGGGATGGTGGCCTCGATCTCGGCCAGGCGCCGGCCGTAGTCGGGGGTATTCACGTCGTGGGCCCACATGACCAGGGCGTCCTCGTTGGTCTCCACGTAGTAGTTCTTGCGGATACCCGCCGGGCGAAAGCCGAAGCGGCGGTACATCTCCTGGGCCGCGGTGTTGCCCACCCGCACCTCCAGGGTCAGGTTCGCCGCCCCTCGGCGGACGGCCGTACGGGCCAGGGTGAGAAGCAGCCGGGTGCCGATCTTGCTGCGATGCCAGGCCGGGTCGACGGCCAGGGTGGTCACGTGCCCGTCGTCCTCGGTGACCATCAGGCCGGCGTAGCCGCAAAGGACGCCGTCGATCCGGGCGACGTAGTAGGCCCGGCTGGTGCGCAGGGCCATCTCGCTCACGAACAGGCTCAGCGTCCACGGTCGGGCGTAGACCTGAGCCTCGATCTTCAGCACCGAACGAAGGTGGCGCCGGCGCATGGGGACGATATGCACCACGAGCTGCCCGGGGCCGACCTCCCGCCTGGCCTGCACCACGGTCAGGTCGCCCGGTCCATGGAGGCAGTCCAATTGATCTCGGCGTCGCTCTTGCGCAGGTAGAGCGGCTGCAGCTCCCATGGCTGGACGAACTCCTCCCGCAGGGCCTTGGGATGGGCCAGCTCCACGAGGGCGGCGGCCGACGGGAAGGCCGACGTGGCGTCGCCGGCTTCCACCCCCGAGGCCTCGGTGAGGATGGTGGGGTAACGGAGTGCGCCATCGCCCACGACCAGGCAGTCCTCGCCCCGGGCCTGGAGCTCCGACGCCAGATCCTCGGGAGTGCCGACCTGATAGGGGGACAGGCGCTGGGCGCCACCCGGCACCTGGCGGTACAGGGCGTAGAAGAGCTCGCCCCGGCGGGCATCGATGGCCGGCACGATCAGGCGGTTGGTGTGACGGACGGGGAAGGCGAGAAGGTCGAGGCTGGAGATGCCGATGGTGGGCACGCAGAGGGCCTGGGCCAGGGCCTTGGCCGCCGACACCCCCACGCGCAGCCCGCTGAACAGGCCCGGCCCCACATCGACCGCCACCACGCTGATCTCGCTGAGGTCCACCTGGGCGTGGCGGCACATGAACTCGACGGCGGGGATCAGCGTCTCCACGTGGCGACGGCCCTTCGACGCCTGGAACGACGCCAGCACCCCTTCGTGGCCACCGATGGCGCAGCCGACGGAGATGGTGGCCGTCTCGATACCGAGGATCAGCACCGGCTCAGACCGTCCACGGGGCGAGGGCCTGTCGGAGGGCGTCGGCCCGCGGCGGCCATCCGGGGCCGACCGAGCGGAGGGCCAGCCGGCGGTCGTCGGGTGCTCCGGAGGCAACGAGGCGGACCTCGAGGAAGTCGGCGGGGAGGGCCGGCGCGACTGCGTCACCCCACTCGACGAGGGTGACCGCGCCCTCGTCGAGCAGCTCGGCGATGCCCAGGTCCACCAGTTCCTGCATGGTGTCGAGGCGGTAGACGTCGAGGTGGACCATCGGCAGGCGCCCGTCGTAGGTGCGCACCAGGATGAAGGCCGGGCTGGTGACCGGCTCCTCGACCCCGAGGCCCCGGGCGAAACCCTGGGCGAAGGCCGTCTTGCCCGTGCCCAGGTCGCCGGCCAGCACGATGAGGTCGCCCGGGGCGGCCAGGGCGGCGATGGCCGCAGCCAGGGCCCGGGTGTCCTCCACGGACGCGGTGGCTGCGGTGATCACGTGGGCGACCCGACCGACATGTGCTGCTTGGCCCGCACCAGGTCGGCGCGCATCGCCGCGGCCAGGTCGCCGGCGCCTCGGAGCACCGCGGCCGGATGGAACGTCGGTACCAGGACACCGCGTCGGTAGGGGTAGGCCCGGCCCCGCAGCCGGGTGATCCCCTCGGTGGTGCCTAGCAGCAGCTTGGCCGCGAAGTTTCCCAACGTCACCACCACCAATGGATCGATCAGGTCGACCTGGGCATCCAGCCAGGGGCCGCAGGCGGCGATCTCGGCCGGCTGGGGATCGCGGTTGGCCGGCGGTCGGCACTTCACCGTGTTGGCGATATAGAAGTCGGCACGGGTCAAGCCCATCTCCTCGAGCACGAGCCTGTCGAGCAGTTGCCCGGAGCGGCCGACGAACGGCTCGCCCAGGAGGTCCTCCTGCTGGCCCGGCGCCTCGCCCACGAACATGAGATCGGCCCGGGCGTCGCCCACACCGAAGACCACCTGGGTGCGCCCGATCGCCAGGGGGCAGCGCGTGCACACCTTCGCTTCCCGCTCCACCTCGGCCAGGGCCGGCACAGGGCTGATAGTACCGGCGAGTCGGACCGTCATCGGTACACCTTTGGGACGCGGGGGCCGATGCCGCACAGCACCTCGTAGGCAATGGTACCCACGCGCGTGGCCCAGTCCCAGGCGGTGATGGTCTCCTTTCCCTGGCCACCCAGGAGTACGACCTCGTCCCCGGGCATCACGCTGTCGTCGCCACAGTCCACCAGGATCTGGTCCATCGTCACGCTGCCGGCGAGGGGGCGGCGGCGCCCGCCGATCAGCACCTCGCCCCCCGAGACGCCCAGACGCCAAGGCACCCCGTCTGCATACCCCACCGGGACCGTGACCACCGTCGACGCTCGCTCCAGCGGCCGGCGTAGCCCGTATGACACGGCCTCGCCCGCGCCGACCCGCCGTACGTAGGAAACCTGGGCCCGCAGCGACAGCGCGGCGCGCAGGCCGGCGACGGGGGCGGTGGCGGCCAGGGCCGGGCTCGGGGCGACGCCGTAAAGGGCAATCCCGCAGCGGACGAGATCGTGGTGGGCCCCAGGCGACGCCAGCGCCCCGGCCGAGTTGCAGGCGTGCACCATCGGAGGCCGCAGTCCCATGCCCGCCAGCCGCTCGACCACTGCGTCGAGCAGCGCGCACTGCTGGCCCGTGAAGGGATGGGTCGGCTCATCGGCCATTGCGAAATGGGTCCACAAGCCGCCGAAGGTCAGCTCGGGGCGGTCGGCCACGGCCCGGACGACGGCCACCGTCCCGTCCGCACTTGCGCCGACCCGATGCATCCCGGTGTCGAGCTTCACGTGGACGACCAGTGGCGCCGCTCCGGCTGCGGCGACGGCCTTGGCCGCCGCCTCCACGCCCGCCTCGGTGTAGAGGGTCGGGGTCAGGGCCAGTGCCACCACCTCGTCCATGGCGCCGACCGGCGGCTCGGAGAGGAGCAGGATCGGGGCGTCGATCCCGTGGCTGCGCAGCGTGGCTCCCTCCTCCACCAGGGCGACGGCCAGCCACGACGCCCCGCCATCGAGCGAAGCGCGGGCGACGGCAACGGAGCCGTGCCCGTACCCGCCGGCCTTGACGACGGCACACAGCCCGGCCGGCGCTATCAGGCCGACCAGCAGCGCGGCGTTGTGGCGGACGGCGCCGAGGTCCACGTCGGCCCAGGCCCGGCGGTGTTCCGAAGGGAACACGGGCTAGCCCTCCCCACCGCCCACGATGGCCCGGACGAGATCGCCCCTGGATACGATCCCCACCAGCCGGCCGTCGTCGTCGACCACGGCCATGCGGGAGGCGTTGCGCCCGTGCAGGGCGGTGGCGACGGTCTCCAGGGTGTCGTCCTCCCGACAGGTCGGGGCGTCGGCATCCATCACGTCGCCCACGGTGGCCCCCACCGCCTTGCGCAGGTCCTCCTCGAAACGGTGCAGTGACGACGGCAGCTCGAGGTACGCGCCAAACACCGAGATCACCGTGGGCATGTGCAGCCGTGTGTCCTGGACGATGAGGTCGTCGTCCTCCAGCAGCCCGACTACCACGCCGGCGTCGTCGACCACCGGGGCGCCGCCCAGCCGTCGCTCGGAAAGCGAGCGGGCCGCCCGCTCAACGGTGTCGTCGGGACGGAAGGTCAGCACGTCGGTCGTCATCACCTGGCGCACGAGCGTGTTGCGGGGCATGCCGCGTGGTCACTTTCTTCGAGGTGCAGGGGCGAGGGAGTTGAAGGCGGCGGGGAGCAGGCCGAGCAGATCTCCCGCCACCAGACCGCGACTCCAGCCTAGGCCCGCCGCCGTCCCGTGCACGAAGGCGCCGGCTGCGGCGGCATGCGGCGCGGTCAGGCCCTGGGCCAACAGGGCCCCGATGACCCCGGCCAGCACGTCGCCACTGCCGGCGGTGGCCAGCCGGGCGTCGCCGGCGGTCGTGAGCACGACGTCGCCGGAGGGATCGGCCACGATGGTGGTCGAACCCTTCAGCAGGACGGTGGCGCCGGTGCTGGACGCCAGGTGGCGGACCGCCGAGACGCGCCGGGGGCCCGGCGGGCAGCCGACGAGGCGGGAGAACTCACCATCGTGGGGGGTAAGGACGGTGGGGCCCGGGCGGGCCCGCAGAAAGCGGATGGGGTCGTCAAGGGAACCAAGGGCGAACAGGGCGTCGGCATCGACCACCACCGGCACGGTGGCCACCGCCAGCAGCCGGCGGACGGCGGCGGCGGTGGCGTCGGAGCGCCCCAGGCCGGGGCCGAGCACCACCGCCTTCATGCGATCGAGATCGGCGGCCACGTCGACATCCCAACCCTCGGCGGGCAGGGGGCGGCCGACCACCTCGGGAAAGTGGGGCCCGGGAGCCTGACCCGGGCTGCCCAGGCGCACGGTGCCGGCGCCGGCACGCATGGCGGCGCGCGCCGCCAAGTCGGCGGCGCCCGTCATCCCGGGAGACCCGGCAACCATCCAGATCGCCGTCTTCCACTTGTGGCTCTCCCGGGGACGGTCGGGCATCCACCCGCCCACGTCCGACGCCTCGAGCACGCCGATGGAGGACCGGGACACGTCGAGGCCGATGTCGGCCACCGTGACCCTGCCCGCGTGCTCGGCGCCCGCGCCCAGGAGCAGACCGGGCTTGAGGGCGGCGAAGGTCAGCGTGGCCGTGGCTCGCACCGCACGACAGTCGGCCTCGCCGGTCAGCCCGTCGACGCCCGAGGGGATGTCGACGGCCAACACCGGCGCCCCGGCCGGATCGGGGGCCGTGTATCCGCCCCGGAAGCCGGTGCCGAAGGCCGCGTCGATGACCAGGTCTGACCGCGGCAACCGGTCGGGCGCCTCAGCGTCGTCGATCACCGTCACCCTCACGCCCCGGTGGCGGAGGCGGGTGGCGGCCACATGACCGTCGGCCCCGTTGTTGCCCTTGCCGGCCACGACTACGACCCGCCGGCCGTACGCCCCGCCCATCATGGCGATGGCGGCCCGCGCCACGGCGGCGCCCGCCCGCTCGACCAGCTCCTCCACCGGCTCAGGCGCGGCGCGGTCGACGGCCTTCATCTCCTCGGGGGTGAGCACGGGGATCACTGCGTCAAACCCTCAGAGGGCGACGGCGATGGCTTCGGCCACCAGGCTCGTATGGGTGAGCGACACGTGCCAGGCCGTGACGCCCCGCCGGGCCGCGAGGTCCGCGGCCCGTCCGGTGAGCGACAGCGACGGGGCGCCCGAGGGCGCCTTGACCACCTCGACATCACCGAACGCGAACGCGCCGAGGCCCACGCCCAGAGCCTTCATCACCGCCTCCTTGGCCGCGAACCGGGCCGCCAACCGCTCGGCCGGGTCACGCTGGCGCCGGCCGTAGGCCTGCTCCGCCGGCGTGAAAAGCCGCTCAGCGATGCCGGGCCGCGTCTGCAGCGCCCGCCGGAAACGTTCGACCTCCACCGTATCGATCCCGATCCCGATCACCTGCAGTTCACCGCCGGCGGTCGATCATTCGACGGTCACGGTCTTGGCCAGGTTGCGGGGCTGGTCGACGTCGCACCCGCGGGCCTTGGCGATGGCGTAGGCGAAGAGCTGCAGGGCGACCACGTCGACGAGGGGCGAGAACAGCTCGCCGCCCTGGGGAACCGCCGGCACCCACAGGACGCCGTCGGCGTGGGCCGCTGCGGCTTCGTCGCCCTCGTTGGCCACCACCACGACGGTGGCCCCCCGGGCCCGGACCTCGTCGATGTTGTTCATGATCTTGCTGCGAAGGCGGCCATGGGTGGCCACGGCCACGACCACGGTGCCCGGCTCGATCAGGGCGATAGGACCGTGCTTCATCTCCCCGGCCGGATAGGCCTCGGCCCGGGCGTAGGAGATCTCCTTGAGCTTGAGGGCCCCCTCGAGGGCCACGGGGTACCCCACCCCCCGACCCAGGAAGAAGAAGTCGCGGGTGTCGGTGTACCGGGTGGCCACCTCGCAGATCTCCTCGGACCGGTGCAGGACCCCCTCGATGAGCCTCGGCAGTGATCGGAGCGCCTCGACCTGGCGGGCCACCTCCTCGGGGTACATCAGACCCCGGACCTCGGCCAGGCGGAGGGCCAGGAGCTGCATGGCCACGATCTGGGCCACGTGGGTCTTGGTGGCGGCCACCCCCCGTTCCGGCCCGGCCCGGGTGTAGAGGACGGCGTCGGCCTCCCGGGCCATCGACGAGTCCACCACGTTGCACACCACGAGGACCTTGGCCTTGTTGGTGGCCGACCGGGCAAACCGGCAGGCCTGCATGGTGTCGAGGCTCTCGCCCGACTGGCTGACGCCCACCACCAGGCTCTGAGCGTCGAGCACCGGGTCGCGGTAGCGGAACTCACTGGCCACCTCGATCTCGGTGGGCAGCCGGGCCCAGTGCTCGACGGCGTAGCGGGCCACCATGCCGGCGTGGTAGCTGGTGCCACAGCCCACGATGAACACCTTGTCGACGGCTCGCAGCTCCTCGTCGGACAGCTCGACCTCGCCCAGGGTCAGCCGGTCGCCCCTGGTCCGCTCCCGCAGTGTCTCCCGGACCGCCCGGGGCTGCTCGTGGATCTCCTTGAGCATGAAGTCCGGGTAGCCGCCCTTCTCGGCCGTCTCGACATCCCCCTCCACCCGCCGGCGCACCGGGACGACCTCGGCGCCACCGAGGGTGGTCACCCGCAGGGCGCCGGGGCGGACCTCGACCACCTGGTCGTCGTCGATGACGTAGACCTCGCGGGTGGCGGCCAGCAGGGCGGGGATGTCGGAGGCGACCAGCCCCGCCCCGTCGGTGCGCCCCGCCACCAGTGGCGACGACCGGCGGGCGGCCACGATCAGCTCCGGGTCGCCGGCGTGGACGACGGCGATGGCGAACGAACCCTCGACTCGGGACAGTGCGGCCCGCACCGCGTCGGCCAGGCCCGTCCCGTCGGCCATGCAGGCCTCGATCAGGTGGGCCAGCACCTCGCTGTCGGTCTCCGACCGCAGGTCGTGCCCGGCCGACACCAGCTCGTCGCCCAGCTCGATGTGGTTCTCGATGATTCCGTTGTGCACCAGGGCCAGGGCGCCCGTGCAGTCGGTGTGGGGATGGGCATTGCGCTCGGTCGGGCCGCCGTGGGTGGCCCAGCGGGTGTGGCCGATCCCGACCGAGGCCGGGGGGGCGTCGCCCACCGCTCCGGTGAGCTCGGCCAGCTTGCCGGCCCGACGGCGCACCCAGACTCGCTCGTCACCGACCAGCGCGACGCCGGAGGAGTCATAGCCCCGGTACTCGAGCCGGCTCAGCCCGTCGAGGAGGAACGGAAGGGCGGGATCACTCCCGGTCACGCCGACGATGCCGCACATGCGACGAGGCTATGCCCCTGCCGATGCCTGCGCTCCCAGCGTGCGCAGGGCCACCAGGCACAACGTCTCGCAGGCCGCCTCGGCTTCCTCGGCGGTGACGGCCTCGACCATGACCCGCACCAAGGCCTCGGTGCCGCTGGCCCGCACCAGCACCCGGCCCCGCTCGCCCAGGTCGGCCTCGACGGCCTTGATGGCCACGGACAGGTCCTCCGAGGCGTCCACGTTCGTGCCCCGCCTGGCGACGGGAACGCTGCGCAGCACCTGGGGCAGGCGGCGCATGACCCCGGCCAGGTCGGCGAGCGACCGGCCGGAGCGGACCATCACGTCGAGCACCTGCAGGCCGGTGAGGACTCCGTCGCCCGTGGTGGCCAGGTCGCCGAAGATGATGTGGCCGGACTGCTCGCCCCCGAGCGACCATCCGCCCCGCTCCATCTCCTCCAGCACGTAGCGGTCGCCCACGTCGGTCTCGATCAAGGCGATGCCGTGGCCGGTCATGGCGTGGCGGAAGCCGAGGTTGGCCATCACGGTGACGACCACCGTGTCACCCGGCAACCGCCCCTGGGCGCGACGGTCGAGCGCGCAGACGGCGATGAGCTGGTCACCGTCGACGAGGGCGCCGGTGTGGTCGACGGCGAGGACGCGGTCGGCGTCGCCGTCGAATGCCAGGCCGACTGAGGCGCTCTGGGCCACGACCTCGCGCTGGAGATCCTGAGGATGGGTCGACCCGCAGCCGTCGTTGATGTTGACGCCGTCAGGCGCGTCGTGCAGGACGGTGACCTCGGCGCCCAGGGCCCGCAACACCTCCGGTGCGACCTGGCTCGCCGCCCCGTTGGCGCAGTCGAGCACAACCGACAGCCCGGCCAGGTCCCGTCCGTCGACGGACGCGGCCAGGGCGGCTTCGTATCGGGCGTGGCCGTCGCCGGGGAGCAGCCGGCCCAAGGCGGGACCGGTGCGGCGGGTGTGAGCGCCGGGATGGGCCAGCAAGCGATCGAGCTCGGCCTCCAGCGCCGCCTCGGTCTCATCCGAGAGCTTCCGGCCGCCGGCCTGGAAGAACTTCACCCCGTTGTCGGGGAACGGGTTGTGCGAGGCGGAGATCATGGCCGCCGGTTGCCCGTCGGCGGCCGACAACCAGGCGACGCCCGGGGTCGGGAACACGCCAAGGTCGAGGACGTCGACGCCCTCGGTGGCCAGGCCGGCGGACAGGGCGGCCTGCAGCAGCGGGCCGGAGATCCGGGTGTCGCGCCCGACCAGGAACGGCCCACCTCCCCCGTTCAGTGGTCCGAGAACCCGGGCCGCGGCCCGGCCCAGGGCGAGAACCAGTTCAGGCGTGAGGTCGGCATTGGCGACGCCGCGCACGCCGTCGGTACCGAACCGGAGGGTCACCGAGGACCGGTCCGGAGCGCTATCGCTTGGAGTACTGGGGCGCCTTCCGGGCCTTCTTCAACCCGTACTTCTTGCTTTCCTTCTTCCGGGCGTCGCGGGTGAGGAAGCCGGCCTTTTTGAGGGTGTTCCTGAGCTCCTCGTCGAGGTTCACCAGCCCCCGGGCGATGCCCAGGCGCAGGGCGCCGGCCTGGCCGGAGATGCCGCCGCCGTCCATGGTGGCGTCGATGTCGTAGGTCTCGTCCAGCGTGGTGAGCCGCAGAGGCTCAGTGACGATCATCCGGTGCGTCTCCGACGGGAAGTAGTTCTCGATCGGGCGCTTGTTCACCGTGATGACGCCGGTTCCGGGACGGAGGCGGACGCGGGCGACAGCCTGCTTGCGGCGACCGGTCGACTGCATGAGGGGCTTGGGCACGATGATCCTTCTGGTGACTTATATGTGGCTACAGGCCGCGCTGGCGGGCGACGGCCATCGAGAGCTCGAGCGCCTCGGGCATTTGGGCGGCGTGAGGGTGGGTGGGACCGGAGTAGACCTTCAGCTTCTTCAGCATCAGGCGACCGAGGGGGCCCTTGGGCAGCATGCCCCGGACCGCCTTGCGGATCGCTTCCTCCGGGTTGTTGGCCATCACGTCGGTGTAGGACCGCTGCCGCAGGCCACCGGGGTAGCCGGTGTGGCGGTAGGCGATCTTCTTGGCCACCTTGCCGGAGGTCAGCACGACCTTCGACGCGTTGACCACGATCACGTGGTCACCGGTGTCGAGGTGGGGGGCGAACATGGGCTTGTGCTTGCCGCGCAGCAGCCGGGCGACCTCCGACGACATGCGACCGAGGACCAGGCCCTCGGCGTCGACGAGGTGCCAGGCGCGCTGGACGTCGGATGGTTTTGTAGAAAAGGTGCGCACCGGGGGAAGAGTGTAGTCGGTCCGGGCCGGCCAGAATCCGGGGGGCTACGGGTTGCGCAGCCAGGACCGCAGCTGCATGCCCAGCCAGGGCTTGCGGCCCCAGGCCAGGAGCTGGCCTCTGGCGATGGCCGGCCACTGGCTGGTCCGGCCCCACGCCACCAGCAGGAACGCCTCGGGATCCACGGACAGGTGGCAGTCGACCGGGCCTTGCGGGGAGCTCTCGACCGAGAAGTTCCCGTCGGCGAAGTGCAGCCATGCCCGCCCGTGGCCCCGGAGGCGGAGCTCGAAGCGGGCGTTAGCGGCCTTCTCCTGGACCACCAGGTCCCGGCCTACGGCATGGAGGGCGGGCAGGACGAAACCTGCGACGAGGATGGCGGCATGGCTGCGGTCGATGGGCCAGGGCATGCCGAGGGCCCGGGCGATGTCGAGGCCGTGCACGGTCAGCTCGTTCAGCATGTGACAGGTGAGAAAGGACAGGCGCACCTCGGTGCCCTGGACCATCCAGTTGTGGGCGCTATCCCCTTCGCCGGCGGCGGCCGCCTCCATGGCAACGAGGAACCCACCCACGCTGGTGTCGATCCGGTGGGCGAGATCGCCGAGGGGACGCCGGCCCTCGCCGGCCACCATCACCCTGGTCAGCGTCGAGAGACCGGCGATGTCCTCGATCAGGTTGCCGCCGCCCTTGGTCATGGCGGTGATGGTGTCCATGGCATGGGAGACGTGGGCCGCCGTTTGGGCGACGTCCCACTCCCCGAGCGCCGGGGCCTCGGGCCGGGTGGCCGAGCGCAGCATCGCCGTGAACCTCGGGCCGGCCACGGCCACCGCCCGCCGGGCCGCCACCCAGTCGATGGTGGTGGTGGGGGCGGGCACGCCGGCGAGACTACCGCCGGGTCATCCCCAGAGGTCGGCCAACATGCGGTCGACCCCGGCCAGTCCGCCCTCGACCACCGGCACGGCTGCGCCATGCACGAGGCCGTCGTCGAAGCGGGGCCGGCCCTCGGCGTGCACCTCGTCCATCAGCTCACGCACGGCCGGCGAAAGGAACCGGCTGGCCTGGGCGTAGCCGTGGGCGTCGGTGAGCGGGCGGCGCTTGAAGTGGTATCGGAGGGGCACGTTGATTTCCAGCACGGAACGGGCCCGGGTGACAGCCACGTAGAGCAGGCGGCGCTCCTCCTCGATGCCCTGCGGGTCACCGGTGGCCATGTCGGAGGGGAACATGCCGTCGCTGGCGTGCAGCACATGGACCACCTCCCACTCTCCGCCCTTGGCCGAATGGACCGTGGACAGGTTCAGCCAGTCCTCGTCGACCAGCGGAGGACCGGCCAGGTCCGAGGTGGACGAGGGCGGATCGAGGGTGAGCTCGCTCACGAAGCGACTGCGGCACGGCGCGCCGGCGGCCACGCTCTCGAGCCGCTGGAGGTCCGCCTGGCGGGCGGCGACGTGGTCGTACACCCGTTCCAGCACCGGGCCCAGCCACTGGCGGAGCCGTTCGACCTGGACGGCCGGCGGCGGCGTCGCCCCTCCGGGCAGGCATCCGTCGGCGCACTCGGCCAGGGCCGACCGGAGGCCGGCGAGCTCCGGCCGGGCCGCGGCGGGTACCCGGGGCGCAGCGGCCAGAAGACGGGAGAGGGGGGTCACGTTGGGGTCGACCGGCTCGGGCCCGCCCGCAGCCCCGGCCTCCCGCTCAGGGGGCCGCTCGGGCCCCAGACCCAGGTCACCCATGACCCGCCGGGCGGTGGCGGCACCCACGCCCTCGAGCAACTGCAGGACGCGGAACCAGGCAAGTTCGTCGCACGGGTTGTCGAGCACCCGCAGGAGAGCGAGCAGATCCTTCACGTGGGCGGCCTCGACAAACCTCAGCCCGCCGTACTTCACGTACGGGACGTTGCGCCGGGTGAGGTGCAGCTCGAGCAGGTCGGAATGCGACGACGCCCGGAACAGCACCGCCTGGTCGTGGAGGGCCACGCCGGCGTCGCGATGGGCGAGAACCGAGTCACACACCGCCCCGGCCTCGGCCTCCTCGTCGCCGCATGTGCGCAGCATGGGCCGGCGGGTGCCGCTCCGGTCAGACCAGAGCACCTTGGTCATGGCACTGCCCGCCGGCGCCTCGGCCATCACCGAGTTGGCCACGGCCACGATCGGCGGCGTCGACCGGTAGTTCTGCTCGAGGCGGACCACGGTGGTACCCCCGAAGCGCGCCGGGAACTCCAGGAGGTTGCCACTGCTGGCGGCGCGGAAGCCGTATATGGCCTGGGCGTCGTCGCCGACCACGGTGAGCCCGTCCCCGTCCGGGCAGAGGGCGGCGAGGATGTCGGCCTGCAGGGCGTTGGTGTCCTGGTACTCGTCCACCAGCACATGGTCGAACATGCTCGGCAACAGGCCGGGGACGGCGCCCAGCGCCCGCCAGCAGAGGAGCAGGTCGTCGTAGTCGAGTAGCTGCCGCTCCCGCTTGCGGGTGGTGTAGGCAGCGAAGGACTCCCGGATGCCCTCGGCTTCGCTCGCGCACCATGGGAATGAACGCTCGAGCACCACCTGAAGGCGCTCGCCCGTGTTCACCACCCGGTCGTAGATCGACGCCAGGGTGGACGCCCGGGGTGATCGCCGGTGAGGCGACGTCGGGTCGCCGTTGTGGTGGAGCCCCAGGTCCGATCGGATGAGGCCGAACAGCTCGGTGACGTCGCCCGAGTTGAGAATGCTGAACCCCGGGTCGACGCCGAGGCGCCGGCCGTGCAGGCGCAGCACCCGATTGGCGACGGCATGGAACGTGCCACCCCAGACGCGCTCGGCCGCGGCGTTGTCCGACAGGCGGCCGGCGCGCGCCAGCAGCTCCTGGGCCGCCCGCCGGCTGAAGGTGACCAGGCACACGCGTTCCGGGTCCGCTCCGTCCCGGAGAAGCCGGGCGACCCGATGGGCCAGGGTGCCCGTCTTGCCGCTCCCGGCACCGGCCAGCACCAAGAGGGGCCCGTTCTCATGTTCCACTGCGATCTGCTGCTGCGCGTTCAACTCGAACATCAGTTCGCTATCCTACTCGCCCCGGAGGTATGGCCGCTGTACTTCCCGGGTACAACCAGCCGTGAGATCGCCTCGGGTCCGGTGGGCCTGGCAGCGAGCCCAACGAAAGGGAGCCACCGTGGCCGAGGTCGATCCGCAGTTGCAGGACCATGCCGTCGGGCTGGAGATGGAGATCGTCGAGCTGGCCCGCCAGGCCGACGAGGCCGCCCACGACGGTTGGCCCGACCGCGAAGCCGAGATCCGGGCCCAGCTCGAGAAGCTGTACACCGAGTTGGCAGCGGTGGCCGACCGCCTCACCGATGAAGCGTCCGTGCCGGCGCCGGCGCCCGAGATCGAGGCTTCGCCGGCCGCCGGCACCATCCAGCCCTGAGTCTCACGCCCCGATCCTGTTCTCCGTCGGGAATTCCACAAGCGTTCAACTGTTGTATGGTCAAACAAGTAGTTGAATCCTCATCGGCTATGCCGCCTCCGGGCGGAAGGGAGCTCGACATGACCACCACACTCACCCGCAACTACCAGGGCGTACAGGTCCCTGAGGCCGGGACGTACGCCCTCGACAAGGGCCACACCACCATCGAGTTCGTCGGCCGGCACCTGATGATCACCAAGGTCCGTGGGCGCTTCACCACCTTCGAAGGCCAGGTCGTAATCGGCGAGTCTCCCGACCAGTCGTCGGTCGAGGTCACTATCGATACGGCAAGTGTCGACAGCTCGGATGAGAAGCGTGACGGCCATCTGCGCAGCCCCGACTTCCTCGACGTCGAGACCTTCCCGACCATCGCCTTCCGCAGCACCAAGGTCGACATCGGGAGCAACGGCTCAGCCAAGGTCACCGGCGACCTCACGGTCAAAGATGTGACCCGGCCCGTCACCCTCGACGTGGAGTTCGACGGAGCCCAGGCCGACCCCTGGGGTGGTCAGCGGCTCGGCTTCTCGGCCCACGCCGAGATCGACCGGGAGAACTGGGGCCTCACGTGGAACGTGGCCCTGGAGACCGGCGGCGTGCTGGTCGGCAAGAAGATCCGCCTCGAGTTCAACGTCGAGGCCGTCAAGCAGTAGTTCGTCGGGCAGCGCCCGGGTCACCCCATGGTGACCGGGGCGCTGCCTCGCTCTCGCCGTTCATGTGGGCGTCGGGATACACGACCTCCCACAGGCACAGCCCCCGAGCCGGCGCCACCCGGTTGGCCACCGCCCGGGTGCGGGCCCGGAGGATGGCCGCCATCTCTCCCGCCCGGGCCTTCCCGGCCCCCATTGGCACCATCGTTCCTACGATGGCCCGCACCATCTGCTGACAGAACGAGCTGGCGTCGATGTCGAAGCGGAGTAGGCCGTCGCCCAAGTCGTGCCACCGGGCGTCATGGACCAGCCGGACCAGGCTGGCGTCGGGGATCCGCTTCGGCACCCGGCAGAACGACGAGAAGTCGTGCTCGCCAATGAGCGGGTCGCAGGCCAGGCGCAGGGCGGCCAGATCGAGCGGCTGAGGCACATGCCAGGTGGTGGCGGCCAGGAACGGGTCGGAAACGGGACGGTTGAGCACGGTGTACCGGTACCGACGGGCCAGCGCCCAGCGGCGGGCGTCAAAGCCGGCCGGGGCGGCGGCGGCCGCCCGGATCACGATGGCCGGTCCGAGCATGCTGTTGAGGTTGCGCCGTAGGCCGACCAGATCGGGATCCGCCTGCTCCACATCGAAGCTGACCACGTTGGCCCAGGCGTGCACGCCCGCGTCGGTGCGCCCGGCGACGATCAGGTTCACCGGGTGCCTCAGCACCGTGGCCAGGGCGGCCTTCAGCTCGCCGCCCACGGTCCGGACGTCACGGTTCTCGGCGAAGCCGGCAAAACCAGTGCCGTCGTACGCGATCGTCATGCGAACCCGCGTCACGGGGTCTTCACCCTCCGGCTGACTGACGTGCCTTGCAGGCACGTAGGTGCAGCCAGATCGGCAGGGCTAGACGAGCTCGATGCGGGCCATCGGCGCGTTGTCGCCGTGACGGGTACCCAGCTTGAGGATCCGGGTGTATCCCCCGGGACGGCCCTCGTAGCGGGGAGCGATCTCCTCAAAGAGCTTGTGGGCCATGTCCTTGTCGCCCATGTACGACATCACCTGGCGGTGGTTGTGCAACCCGCCCTTGCGGGCCTTGGTGATGAGCTTCTCGGCGATCGGGCGCAGGGCCTTGGCCTTGGCCTCGGTGGTGACGATGCCCTCGGCTGCGAACAGCGACGCGGCCATGTTGGCGAACATCAGCCGCTGGTGGCTGGCGCTGCCGCCGAAACGGCGGCCCTTGGTGGGGGTACCGGGCACAGACCTACGCCCCGCTCTTGTTGCGCAGGGCCAGGCCCCGCTCGTCGAGCTTCTGCAGAACCTCGTCGAGGGACTTCTGGCCGAAGTTGGTGATGGCCAGCAGGTCCTCCTCGGTCTTGTTGACCAGCTCGCCCACGGTGTTGACCTGGGCTCGCTTGAGGCAGTTCCGGGGACGCTCGGACAGGTCGAGCTCCTCGATGGCCAGGTCGAGGTCGGGGGAGCCGCTGCCCAGGACGCCGACGTCGCCCAGCTCCAGGGCCCGGGGGGCGTCGCTCATCTCGGCCACCAGGGTGACGAGGGAGCGCAGGGTGGCGCCGGCGGAGGCCAAAGCCTCCCGGGGCGAGATGGATCCGTCGGTCTCGATGTCGAGGGTGAGGCGGTCGTAGTTGGTGGCCTGCTCCACCCGGGTGGGCTCCACCGCGAAGGCCACCCGGCGGACCGGGGAGAAGATCGAGTCGATCGGGATGACCCCGATAACCGAGGACTTCTTGTTCTTGTCGGCCGAGACGTAGCCCCGGCCCCGCTCGACGGTGATGTCGAGAGCCAGCCTGGCGTTGCCCGACAGGGTGGCGATGTGCATGTCGGGGTTCAGGATCTCGATGTCGGAGTGGGGCTGGAGGTCACGGGTGGTGACGTCGGCCGGGCCCCGGGCGTCGAGGCGGAGGATGACCTGCTCATCGGACTCCACCCGCAGGACCAGGTCCTTCAGGTTGAGCATGATGTCGGTGACGTCCTCCTTCACTCCGGCGATGGTGGTGAACTCGTGCAGGACGTCGTCGAAGCGGATCGAGGTGACGGCGGCACCCGGGATCGACGAGAGAAGGGTGCGCCGCAGCGAGTTGCCCAGGGTATGGCCGAAACCGGGCTCCAGGGGCGAGATGGTGAACAGCTGGCGGTCGCCCTCCTGCTCGCCGAGGGCTTCGACTGAGGGACGCTGGATGATGAGCATGAGAGCTTCGCTTTCCTACTGCGTACGTCGTGAAAGGAGGAGATCTACTTGGAGTAGAGCTCGACGATGAGCGACTCCCGGACGGGGACGTCGATGTGCTCGCGCAGGGGCAGGTCGCGCACCGTGGCCGACCAGCCTTCGCCGGCGACCTCGATCCAGGGCGGCTTGACCCGGTCGAGCGTGTCGAGGTTGTGGCGCAGGACGATCATGGCGCGGGACTTCTCCCGGATCTCCACAACGTCGCCCTTGCGGACCTGGTAGCTGGGGATGGTGACCCGCCGGCCGTTCACGTTGACGTGGCCGTGGCGGACGAACTGGCGAGCCTGGTTGCGGCTGGAGCCCCACCCGGCCCGGAAGGCGACGTTGTCGAGGCGCTGCTCGAGCATGCGCAGGAGGTTCTCGCCGGTGATGCCGTCCTGGCGGTTGGCCTCCTCGTACATGTTGCGGAACTGCTTCTCGAGCACGCCGTAGATGCGGCGGGCCTTCTGCTTCTCACGAAGCTGGAACATGTACTCCGACTCCCGGATGCGGCCGCGACCGTGCATCCCGGGGGGATAGGGCCGGCGCTCGATCGGGCACTTCATCGAGTCGCACTTCGGGCCCTTGAGGAAGAGCTTCATCTTCTCCCGCCGGCA